>NZ_CP048422.1:365000-705000 GCF_010450875.1 Sphingomonas insulae
CGTGGTCCTCGTCTTCCTGAACATGCTCAACGGCTATGGACTGGCAAGTGGCCTGATCCAGCGCGACGATGTGACGCGCCGACAGACGCGGCAGCTGTTCGGCATGCTCATCGCCGTCAACGCCCTGCTGGCACTCGGGCAGATCGCGATCGCACCGATCGCCGCCGCTTATTATCGCCAGCCCGAGGTTGCGCAGCTGCTGCGTGTCCAGGCACTCATCTATGTCATCACACCCTTCGCTGCGCTCCCGTATGCGCTGCTGAGCCGTGCGATGGAATTTCGACGGCAGGCGACGGCGAACATCGCAGCCTCGCTGGCCGGAGCGGCCGCCGCCCTTGGCGGAGCGCTGGCTGGCTGGGGGGTGTGGACGCTCGTCTGGGCGCCGATCGCGCTCTACGCCGTCCGCGCCGCCATACTGACCTGGGGCGCCCGATCGCTGATGTGGCCGAGCTTCGACTTTCGCGGTGCGGGGCATCTGGCCCGCTATGGCGGGATCATGGCGGCGGGACAGTTCTTCTGGTTTCTGCAAAGCCAGGTCGATGTCCTGATCGGCGGCCGATCGTTCGACGCGCACGCGCTGGGCATTTATACGACCGCGCTGTTCCTGGCGCAGATCTTCGTGTCGAAGGTCGTGCCGCCGCTGAACGAGGTCGCCTTCAGCGCCTATGCCCGCATCCAGCACGACGATGATGCGGTGGCGCGCGCTTTCGTGCAATCGGTGCGGATCATCATGCTGATGGCGATGCCCTTCTACCTCGGCCTTGCCGTGACCGCCGAACCGCTGGTGCTGACCGCGCTCGATGCGAAATGGGTCGAAGTGGCGCCGGTCGTGCGGCTGATCGCCCTCGCCATGCCGTTCATGACGGTACAGGTGCTGTATTCACCGGCCTGCGATGCACGGGGGCGCCCCGGGGTGAGCGCGCAAAACGGTGCGGTGGGGGCGTTGCTGCTCGGTGCTGCGTTTCTGATCGGCGTACGCTGGGGACCGATCGGCCTCGCGTGGAGTTGGGTCGCGGCCTATCCGCTATATCTGTTCGCATCGACATGGCGGGCATTGCCAGTGATCGGTGCCCGCAGGCGCGATCTGGCGCTGGCGATCATCCCGTCGGGAATCGCGGCGGTCGGCATGGCGATCGTCGTCATGATGGTCGATCACGCACTGCCGCCGCTGGCCGCGCCCATTCGGCTGGCGATCCTGGTCGCGGCCGGCGCGGTAACCTACGGGGCGTGGCTGGCGATGTTCGCGCGCGGTACGGTGCGCGAACTGATCGCCGTGATCCGCAAGCGCCCGGTGCCGATCGCCGCCTGAACCCCGGTACGCCGGAACGTCAGGTTTGCTGGATGTAATCGCGCATCGCCGCCGCATCGGCTTCGATCCGGTCGATCCGGTACTTCACCAGATCGCCGATCGAGACGAATCCGATCATCCGGCCGGCGTCCACCACCGGCAGGTGGCGAATGCGGCGGCGGGTCATCAGCGACAGGGCGCCGATCGCCGGTTCGTCGGTGCCGACGCTTTGCACCGGCTGGGTCATCACCTCCGCCACCGGACGGTCCAGTGCCCCGGGGCCGTGCGCAGCCAGGCAATAGACGACATCGCGTTCGGAAAAGATACCGACCACCGAATCGCCGTCGACCACCGGCACCGCACCGATGCGCCTGTCGGCGAGCAGCGTCACCGCCTGCCGCACCGTCGCATCGCGCGGCAGCGATACGACGTCACTACCCTTGCCCTTCAGAATCGCCGCGATCGTCATACATCATCTCCTCGGTCGCCCGGCTTCCTCCGCGGTGAAGACGGTGCGGGATTGAGCAGACCACGTTTGCAGGTCATTGGCAAAACCATGCGTGAAGCCCCGCCAGGATTGGACGACCCGGAGCAGGCGGCGCACGCCTGGCAGCGATTCCGCACGATCATGGCGTGGATGATCCTGGCGGCGGCCGTGTGCAGCGGGGGTGCGATCGTCGGGCTCGCCGGGGCATATGGACCGTTGCGGCTGGTGACGATGCTGGCGGTGATTGGCGGCGTCGGCGGATCGGTCGTCATGGCCGGCGCGCTGATGGGCCTGGTATTCCTGAGTTCCGGTACCGGACATGACGAGGACGTCGAGCGGCTGCACGACTGAGCGCGCTCCCCGGCACCCGGGCAAGAAAAAAGCCGGCCCCGCGAGGAGCCGGCTGTTCGTTTGGACGGGTGGCCGCTTATTCCGCCGGCGCTTCGGCGACCGGGGTGCGGACGGTACGGCGACGGCGGGGCTTGGGCGCCTCGCCATCGGCATCATTGGCCGCCGCGATGTTGAGCGACGGCGGCAGGCGATCGGCGTCGACGCCGTTGCTCTCCGGCGCAGCGACGGCCGATGGCATCGCCATCGCCTCGGTCGATGCAGGGGCACCGTCGACCTGCGCGTCGCGACGCGGGCGACCGCGGCGCGGCTTGGGCGCCAGCACCGGCGAATCCGCCTCGAGCACGGCTTCGGCGCGGTCGCGGAGCGATTCGCCCTCGTTCACCGGATCGGCGCGGCGCTGGCCGGCAACCTCTACCGGCTGCTGCTCGGCCATGTCCTGCCGCGGGCGGCGGACGCGATCCTCGCGCTGCGGGCGATCCTCGCGCGCGGCACGCTCTTCGCGCTGCGGGCGATCGTCGCGATTGCCGTTGCCGCGGTCTTCCCAGTTGCGGGCCTGGCGCTGCTCGCCGTCCTGGCGGTCGCGGCGCTGCGGGCGATCGTCGCGCGGCTGGTATTCGCGCTGCTGACCCTCGCGCTGCACCCCGTCGCGCTGGTTGTCGCGCTGGCCATGTTCGCGCTGGTTGTCGCGCAGACCCTCGCCGTCCTGCTCGCCGGCGCGGATCGGTTCGCCCTCGTCGCCGTAATCGTCGTCGTCGTTCAGGTCGAACGGCTGCTGGCGCTTGGGCTGGCTATTGTCCTCGAACCGGCCGCGCTGGTCCGCGAGGACCCGGAAATAATGGTCCGCGAACTGCAGGTAATATTCGGTATTGACCCGGTCACCCTGGCGCTGCGCCTCGCCCGCCAGGTTCTTGTACTTCTCGAACAGCTGGTTGGCATTGCCGCGCGCGCGGCTGTCGATGCGATTGCCGTTGTCCGGCCGACCCTGGCCACCCTGGCGTGGGCCGTTGCCACCGCCACCGTTATTGTTGCCGCCACGACCGCGACGACGGCCGTTCTGCTGCCGATTGTTGATCAAGCTACTGTCCCATGATCAGAGTGTATGCTGGTCCTCAAAACCAATTCGGCCACTACGGCCCTGCTCCCGATAAGCGGTGCAACCCTCCGGGTCGCGGCGTGCCGTAAGCGACGCTCGAGCCTGTCACGGCCACCGGGCTACAGCGGCAACATGACGAAGGATGCGGGTCATCACCCTGCGATCAACCACATTTTGCGTTGATAGTGCGTTCCCCGGCCCGACCAATAGCTGGCGGGAGACCGATCCTACAAGCGAAATATGAGGATCGCGTTCGCTTCTTTCAAGCCGATGGCTCCGGAGTGACCAGCAGGCACCGGTCGCGCCCGCCGAGGTCGCGATGCACGGCGCTGGCGAGCCCCCGTTCGGCGAACAGCGCGGAAACCGCGATCGCCTGGGTATGGCCGATCTCCACCGCCGCGCAGCCGCCAGGTGCGATCAGCCGCGGCAGCTGGTGTGCGAGGATACGATAATCGTCCAGACCATCGCTGCCGGCAAACAGCGCACCGGCGGGTTCGTGGACGCGCACCTCGTCGGGCAGCGTTTCGCCGGTCCCGATATAGGGCGGGTTGGCGAGCACGAGATCGAACCGCGCATCGATCGCCGTGCCCCAGTCCCCCAGCATGAAGGCGGCGCGGGCCGCCATGCCCAGCGCGGCGGCATTGATCGCGGCATAACCGAGCGCCGGCACGGACCGATCGACGCCCAGTCCGCGCGCCGGCCATTCGTCGAGCGCCGCCAGCAACAGCGTACCGGGGCCGGTGCCAAGGTCGAGGATCGTCGCGGGTGCCGCCGCGCCGAAATGCCCGGCGGCGGCGATCAGCAGCGTTTCGCTGTCGGGGCGCGGCACCAGCGCACCGGGGCCGACCGCGAGGTCGATCGTCCAGAATCCGCGACTGCCGGTGATGTAGGCGACCGGCTCGCGGCATTCGCGCCGCGCGACCAAGGCCGCGAACGACGCGGGAACGGGACGCTCCATGTCGAGCAACAGCGCGTTGCGGTCGATGCCGAGCGCGTGCGCCATCAGCAATTCGGCATCCAGCCGGGCGGTGTCCGAAAAGGCGAAACGCGCGGCCGCGTCGGCGAGGGCCGTGTAGACGGACGTCATGCCGCTCGAAAACGCCTTGGGATCACGCGAAGACGCGAAGACGCGAAGACGCTTTGGTGCGCGCGGAGGCTCGGCGGACGCGGAGGGTTGCACCCGGCGCAGCCGCTGTCCGTCTCATCGCCGATCCGGGTCAGGAAACCCGGATGTTCAGGCGGGCCATCCGCCCGGAACGACACACCTCCGCGCCCCCGCGCCTCCGCGTGAAACACCGGCTTCATCACTCTTCGCGTCTTCGCGCCTTCGCGTGAACCACCCTTGTCTGCAGGACGCCCGCCGCCCTCACGCGTTTCATCACGCCGCAGAGTGGCCCCCGGAACATGTCCGGAGTGACGGAGACGAAAGCGGCAGCCATCAGCCATCAGCCATCCAGCGCGGCCAGCCGCTCCGCTTCGTCCTCGGCGATCAGCGCGCCGATCAGTTCGTCCATCTCGCCCTGCATGATTTCCGGCAGGCGATGCAGCGTCAGGTTGATGCGATGATCGGTCACCCGCCCCTGCGGGAAATTGTAGGTGCGGATGCGCTCCGATCGATCGCCCGAACCGACCATCGCCTTGCGCGTCCCCGACCGTTCGCTCGCCAGCCGTTCGCGCTCCGCCTCGTACAGGCGGGTACGCAGGACCTTCAGCGCCTTCGCCTTGTTCTTGTGCTGCGACTTCTCGTCCTGCTGGATCACCACCAGCCCGGTGGGCAGGTGGGTAATCCGCACCGCGCTGTCGGTGGTGTTGACCGACTGGCCGCCGGGGCCGGACGAACGATAGACGTCGATGCGCAGGTCCCGCGCCTCGTCGATGCGCACGTCGACCTCCTCCGCCTCCGGCAGCACCGCGACGGTGGCGGCGGAGGTGTGGATGCGCCCGCCCGCCTCGGTCGCCGGCACGCGCTGGACGCGGTGGACGCCGGCCTCGAACTTCAGCTTCGCGAACACGCCGCTGCCGGTGACGCTGGCGACGACCTCCTTGAAGCCGCCCGCATCCGACGACGACCCGCTGATGAGTTCGACGCGCCAGCCCTGCCCCTCGGCATAGCGCTGGTACATGCGGAACAGGTCGCCGGCAAACAGCGCCGCCTCGTCGCCGCCGGTGCCGGCGCGAATTTCCAGCATCGCCGCGCGTTCGTCGGCGGCATCGCGGGGCAGCAGCGCGAGCGCGAGCCGGCGGTCGGCGGCGTCGAGCGCGGTGCGATTGTCGCGCAGCTCCTCCGCCGCCATCTGGCGCAGCTCTTCATCGCCGGTATCCTCGGCCATGTAGGCGAGGCTGTCCGCCTCCTGCCGCAACCGCCGCACCTCGCCCGCCGCCTGCGCGACGGGTTCCAGCTCGGCATATTCCTTCGACACCGCGACGAAGCGGTCGCTGGGCAGGTCGCCGGTCGCCATCAGCGCCTGCAACTCGTCGCGCCGCGCCTCGATCTGCGCGATCCGTTCGCGGGAGATGGACGTCATATACCCAACATCCCGTCATTCCCGCGCAGGCGGGAATCCAGACTGGCGAACGATGCGTCTCCGCGGCTGCCGTTGCGGCTATGGATCCCCGCCTTCGCGGGGATGATGATAGGGGGCATCATCGCTCTACGCCGTTCAGAAGGCCTTCGACCAATATCGACAGGTCCGTCGGCGTCGCGGCACGCGTATTGATAGCCGGAAGCCCCTCGCGATCCCGCGTAACCGAGGCGAGAACGCCCGCGTTGATCTTCATCGCCTTGTCGAAACGCTTGCGCGGCGAACCGGTGGCGATCAGGTCAGCGGAAACACCCGCGTTGCGAAGAGCCTTGAGCGCCCGAAATGCGAGGCCAGCCAATCGGTCGTCTTCCAGTGCCATGATGACCTGGGGCGTTTCCGCCGCCGGCTCCTCCAGCAACATTGCCAGCCGCTCGATGCCCGCCGCCCAGCCGACGCCCGCGGTCGGCGCGCCGCCCAGCGACTCCACCAGCCCGTCATAGCGCCCGCCGGCCAGCACCGTACCCTGCGCACCCAGCCGGTCGGTGACGAACTCGAACGCGGTATGCCGGTAGTAATCCAGCCCGCGCACCAGACGCGCGTTGCGGGTCCACGCGACCCCCGCGGCATCCAGCCCGGCGGTCACCGCGTCGAAGAACGCCCGCGCCTCCGGCGTCAGATAGGCATCGATATCCGGCGCGGCGTCCGCGATCGGACGGTCGCGCGGGTCCTTCGAATCGAGGATGCGCATCGGGTTCTTCTCGAGCCGGGTCAGGCTATCCTCGGACAATTCCCCGCGATGCGCCTCGAAATGCGCCACCAGCCCGGCGCGCCACGCCTCGCGCGTTTCCGCATCGCCCAGCGTGTTGAGCTGCAACGTCACCCCGTCCGCGATGCCCAGTTCGCGCAGCAGTTGGTCGGCCATCACCAGCAGCTCGACGTCCGCCGCCGGCTCGGGCGCGCCAAGTATCTCGGCGTCGATCTGGTGGAACTGGCGATAGCGGCCCTTCTGCGGGCGTTCGTAGCGGAATACCGCACCGCTGGTCGCGACCTTCAGCGGCGCATATTGCTGCCACCCCTCGGTCAGGAACGCGCGCGCGATCCCTGCGGTGAATTCCGGGCGCAGGGTGAGCGAATCGCCGCCGCGGTCGGGAAAGGTGTACATCTCCTTCGATACGACGTCGGTCGTCTCGCCGATCGATCGGGCGAAGACCTCGGTCGCCTCGAACACGGGCAGGTCGGCGCGGCCGAAGCAATAGAGCCGGCGCACGCGCTCGAACGTGTCGATCACATGGGCGAACCGGCGCTGTTCCTCGCCAAAGATGTCCTGGGTTCCGCGCACCCGGCGCGGCGTTTCGATACGGGCCATATGGTGGGCGTATCTAGGCGAGGGCGGGCGGAAGCGCTAGCACCTCGGCATGACCGCTTCGCAACGTTATTGGGGGATCGGCAGCCGGATCGCACCGCCGCGCTTCGCGCTGTTCGCGGCGCTGTTCGCCGGCGGCCTCGCGGGCTTCATCCCGGCGCTCGGCGCGGGGCGCGGTACGATGGCGGCGTTCGACCTGGCCGCCGCTGTGTTCCTCGCCTCGCTGGCGACGCTGTTCCGCCATGGCGAGGCGGCCCGGATGCGGCGGGCGGCGCGCGACAACGACGCCAACCGCGCGCTGCTGCTGGCGATCACGGCCGCGACGATGATCGTCATCCTGGTTGCGGTGGCGGGCGAACTGAAGGGGCGCAACGATGCCGCCGCCATCGCGCTGGTGATCGCCACGCTGGTGCTCGCCTGGCTGTTTTCCAATATGGTCTATGCGCTGCATTATGCGCATCTGTTCTATCTGGCGAACGACGACGGCAAGGATGCGGGCGGGCTGGAATTTCCCAATTGCGACCAGCCCGACTATTGGGACTTCCTGTATTTCAGCGCGACGTTGGGCATGACGTTCCAGACGTCGGACGTGTCGATCACCGACCGCCGGATCCGCCGCGTGGTGCTTGGCCACAGCCTGGCCGCCTTCGTCTTCAACCTTGGCGTGCTTGCATTCACGATCAACGTGTTGGGTGGCGGCTAAAGGGGTGGACGGCTGACCTTTCCGAAGCTTACACCGGCGGGATCGTTTATTGCCGAAGGCCCGTCATGATCCGCACGCCCGCCGCCGCATTCCTCCTCGCCTCCGTCGCCATGCCGGCACTCGCGCAGGTTCCCGCCGGGAACAGCGCGCCGCAACCGGTGCCGTTCGTCGACACCATTCCGGCGGCGCGGGACATTCCCTATCCCGGCACGCTGAAGCTGGACGTGGACGCGACCGATACGGAGCGCGGCATCTTCCGCGTCCGCGAATCCATTCCGGTCGCCAAATCGGGGCCGATGGCGCTGCTGTTCCCCAAGTGGCTGCCCGGCGCGCACAGCCCGCGCGGCGAGATCGAAAAGCTCGCCGGCCTGGTCATCCGCGGCAACGGCCGTATCCTGCCGTGGACGCGCGATCCGGTCGACGTCTTCGCCTTTCACATCGACGTACCGGCGGGCGTGAAGACGCTGGAGGCCGAATTCCAGTTCATCTCGGCGACCAAGCCGGATCAGGGCCGCATCGCGGTCACCCCCAACCTCATCAGCCTTCAGCCGAATTCGGTCAGCCTGTACCCGGCCGGCTATTTCACCCGCCAGATCCCGGTGCAGATGACGGTGAAGTTTCCCACCGGCTGGACCGCGGCGGGGGCCGTGCCGGCCAAGGCCGTCGGGTCGACCTACACCTACGACAAGACCAATTACGAAATCCTGGTGGATTCGCCGGTGCTCGCCGGCCGCTATGGCAAGGTGTGGCCGCTGTCCCCGCGCGTCGACCTTAACGTGTTCGCGGATTCCCCGGACCAGCTTGCCGCTAGGCCCGAACAGATCGACGCGCACAAGCGCCTGGTCGAACAGGCCGCAAGGACGTTCGGCGCGCAGCATTACGATCACTACGAATTCCTGCTGTCGATCTCCGACCAGCTCGGCGGCATCGGGCTGGAACATCATCGCAGTTCGGAAAACGGCGTGCGGCCCGGCTATTTCACCGAATGGGATGCGGGCCCGGGCAGCCGCAACCTGCTGCCGCATGAATTCACCCACAGCTGGGACGGCAAGTTCCGTCGCGGCGCCGACCTGTGGACGCCCGACTATCGCACGCCGATGCGCGGATCGTTGTTGTGGGTGTATGAAGGGCAGACGCAATTCTGGGGCTACGTGCTGCAGGCGCGATCCGGCCTCGTCAGCAAGCAGGACACGCTCGATGCCTATGCCGGGATCGCCGGCACCTATGATCTGGCGCCCGCACGCCAGTGGCGCAGCCTGGTCGACACGACCAACGATCCCGTCATCTCGTCGCGCAAGCCCAAGGGCTGGACCAGCTGGCAGCGCAGCGAGGATTATTACAACGAAGGCCTGATGATCTGGATGGAGGTCGACGCGATGCTCCGCCAGAAGTCGGGCGGGACCAGGTCGATCGATGATTTCGCCAAGGCGTTCTTCGGCATCCGCGACGGCGACTGGGGTGAGGTGACCTACACGTTCGACGACGTCGCCGCGACGCTGAATGGTATCGTCCCCTACGACTGGGCCGGTTTCCTCAAGACGCGGATCACCGAGACGGGCCAGCCGGCGCCGGTCAACGGCTTCGCGATGAACGGCTACAAGCTGATCTATACCGCCGAGCCGACCAAATACTTCACCAACGCCGAAAAGACCGGCCCGACCAACCTCAATTATTCGATCGGCCTGTCGATCGGCAAGGACGGTGAGATCAGCGCGGTGATCTGGGACAGCCCGGCGTTCAAGGCGGGACTGGATGTCGGCACCATCGTGCAGGCAGTGAACGGCGTCGGCTATAGCGGCGATGTCATGAAGGCGGCGATCGTCGCGGCACAGACCGCCAAGGATCCGATCCGACTGTTGGTCAAGAACGGAACACGGTATCGCGAAGTCGCCATCGACTATCATGGCGGCCCCCGCTATCCGCGCCTGCAGAAGATTGGCACCGGTGACACCGGCCTCGACAAGCTTCTGATGCCCCGCTGAGGGGCAGCATCGCAACAAGATTACAAGGGACTGCAATGCGTATCGATCTGATCCCGGTCGGCAAGAGCCCGCCCGACGACCTTAACGTCATCATCGAGGTGCCGACCGGTGGCGAGCCGGTGAAGTATGAGTTCGACAAGGCGAGCGGCGCATTGTTCGTCGACCGCATCCTGCACACGCCGATGCGCTATCCGGCGAATTACGGCTTCGTGCCGCACACGCTCTCGCCGGACGGCGATCCGCTCGATGCGCTGGTGATCGCGCGCTCGCCCTTCATCCCCGGCTGCGTCGTGCGCGCTCGTCCGATCGCGGTGCTCAACCTCGAGGACGAGGCCGGCGGCGACGAAAAGCTCGTCTGCGTTCCCGTCGACGAGGTGTTCCCTTATTATTCCAATGTCGACGGCCGTGCCGACGTTCCCGAGATCGTGTTCGAGCAGATCGAACACTTCTTCACCCACTACAAGGACCTCGAAAAGAAGAAGTGGGTTCGGGTCGGCGTCTGGGGCGATCGTGACGAGGCGCGTCGCATCACGCGCGAGGCGATCGAGCGCTATGACGCTGCCAAGGCGCAGGGCGAAGAGCCGCACAATCACGACGTTCCCGGTCGCGAAGACTGATCGGACGGGCGGGGAGCGGACCATGACGCACCCTCCCCGCCCTGCGACCGATGCGCTGCGCATTCGCGCGGCGCAGATCGGCATGTTCGAAACGCCGATCCTGCACGGACAGGTCACCGACGCCGCCGCGCTCAATGCGGCGCTGCGGACGACGATTCTCTCACAGGCCGATGCGGCTCCCAGTCTCAACCGGTCCAACGTCGGCGGCTGGCATAGCGCGAACGACATGCTCGCCTAGGGCGCCCCGGCGGCGGTCCAGCTGTCCGACCTTGCCATCCGCACCATGCGGCGGCTGTCGCATTTCGAGGGCCGCGACCCCGCGAGCGTCGCATGGACGGTCAGGATGTGGGCCAACATCTCGCCCGCCGGTGCGCTGAACATGAGCCACGCGCACCCCGGCGTGCTGTGGGCGGCTGTCTATTATGTCGACATGGGCGATCCGCCTGCCGGCGAGGACGCCGGCGGCGAACTGTTCTTCGAAGACCCGCGCTTTCCCTTGCCACTGATGCGGCTGCCGGGATTTCGCCTGCTCGGGATCGATGGCCAGCCCCAGCCTGTGGAACGCCGCCTGCCGACCGCCGCCGGCGATCTGGTGGTCTTCCCCGCCTGGGTGCGCCACGGCGTTCGCCCGCATAAGGGTGCCCGCGATCGTATATCGGTCGCGATGAACATCGACGTGAAGGCCTAACCCGATACGGCGAGCCGTCGTAGCGCATCGCCCGTCACCCGCTGCACCGTCCAATCCTCCATGCCGACCGCGCCCATCGATCGATAGAAAGCGATCGCATCGGCGTTCCAGTCGAGCACCGACCATTCGAACCGCGCGCAGCCACGCTCGACCGCGATGGCGGCCAGATGGCGCAAAAGGGCCGTGCCGACGCCCTTTCCCCGCGCGGCCGGGGTGACGTACAGATCCTCGAGATACAGGCCGCGGCGCCCGGTCCAGGTCGAGAAATTGTGGAAGAACAGCGCGAACCCGAGCGGTCCGCTCGCATCCTCGGCGATTACCGCCTCCGCCGCGGGCGCAGGGCCGAACAGGGCATCGGCCAGCATCGCCTCGCTCGCCTCGACCGCATCCGGCTCCCGCTCGAACGTAGCGAGATCCCGGACGAAGTCGAGGATGATGGCGACATCGTCGGGCGTGGCAGGGCGGATCATAAGGCTGCTTCCGTTTGCGGACCAGGCGAGGGGCCGCGGATCGCGACCAGGCACCCCGCGATGATGAGACATGCACCTGCCACCGTATAGGGCGAGACTCGCTCGTCGAAGACCAGCCAGCCCAGCAGCGCCGACCAGACGAAGGCGGTATATTCCACCGGCGCCAGCACCTGCGCCTCGGCACGGGCATAGGCCCAGGCGAGCGCCACGGCGGAGATCGATCCGAGCAGCGCCGCCACGCCGATCGAAGGCAGCTGCGACGCGGACGGCCACGCCCCGAACCGTGGCGCCGCCAGCAGCAACAGGCCGCTCAGCACGACACTGGTGAACAGCGCTACCTCCAGCGGATCGGCGGCCTGCGCCTGCCGCCGCAGCAGGATCAGGCTGCCCGCATAGAGCACCGACGCGGCGAGGATGGCGAGGCTGCCGAGCACCATATCCCCGGATGCGCGTGCCTGCACCTGCCCCGCGGCGATCGCCAGCACGCCAAGGCTGGCGACCAGCGAGCCGCCGATCGCCGCGCGCCGGATCCGCTCGCCCAGCGTCAAGGCGGCGAGGAACAGCGCGATCAGCGGCGCGAGGAAGGTCAGCGCGACGCCCTGTGCCATCGGCACGCGCACGAGGCCCCAGAAGAACAGCACTACCGACGCTCCGCCGGTCGCACCACGGGCGAGATGCAGCCGGAGTGCCGCCGCGGTCGGCCATGGCCTCCGACGGGCGAGATAGACCGGCGCCAGCAGCGCGACGCCGGCGAGCGATCGCCACAGCACGGCGGCATAGGCCCCGCTGGCGATCGACAGCCCCTTCATGATGGCATCCATCGCCGAATAGACGGCGATCCCGCCCGCGGCGACGCCGAAGGCCCGGATGGCGGTGGCATGTCGCGTCATCGGATCAGGTGGACGTCGATACCCAGCGCAGGATCGATATCTGCCAGCCGCCGGTCACCCGTGTAGACCGGCAGACCCAGGGTCGACGCCAGCGCCAGGCAGGCGCGATCGCCCAACGATGCCCCTTGCTGGCGGGTCGGTTCGCGCAATCTGGCGGCTTCGATGGCGAACGGCAGGTCGAATCCGACGATGTCGATTTCGTAGGCATCCAGTATCGTCATGACGTCGGCAGGACATGCGCCGCGTTCGACGCCGCGCGCGCAGCATTCGGAGATGTTGACCGCGGACATACGACTGCCGCGGATGATTTGCATGACGACGTCCGCCCCCGGCTCGCCCAGCATCAGCGCCATGACGGCCGACGCATCGACGACCGCCGTCATTCCTCGCCCCAGTCCGCTCGCCGTTCGTTCAGGAACGTATCGACGGTGTAATCGTCGCCGAAGATGGCGCGCGCTTTCTGCTGCGATGCGCGCACCGCCTGTTCGAAGGTCATGAAGCGGACGGCACCGCTGTCGGTGCGCTCGACCACCAGCGTATCGCCGTCCTTGATGCCCAGCTCGCGGCGGATTTCGGCGGGGATCACCACTTTCCCACCAGCGATGACTTTGGCATGATAGGTCATGTCAGCTCCCTCAGGACCTGACACGTACCACAGGACCTATTCCGCCGCCACCGCCTGCGGTCCCGCCGCATCCGCGGCCTCGTCCGCCGTCTCGATCTCGGCCGCCTTGGCCTCGACCAGCCTGACGATGTGGTCGACCATGTCGGCGTCCTGGACATGATGGTCGGTGACGCCGGACAGATAGACCATGTGCTTGCCGTTGCCGCCGCCGGTGATGCCGATGTCGGTCTCGCGCGCTTCGCCGGGACCGTTGACGACGCAGCCCAGCACCGACAGGCTCATCGGCGTGCGGATATGCTGGAGCCGCTCCTCCAGCGCCTGCACAGTGCGGATGACGTCGAAGCCCTGTCGTGCGCAGCTGGGGCAACTGACCACGCGGACCCCGCGGTTACGGATGCCCAGCGCCTTCAGGATTTCGAAGCCGACGCGCACCTCGTCCTCCGGTTCCGCCGACAGCGAGACGCGGATCGTGTCACCGATACCGAACCACAACAGGCTGCCGATGCCGATGGAGGATTTCACCGTGCCGCCGACGAACCCGCCCGCCTCGGTGATGCCGAGATGTAGCGGGCAGTCCACCGCCTCGGCCAGCTGCTGGTAGGCGGCGACCGCCAGGAACAGGTCGGATGCCTTCACCGCGACCTTATATTCGTGGAAATCATGATCCTGCAGCAACTTGATATGGTCGAGCGCCGATTCGACCAGGGCGTCCGGACACGGTTCGCCATATTTCTCCAGCAGGTCCTTCTCCAGACTGCCGCCGTTGACGCCGATGCGGATCGAACAGCCGTTGGCCTTGGCGGCGCGCACGACTTCGGCGACCCGCTGCGACGATCCGATATTGCCGGGGTTGATGCGCAGGCATGCGGCGCCCGCGTCGGCCGCTTCCAGCGCGCGCTTGTAATGGAAATGGATGTCGGCGACGATCGGCACCCGGCTGCCGCGGACGATCTGCTTCAGCGCCGCGGTCGATTCGACGTCGGGGCAGGATACGCGGATGATGTCGACGCCGGCCTCTTCGCAGCGGCGGATCTGGTCCAGCGTCGCGCGGATATCCGGCGTCGGCGTGTTGGTCATCGTCTGCACGGTGACCGGGGCGTCGCCACCCACGGGAACGTTGCCGACCATGATCTGGCGGCTCGGACGGCGGACGATATCGCGCCACGGACGTAAGGACATGCCCCCTATATACAGCAGCCGGGTTGCGGTTCAAAGTCGGTGGTGTAGGGCGACAGACGCTTTCATGTCGCGCGTACCGATCCCCCGCCACTACGGCCTCGACTGGCTGCGCGTCGCCGCCTTTGCGATCCTGATCGTCTATCATGTCGGCATGGTCTTCGTGCCCTGGGGCTTCCATGCGAAGAGCCCGCATGGCGCGGACTGGGTGGTGCTGCCGATGCTGGCGGTGAATGCCTGGCGATTAAGCCTGTTGTTCGTCGTATCCGGTTATGCGAGCCGCGCATTGCTGACCCGCGCGCCGGGGGTCGGCCACTTCGTCCGGCAGCGGACGCTGCGTCTGTTGGTCCCGCTGGCATTCGGTGTCACGGTGATGGTCCCGCCGCAATCCTGGGTCGAGCTGGTGACACAGCACGGCTATACGGGTGGTTTCGCGACGTTCTGGACGCGCGATTACTTCCGCTTCGGCGCGCTCGGCGGCATCGTGCTGCCTGCGCTCAACCATCTGTGGTTCGTGCTGTACCTGTGGCTCTACACGCTGGTGCTGGGGCTCGCCGTGCTGGCGATCCGCTGGCAGCGGGCGCAGGCGCTGTTCGATCGCACCTTCGCCGGCATCGGCCTGCTGGTCCTGCCCGCCGCATGGCTGGTCTGCATCCACGCATGGTGGTTTCCGATGGGCTATGAGACGCACGATCCGACCCATGACGTGATGGCGCACCTCAGTTACCTGCCGGCGTTCCTGTTCGGTTTCGCGCTGGCGGGATCGGCGCCGGTCCTCGCCGCCTGCGTCCGCTGGCGCTGGCCGGGCGCGGCGATGGGCATCGCCGGCTATGGCTTCATCCTGGCGGTGGAGCTGGGGCTGGACGGCAATGCACCGCGCTGGGTCTATCCCCTCTACGGCGCGGCGCATGCGATCCAGCAATGGGGCACGATCGTCGCCCTGGTCGGGTTCGCCGAACGCCACTGGAACCGCGACGCGCCGGTACGGCATATCCTGACCGAGGCGGTGTTTCCTTTCTACCTCGTCCACCAGACGATCATCGTCATCGTCGCCTATCGGCTGATCCCCGCCAACCTTGCCGGCGGCGCCGAGTTTGCGATCCTGGTCACGGCGACCGTCGCCGGCTGCTGGGCCTTCTATCTG
Source organism: Sphingomonas insulae (assembly GCF_010450875.1). Taxonomy (NCBI): domain Bacteria; kingdom Pseudomonadati; phylum Pseudomonadota; class Alphaproteobacteria; order Sphingomonadales; family Sphingomonadaceae; genus Sphingomonas; species Sphingomonas insulae. The sequence continues at coordinate 380,400 of NZ_CP048422.1, forward strand.
GCCGGCCGGCGGATCGCCGTGCTGCGGCCGCTGATCGGCCTTCGCCCCCTTCCCCATTCCGCAAAGGCTGCATCATGACCCGCAATTCCGACTGGTCGCTGGTGATCCACGGCGGCGCCGGATCGATCGAGCGCCACCGCCTGACAGAGGCGCAGGACCGCGGTGCCCGTGCGGCGCTGGCGCTGGCGCTCGATACCGGCACGGCCATCCTCGCCGACGGCGGCACGGCCCTCGACGCGGTCGAGGCGGCGGTGCGCGTGCTCGAGGAAGACCCGCATTTCAACGCCGGCCGCGGCGCCGCCTTTGCGCGCGACGGCAGCATCGAATTGGACGCGGCGATCATGGACGGGCGCACGCGCGCCGCCGGCTCGGTTGCCGGGATCACGACGACGCGATCGCCGGTCGGCCTTGCGCGGCGGGTGATGGAGGCGAGCCCGCACGTCCTGTTGAGCGGCGCCGGTGCCGAATGCTTCGCGCGCGAACAGGGGCTTGCCGAGGCGGAGCCGGGCTGGTTCGAGACAGCGGAACGGCGGCGGCAGCTCGACGAACTGCTCAGCCGCAATGCCGACGCCTTCGACGTGGACATGAAATACGGCACCGTCGGCGCGGTGGCGCGCGACCGTGCCGGGCACCTCGCCGCCGCCACCTCGACCGGCGGCGTGACGGGCAAGCGCTGGGGCCGGATCGGCGATTCGCCGTTGATCGGCGCGGGTACGCACGCCGACGACCGGTCCAGCGCGGTGTCGTGCACCGGGTCCGGCGAGTTCTTCATCCGTGTCGGTGTGGGGCATGAGATTGCCGCGCGCATCCGCCTGCTCGGCGACACGCCGCAGGCCGCCGCCGATGCGGTGATGGCGGAGGTGCGCGCGCTGGGCGGTACCGGCGGCGTGATCGTCACCGCGCCCGATGGCGCGGCGGTGTGGAGCTTCACCACGCCCGGCATGTACCGCGCCCGCGCGACCGCGGCGGGGCTGCGCGAAGTGGCGATCTATGGCGAGGAATGACGGGCTTTTCACTGGAGCCCTGGCGGCCAGCCGCTAAAGGGTAACGTCATGAAAATGTTTCGTTTTGCTATCGCGGCATTGCCCGCGCTGCTGTGCGCCGCACCCGCTTCGGCCTATTGGGAATTCGGGCATCAGACGGTGGCGCGGATCGCCTATGCCAATATCGCGCCGCGCACGCGCGCTGCCGTGCGCCGGCTGCTCGCCGAGACGCCGAGGCTCGACACGCCGAGCTGCCCCGCCACGACGATCGAGGGCGCGAGCACCTGGGCGGACTGCGTCAAGCCGCTCAAGGGGCCGGACGGCAAGCCGCGCTTCGGCTATGCATACAATTGGCATTTCCAGGACGTGGATATCTGCCAGCCGTTCAGCCTCGAGGAGGCATGCAGGGACGGCAATTGCGTGTCGGCGCAGATCACCCGCGACATGGCGATCCTGAAGGACCGCCGTGCCGGCCCGAAAGCGCGGGCGCAAGCGCTGGTGTTCCTGATCCACTTCGTCGGCGACCTGCACCAGCCGCTGCATGCCGGCGAGAAGCACGACAAGGGCGGCAACGACCTCGCCGCCGCTTATGGCAGCTACAGCCCCAAGCGCTTCAACCTGCACTCGATCTGGGACGGGACCCTGGCCGAACGGGCGATCACCAGCGGACCATCGCTGGTACGGCGTTATTCCGCAGCCGAGCGGCAGCGGATCGCCGCGGGGACGGTCGAGGACTGGAGCCGCGAATCGTATCAGGTCGCGCACGACGTGGTCTATGCGAGCGCACTTCGCGGCGATCCCTGCGCGCCCTCCCCCGCCAAGGTGACGCTGGACGAAGCGACGATCGAACGGATCGTCCCGGTTGCACGACTGGAGGTGGAGCGCGGCGGCCTGCGCCTCGCAAAGCTGCTCGACGCGGCGCTGGGGTAGGTCGCCGCGCTGAAGGGTCAGTCGCCGGCGCCCGTGCGCCAGCGCCAGCCGCCGCGCGTATGCCGGCGGCAGACCAGGATCAGCAGCAATGTCGCCGGAACGACGATGGCCGGCGACCAGCGTCGACCCGCTGTCGAGGCAGCGGCGATCACCGCGACATAGGCGGCGTAGACCACCCAGCCCTGCCATGCGATCGGCAGGCCGGCACCATAGCCGAAGCGCTTGGGCGCGAACCAGCCGCCGCGATCGTGTGTCTTGCGGGTCATGCCTCTTCCTCCTTCGGTGGCCGTCCACGCCGCGCGGCGACCGGTGTCTCCAGCTTCACGCCGCGCCGTGCCAGCGCCTCGCGCAACAGGCATTCCACCTCGGCATTGACGCTGCGCAGGTCGCTGGCCGCCGCCCGCTCGATCGCCGCATAGAGCGCGGGATCGAGACGCAGGGGAAATGCCTTCTTGGGAGCCGCCGCCATGCCGTGCCGCTTACTGGTACAGCGAACCGGCGTTGACGACGGGCTGCGTGTCGCGTTCGCCGCACAGCACGACCATCAGGTTCGACACCATCGCCGCGCGACGTTCGTCGTCCAGCTCGACCACGTTCTTCGCCGACAATTGTGCCAGCGCCAGTTCGACCATGCCGACGGCACCCTCGACCAGCGTCGTGCGCGCCGCGACCACCGCCTGCGCCTGTTGCCGGCGCAGCATCGCGCCGGCGATCTCCTGCGCATAGGCGAGGTGGGTGAAGCCGCATTCGTCAACGGTGATGCCGGCGACCAGCAGCCTTGCGATCAATTCGGTGCGCAGCTCGCTGCCGACCTGGTCGTGGTTGCCGCGCAGCGTCACCTCCTGATGCTCGTAGTCGTCATAGGGATAGCGCGAGCCGATCGTCCGCACCGCCGCTTCGATCTGGACGATGACGAAGGCCTTGTAATCGTCGACGTCGAAGAGGGCTTGCGCGGTATCGGTGACGCGCCACACGACCTGCGCTGCCATTTCGATCGGATTGCCGCGCAGATCGTTGACCTTGATCCGTTCGGAAATGACGTTGTTGGCGCGCACCGACACCTTGCGCCGCATCAGCCACGGCAGCACCCAGCGCAGCCCGCTGGTCCGGTCGGTGCCGGCATAGCTGCCGAACAGCGTGATCGCCGCCGCCTGGTTGGGTTGCAGCATGTAGAAGCCCGCCGCGATGAATGCCGTACCGAGCGCACAGGCGAGCGGCACCAGCGCCATGATCGGCGGCGACAGTTCGTTCGCCAGCCGATAGATCGCGGCCGCGCCGATGACGACCAGCACCGCCGCGATGCACAGCATCGCATAGCCGCTCGTCGTGCTCGCCCGCCGTTCCTGCGACCGCGTGAGACTCCCCTGTTCCACCTGCTTGCCCTCCAATAATTGTGATATCACTTTTATATCGGAATTCATGCGGCGCAAGCGGAATCCGGTTCGCCGGACACACGTCACCCCGAACCCGCGAGGGTCCGGGGTGACGGAAGGTTTGCAGCGATCAGTTGAGGACGATGGTCACCGCACGGCGGTTCTGCGCCCAACTCGATTCGTCCGAACCCAGCGCGACCGGGCGTTCCTTGCCATAGCTGATCGTGGTCAGCCGCGACGGATCGATGCCGCGGGCGACCAGATAGTTCTTGGCGGCGTTGGCGCGGCGATCGCCGAGGCCGAGGTTGTATTCGCGCGTGCCGCGTTCGTCGGCATGACCCTCGATCGTCGCGCGGACCTGCGGAAAGCGCTGCAGCCACGAGGCCTGGCTGTCGAGGATGGCACGCGCCTGCGGATCGATATCGGTCTGGTCGAGGCCGAACAGGATGGTGTTGGAACTCACCGACCGGCGGAAATCCGCGTCCGATCCCGGCACAACGGCGCCATCGACGTTGCCGGTCGCGGGCGGCGGCGTATTCATGCCGGCGGTGTTGTCGACCGGCGGCGGCGGCAGCTGCTTGGGCTTGCTGGCGCAGGCCGCCAGCGACGCGAGTGCGGCTGCGGTCAGCAGCGTGTTGGTGAGCTTGGCCATGATGATATCTCCCGTGGTGATCGTTTCGCCCCCGAAATCCACCCTGTTCTAACGCTTTACGGGCGCAAGGGTCCCCAGGCGGGGTCGGAGCCGTCGAGCGGCGTCGGTATCTTGCGTTCCACCTGTCCGGTCAGGTCGACCATCCACAGGTCGGCCTTGCCGCCGCTGCCCGACCCGGAACGGTAGAAGGTGATGACGCGGCCGTTCGGCGACCAGCTCGGCCCTTCGTCCTGCCCGTTGGTGAGGATCTTCTCGCCCCCGCCCGACGGCGACATCATGCCGATGCGGAAGCTGCCGCCCAGTTTGGTGAAGGCGATCAGGTCGCCGCGCGGGCTCCACACCGGGGTCGCATAGCGCCCCCCGCCAAAGCTGATCCGCTGCTGGTTCGATCCGTCGGCGTTCATCACATAGATCTGCTGGCCGCCGGACCGGTCGCTTTCGAACGCGATGCGGGACCCGTCGGGCGAATAGCTGCCGCCGGTGTCGATGCCCGGCGAATTGGTCAGCCGCTGCGGCGTGCCGCCCTGGCTCGATACGCGATAGATGTCGGTGTTGCCGTTCTGCGCCATGGAGAACAGGATATAGCGGCCATCGGGCGAGAAGCGCGGCGCGAAGGTGAGGCTGACGTTCTGCACCACCCGGCGCGGCCGCCCCGAGCCGAGATCATAGACATAGATCGACGGCCGGTCGTTCTCGTAGCTCATGTAGACGATCGACTGCTGGTTCGGCGCGAAGCGCGGGGTCAGCACGATCGACTGGCCGTTGGTCAGGAAGCGGTGGTTGGCGCCATCCTGGTCCATGATCGCCAGCCGCTTGATGCGCTTGCCCTTCGGCCCCGTTTCCGAGACGTAGACGACGCGGCTGTCGAAATAGGGGCCTTCGCCGGTCAGGCGCGCATAGACCATGTCGGCGCATTTATGCCCGGCGCGGCGCCAGTCGCCCGGCGACACGACGAAGCCCGACCGGGTCAGCTCGACCTTCGAGAACACGTCGTAGAGATAGCAGCCGATCGTCAGGTTGCCGTCGCCATTGGCGCGGACGAAGCCTTGCACCAGCGCCTGCGCGCCCGTGCCGCCCCAATAATCGAACTGCGGCGCGTTGACCTCCGGAAAGGCGACGGGGCGCAGCTGGTTGCTGCCCAGCGGTGTGAACAGCCCGGAATTGCGCAGGTCGTTGGCGATGATGTCGGCCATCTGGCGTCCGAGCACGTCGGTCGACCCGGCGGGGGTGGAGACCACCTGCGCGGTCGGCATCGCGGGGATGGCGATCGGCATCGGCGCGGAGACGCCGCCGGTGACCGATACCTCGAGCGGCGCGGCTTCCTGCCCGGCGGGGCCCTGCGCTACGGGCGCCTGCCCCTGCGGAGCGGGCGCGGGGGCGACCTGCGCCAACGCCGGAACGGCGACGGTGACACTGAGCGCGACGAGCAACGACCGGATCATACGCATTCCCTCAAACATCCTTTCGCGCGCGAGCGGCGATGCCGCCTGCCACATTTCCGTCGTCGCCCCGGATTCGTTCCGGGTCCCACGTTGCCGCCGGGAAAAGGCCGGAGCCGAGAGCGATTGCGTTGCCGCTCGGCGTATCCCGGAACGGGCCCGGGGCGATGGAGGATATGGAACTACGCATCACTGCAGCTTCCACTGGAAGTTGATGTTGTTCCAGCCCCCCGACGGTGTCGCATAATATTCGGCCGGCAGCTTCAACGGCGAACAGCCCTTGAACGCGGCGACGCCCAGGTCGACGACGCGCTGCCGGTAGCGATCGTTTTCGTCGGTGACGCCCGACTGGCGCACCATGCGCGGCGTCGCGGCGAGCGTGCCGTCCTCGTTGAGACGCAGGTTGAGCGTCGTCACGATCTCGTTCGCGCCCGGCCCGGGGTTCACCTGACGATCCGCGCACGGCTGGATCTGGCGGGCGATCGCCTGGACGATCGACGCCATCGCTCGCGCATCGACCTTGGCGGCACGCGGCGCTGTCGATTTGCTGGTCGAGGGTTCGCTGGTCAGCCCTTCGAGGAAATTGGCGCCGAGCCGCGATCCGCGCGGCTTCGCCGCCGTGGATTCGGGCTTGCTGCCGGTGCCCTTCGCCGCCGCCGGCTTCGATGGGGCAGACGGCGCCTTCGACGCGGATTTCGCAGGAGCGGCGGGTGCGGGCCTGGCGGTGGGCTTCGCCGGTGCCGGCTTGGCGGCGGGCTTGGCCGGCGCCTCCGCCGGTTTCGGCCTCGGCTTCGGTTGTGGCTTGGCCGGTACGGGCTTGGGCTTCGGCGCGGGTGCAGGCTCCGGTTTTGGCGGGACCGGCTTTGGCGGGGCCGGCTTCGGCTGCGGCTGGGGCGGCGCGGGTTCCGGTTCGGGCTCCGGCTCCGCGATCGTCTCCGCCGGCGGGGCGGCGTCTTCCGGCTCCCCCTGATCGGGCGCGACCGATTGCGCAGGCGGCGTCACCGCCTGCGGCGCGGTCGCTTCCAGCCCGACGTCCTTGACCAGGCTGACCTCCATCGGGGTCTGCTGCAACTTTTCGGGATTGGGCGTCGACAGGAAACCGACCGACAGCAGGCCGAAGAGCACCAGATGCCCGACGACCGCAACGCCCAGTCCGACCTTTTCCGCCCGATCCATCACTGCGCTGCCGACCCGCCCTCTACGGTGAGCAGCGACACGCGGTTCAGCCCCGCGCGGTTCAGTTCGCCCATCACGCGCATCACCCGACCATAGTCGAGCGCACGGTCGGCGCGCAGGAACACCTGCGGCGGCTCGCCACCGGCCTGCACCTGCGCGATCCGTTCCAGCCGCTGCGGCAGGCTGGTCTCGGCGATCTCCTCATCGTCGATGAACAGCTTGCCGGCGGCATCGAGCGACAGCTGCACCGGTTTCTGGTCCTGATCGAGCGCCTTCGCCCGGCTGTCGGGCAGGTTGACCGGCACGCCCGCCGTGAGCAGCGGCGCGGTGACCATGAAGATGATGAGCAGCACCAGCATCACGTCGACCAGCGGCGTGACGTTGATGTCGGCGACCGGCGCGCGCCGACCCCGGCCGCGCTGCGAGGGAAGGTTCATCGCCATCTCAACACCCCTTCGGCTCGCAGGAGGAGGCCCGGATGGGGGAATTGCAGGCCCGCGCTCATCGGCCACCGTCCAGCTGGCGCGACAGCGTCGTGTGGAAACCGTCGGCGAAGCGGTTCAGCGCCGCCTCGATCCGGTTCACGCCATGGCTGAAGCGATTGTAGGCAATGACCGCGGGGATCGCTGCGAACAGGCCGATCGCGGTCGCGAACAGCGCCTCCGCGATGCCCGGTGCGACCACCGCCAGCGACGAATTCTGCGCCTGCGCGATGCCCGTGAAGCTGCGCATGATCCCCCAGACGGTGCCGAACAACCCGACGAACGGCGCGACCGAGCCGATCGTCGCCAGGATGTTGAGCCGATCGCTGATCCGGTCGATCTCCAACGCCGCCGCCGCGCCCATCGCGGTCGCCAGCCGTTCGCGCGTGCCGTGCTTGTCGATCGATCCGCCCGCGGTCGAACGGCGCCATTCCTTCACCCCGGCGGCGAACACCCGCGCCGACGGCAGGTCCTTGTCCGCCTCGGCCTTGTAGAAGGCGTCGATATCCTCCGCCTTCCAGAAATCGCGTTCGAACCCGGTCATCCCCTTGCGGATGCGGCCGAGCCGTCGCCAGAAGGCGATGATGAGCGCCCAGGTCCAGATGCTGGCGAGCAGCAGGCCGCCCATCACGAACTTCACCACCCAGTCCGCCTGAATGAAGAGCGCGACGGGCGACATCGTCGCCGCATCCATGTTGAACACCGGATTCATGAATTGGTCCCCTGCCAGATCAGGCGTTGGTAGATGTCGAGCCAGGCGGCCGGTTGACGCGTCGGCCGCCCCGATGGCGCGACCAGCGCCGCCGTGACATCGGCCTCGGCCAAGACAAGCGAACCGCGCCTGACTGTGTGATGAATGGCGACGCTGGCAGCGCGCACCGCGACGATGCGGCTGGCGACGAGCAGGGCATCGTCCAGCCCCGCGGGCGCCCGATAGCGGATGGCAAGGTCGGCGACGGCATAGGCGCCCTCGCCCGCATCGTGCACGCCGCGCTGGTCGATGCCGGCGAGGCGCAGCATGTCGGACCGCGCGCGTTCCATGTATCTCAGGTAATTGGCGTGATAGACGACGCCGGACAGGTCGGTGTCCTCGAAGAACACGCGCACCGGATAGCGGTGCTCGCGGCCCTCGAAGCGTCCTCCCTGTGGTTGGTCCACACCGTCATCACTCATCCTGCCGCCCGTTAACCGAACCGGCGTGCAGGGGGAACCCCGATCAGTCGGTGACGGTCGGGCTCGCCTCGGCAAAGACGCTGGGATCGAGTTCCAGTCGCGGCCGCGCGGCGGGGACCGCCACCGGGATCGCCTGTACGACACGCGGCGTCGGCTGCACGGTATTCGCCATCGCCATGCGGCTGGCGGCCGCCCGTTCGGCGCGCCAGGCGTCATAGGCCGCGTAGAAATCGGTGAACGGCTTTTCCAGCACTGCCAGGCGACCGGCGGCGAAGGACGGCAGGTCGGCGGGGGCGACGGTCGCGCTGTCGGCCAGCGTCGCGACCGCGGCGTTGCAGAATGCGTCGCGTGCCTGCGCCTGCGAGAAGAAATTGTAGAGGCGCGTCATCTGGTCGTCGTAGCGATCCTGCCAGTCGCCGCCGGATGCCTTGTATTCCGCCACCAGCCGGCTCTGCGCGCCGTTCAGCGTCGCTTTCTGACTGGTCAGCAGCGCGTTGTAGCCGGCGACGATCGTCGCTTCGTCCGGTCCGCGGCAGGCGAGCGCGGCGACGTTGAGCGCGGCACGCAGGTGCCATACCGCGCCGTCGGCGGACAGGTTGCGATTCGGCGTGACGTAGCGGCCATCGTTCATCAGCGCCGGGATCTGCATGCCCACATGCGCGCCCTTGGGCATCGCCAGCGGCGGCGGCGCGGCGGGTGCAGGCTGGGGCGGCGCCACCGCGACAACCGGCTTGCGCGTCGCGCAACCGGCAAGCAGCGCCAGCCCGACGGCAGTGAGAGCAACATAACGGCGCATCGCCAACTCGTCCTTCCTGCCCCCCGGCAGGCACGGTTGTGGCGGAGAAGTGGTTAACGCGAAGTAAGGACGACGCGTGGTTCGTCGCAATCCGCGGCGATCGTGCAGAGCGGGGACGGCGTCAGGCCGCCCGCTTCTCCAGCGCCGACGCCGCCTCCGCCATCAGCGCGCCGATGATCTCGGCGATCGGCTCTTCCTTCGTCACCATGCCGACCGACTGGCCCGCCATCACGCTGCCATGCTCGATATCGCCGTCGATCACCGCGCGGCGCAGCGCACCCGCCCAATAATGCTCGATCTGCAATTGCGCCTCGAGCATCTCGACCTTGCCGCCATCCAGCAGCAGCGCGACCTCACGCTGCTTCGCCCCGAACAGCTCGCCCGCCGCGTTCTTCAGCGCGCGCACCGGGATCACCGGCAGGCGCGGATCGATCTGCACGCTGGCGATCGCGTCGCGGGCGGAGGCGCGGATGAACGCCTTCTTGAAATTGGCGTGCGCGATCGATTCGGTCGCGCACACGAACCGCGTGCCGAGCTGGACGCCAGCGGCGCCCATGTCCAGATAGCCCGCGATCGCCTCGCCGCGGCCGATCCCGCCGGCGACGAACACCGGGACCATGTCGGCAATCTCGGGCAGCATCTCCTGCGCCAGCACGCTGGTCGATACGGGACCGATGTGGCCGCCCGCCTCCATCCCCTCGATCACCAGCGCGTCCACGCCCGAGCGGATCAACTTTTTGGCGAGCGCCAGCGTCGGCGCGAAGCAGATGACCTTGGCACTGCTCTCCTTGATCGCCTCGAGGCTGCCCTTGGGCGGCAGTCCGCCGGCAAGCACGACATGCCCGACGCGATGCTTTGCGCAGACCGCGATCAGGTCGAACAGGGCGGGATGCATGGTGATGAGGTTCACGCCGAACGGCCTGTCCGTCACCGCCTTCGTCGCGGCGATCTCCGTATCCAGCAGTTCGGGGTCATTGCCCCGCAGGCGATCACGCCGAAACCACCGGCGTTCGACATCGCGCTGACGAGGTTGCGCTCGCTGACCCACGACATCGCGCCCGCCATGATCGCGACCTCGCTGCCGAGGAACGCCGCGCCGCGCGCCATCCGGCGCTGCAGCCGCTCCTGACCGACCGTCATGCCGCCCATATCCTCGCTCACGCGGCGGCGTCCACGGCATCGAGGCCATAAGCGGTGTGGAGGACGCGGACGGCGAGTTCGGTCTCGTCCTCGTGGATCAGCACCGACACCTTGATCTCGCTGGTCGAGATCGCCTGGATGTTGATGCCGCGTGCGCCGAGCGTCGTGAACATCGTGCTGGCGACGCCCGCATGGCTGCGCATGCCGACGCCGACGACCGAGATCTTGGCGACGCGCGTGTCGTGGACCAGCTCGCTGAACCCGATCGCCTCGCGGCCCTGATTGAGCGATTCCAGCGACCGCGCGAGGTCCGCCGACGGCACCGTGAAGGTGACGTCGGTCGAACCGTGGTTGTGCGCGATATTCTGGATGATCATGTCGACGTTGATGTTCGCCGCCGCGAGCGGTTCGAAGATCGCGGCGACCGCACCGGGCTTGTCCGGCACGCTGATCAGCGTGATCTTCGCCTCGTTCTTGTCGTGCGCGATGCCGGTGATGAGCTGGCGTTCCACGTCTTCAATCTCCTCTTCGCCGACGATCATCGTGCCGGGCAATGTGTCCGCCATCGGCGCATCCTCGCCGGTGAAGGACGAGAGCACCTGGACGCGGACCTGTTCCTTCATGGCGAGGCCGACCGACCGGGTCTGCAACACCTTCGCGCCGACGCTGGCGAGTTCCAGCATCTCTTCGTACGTCACCTTGGCGAGCTTGCGGGCGCGCGGCACGATGCGGGGATCGGTCGTGTAGACGCCGTCGACATCGGTGTAGATGTCGCAGCGGTCCGCCTTCATCGCCGCCGCCACCGCGACCGCCGACGTGTCCGATCCGCCGCGGCCCAGCGTCGTCACGCGGCCCCTGCCACCGTGGGCATCGTCGGCGATGCCCTGGAAACCCGGGATCACCGCCACCTCGCCCGCGTTCAGGCTGGCGTCCAGCGCCGCGGTGTCGATGGTGCCGATCCGCGCCTTGGCGAAGGCGTCGTCGGTATGGATCGGCAACTGCCATCCCATCCACGACCGCGCCTTTACGCCCGCCGCCTGCAAGGCGATGGCGAGCAGCCCGCTGGTGATCTGTTCTCCCGCCGATACGACGACGTCATATTCGCGCGGATCGTACAGCGACGATGCCTCGCGGCAAAAGCCGACCAGCCGGTCGGTCTCGCCCGCCATCGCCGATACGACGACGGCAACCTGGTTGCCCGCCTCCACCTCGCGTTTGACGCGCGCGGCGACGCTCCGGATGCGCTCGATCCCGGCCATCGACGTGCCGCCGAACTTCATCACGATCCGCGCCATCTGCGTCGCCAAACTCCTTGGGGTAGAGGGGTCGTCCTGATAGGTAGCGGTCATGGTGATGGCAAGCAGCACGATCGACCCCGCGGGCATCGGCCCGATCGACACCCCGGGCGGGAGCACGATCAACCCGCACGAGGCGCGGCACTTCGGCACGATGGCGCAGGATTGGTGGAACCCCAAGGGGTCGTCGGCGATGCTGCACAAGCTGAACCCGGCGCGGCTCGGCTACATCCGCGCGGCGGTCGATCTGCACTGGGACGGCGACGACACCAGCTTCACGCCGCTGGCGGGCAGGACCGCGCTCGACGTCGGCTGCGGCGCGGGGTTGCTGTGCGAACCATTGGCGCGACTGGGCGCGGCCGTCACCGGCATCGACGCCGCGCCCGAGAATATCGCGGTGGCACAGGTTCATGCGGTACAGAGCGGCCTCACCATCGACTATCGCGCGGTGGGCGTGGAGGCGATGACCGGGCGCTTCGACCTCGTCACCAGCCTGGAGGTGATCGAGCACGTCAACGATCCCGCCGGCTTCGTGCGCGGGCTGGCGGAGGCACTGGCGGACGATGGCCTGCTGGTGATGTCGACCCCCAACCGCACGCCGCTGTCGCGCCTCGCACTCATCACGCTAGCAGAGGGGACGGGGCGTATCCCGCGCGGCACGCACGATTGGGATAAATTCCTGACGCCCGACGCGCTGACCGACCTGATCGAACGCGCCGGCCTGACGGTGACCGACGTCCGCGGCCTGGGCTTCTCGCCCGCGACCGGGTTCACGCTGACCGACTCGACGCAGCTCGATTATTTCGTGACCGCAAAGCGCCTGTAGATCCTCCCGGCACGGGGCGGCGCCCGCATAACGATGGCGGAGGGGTGGCTGCGCACGATGCCGCCTGCCCCCTAGCCGCGGCGCGCAGGATTGAGCCGGCTGCGACATCCCGCTACCCGCCCGCCATGCCTGCGCTCACCAACCCGCGCCTGCGGCTGCCGATCCTGCTGCTGGTGGCGATCGCCGCGCGCTGGCTGACCTTCGGCAACCCGCTGGTCCATGTCGACGAGGAATTCTATTTCGTCACCGGCAGCCGGATGTGGCAGGGCGCGCTGCCCTTCGTCGACATCTGGGACCGCAAGCCGGTCGGGCTGTTCCTGCTCTATGCGATTCCCGGCGCGCTGGGGTTTCCGGCAGGCATCTGGGCATATCAACTGCTCGCGCTCGCCAGCACGGTCGCCACCGCCTGGCTGATCGCGCGGCTGGCGGAGCGTAGCGGCTTCGGGCGCGGCGCGACCGCCGCCGCCCTCGCCTACATCCTGTGGCTCGACCTGCTCGGCGGACAGGGCGGGCAGACGCCGGTCTTCTACAATCTGCTGACGATTGCGGCCGCGCTCCTGCTGCTCGCGTCGGCCGCAAGCCCGCGCCGCCGGTCGCTGGGGCTGCTGGCGATGGCGCTGGTCGGCATCGGCCTGCAGATCAAGACGTCGCTGGTGTTCGAGGGCATCGCCTTCGGCCTGTGGCTGCTCGCCGATGACTGGCGGCTGGTCCGCCGGCCGGGATCGTTCGTCGGCTATGGCATCGCCCTCGTCGCGGTCGCGCTGCTGCCGACCGCGGCGGCGGCGGGCTATTACCTGTCCGTCGGCCACTGGGACGCGTTCGTCTACGCGAACCTCGTATCGATCTTCCAGCGGGTTCCTGACCCGGCGGGGCTGCTCGTCGGCAATATCGCAAGGCTGGCGCTGATCGTCTCGCCGGTCGTCGCCCTGGCGATGGTCGCGCTGATCCGCGCGGCCGCCACCGAAGCCCATCGACGCGAGCGGCGCTTCGTCGCGCTTTGGCTGGCCGTGGCGATCGGCAGCGTCGCCGTGTTCCGGCCGTGGTTCGATCATTACGCCCTGCCGATCCTGCTGCCCGGCTGCGCGGCGGCGGCCGGCGTGCTCGGACGCGCGACCTGGCAACGGCGCTACACGCCCGCAATGCTGCTGACCGCGGCACTCGCCGGGCAGATCGTGCTCGCCTTCCAGCATCGCGGTCGCGGCGATGCGCGCGAACTGGCGGCGCTGACGCAAGCCGTCGGGACAAGAGCCGTCGGGGCGCAGGCCGTCGGCCGCGATCCCGGCTGCCTCTACGTCTATTCGGGAACGACCATGCTCTACGCCTCGACCGGGCGCTGCATCCTGTCGCGCTACCTCATCCCCGCCCACCTGATCCGCGCGCGCGAAGCGGGGGCGACCGGCGTCGATCAGGACGGCGAGATCCGCCGCATCCTCGCCGCGCATCCCGCGGTCGTCGTGATCCGCCCGCCCTACAAGGGCGAACGCCCGGCTGCGCACCGTCTCGTCATGGCCGCGATGGCACGCGATTATCGCCTGGCCGCGACGCTGCCGATGGGCAACGAGGCGATCCGCATCTATCATCGGCGCTGATGAAACGCCTGTTCGCCTCGATCCACGACGTATCGCCCCGCTTCGAAGGCGAGGTCGACCGCCTGCTCGACCATCTCGCCCCGCATGTCGGTCGGCGGCTGGCGATGCTGGTGGTGCCGGATCATTGGAACAGCGCGCCGATCACCCCCGCCTTCGCCCGCCGCCTGCGATCGTGGGCGGATGAGGGGATCGAGATGTTCGTCCACGGCTGGACGCATCGCGACGACAGCCGCCACGCCGGGGCCGCCGCCGGCTTCAAGGCAAGGCACATGACCGCGGGCGAGGGCGAGTTCCTCGGCCTCGGCCACGCCGAAGCACTGCAACGCATGCGCCGCGGCAAGGCGCTGGTCGAGGATGTCACCGGGCGTGCGGCGACGGGCTTCATCGCGCCGGCGTGGCTGTATTCGGAGGGTGCCCGCGCGGCGCTGGCGGATGCCGGGTTCGCGCTGGCGGAGGATCACGCTCGCGTCTGGCGACCCGGCGGTGCGGTCGTCGCCCGCGGCCCGGTCATCACCTGGGCCAGCCGCACGCGGATGCGGCAGTGGAGTTCGCTCGCCGCCGCCGGGGCGCTGCGCCACGCGCTCCAGCCGACATGCAACGTACGGATCGCGGTGCATCCCGGCGACACGACCGTCCCGGCGCTGCTCGCCAGCATCACCGCAACCTTCGCCGCGTTCCGGCGGCACCGTCCGTCGGCCTATGCGGACCTTCTGAACGGCTGATCCTTCGCCGCGATGACCGCGGCGTAATGCGCGACCAGATCGGCGGCATGCTGTTCGTCGCTGCGCACCCGCGTCGCCGCCACCGCCGCGGCGCGGCGGACAATGGCGCGGTCGCGGCCCAGCATGCGCAGGATCGCATCGGCGCAGGAATGCGCGTCGCGCGGTTCGTAGACTTCGGCGAAGCGGGGATGGGCGATTTCTGCGGTGCCGCCGCCGTCGGGAACGATCAACGGCGTGCCGCTCGCCAGTGCCTCGGCGGGGACCAGCCCGAACGTCTCGGTGCCGCAACCATGGATATAGGCGTCGGCGCTCGCCATGATCGTCGCCAGGCGGCGGCGATCGTAGACCGGCCGGAACAGGCGGATGTGCGGATTGTCGGCGATATGTTTTTCGAGCGTCCTGGTATCCATGCCCTGTCCCAGGATGACGAGGCCCACCGGCGCCTGCGTGCCGACCCGGCGCACCGCATCGATCACCGTCGGCCAGCGCTTTTCGGGATGATGCCGCCCGACGCCGAGCAGCAATTGCGCCTCCGCCGGCAGGCCGCATTGCTGGAGCAGTGCCGCGCGCAGCCCCTCGTCGCGCAACGTCGGCGAGAAATGGCCGCGTTCGATCCCCAGCGGCATCGTCGCATCGACGCGCACGCCGCGTCCCGCCAGCTTCCGGGTCAGCGACGGGCCATTGGTCACCACCGTGTCGTAGCCGGCCAGGCAACGGCCGAGGTAGCGGTCGTACCAGGCGAACGCCCGTTCGATCCGGCCGCTCGATGCGACCGGCTTGAACCAGCGCTTGGCATAGGCCTCGAGATTGTCGTTGTGCATGAAGAACGAGCGGATCGCCCGCCCCTCCCACCCGGCGACGACCCAGGCGCTGCGCCACGGCGAACAATTCTCCACCACGTCCGGGTCGAGCGCGTCGAGCCGCCGGCGTAGCGGTTCGGCGTCCCAGAACAGCCCGTAATTGGCGTCGAAGGGCATGCCCATCGCCTTGATATAATGGACCGCGCCGCCGCCGGGCCGCTCCTCGATGCGGTCCTCGCGACCGGGGGCGAGCACGATCAGTTCGTGTCCCATCGCCGCCAGCACCTCGATCTTGCGATCGATATAGGTGCGCACGCCGCCGCCGGTCGGCGAATAGATTTCGTTGACGTCGACGATTCTCATGACCGGACCTGCATCAGTCGTCCTTGATCGGCGCGAACCCGCCGAGACCACGCAGATATTGCATGCGTACGACACGCTCGGCGGTGCCCGTGCCGACCTCGACGATCGCGCGATCGACCTTGGGCCGCGACATGCCGAGCTTGCCGTCGCCCGGGAACCCGGCCCCGTCGGAAAAGAAGTTGAACTTGTTCTTGCCGTCGCGGTCGTGGGTGGCGAGCACCGCATAGCGACCGGGTCGCGGCACGCGGATGCAGATCGCGACCGGCCCGGCGGCGGGAATGCCCGTCCACACCCGGCGGAACGTCTTGCCTGCGGCGATCAGCTTGTCGTCGTCCTCCAGGAAATCCGTCTCGTTGGCGGGATACAGTTCCAGCTTCATCCGGCCCTTGCGGTCCTTCAGTCCCACCGCCTCGATCAGGATCGCCGGTCCGCCGCCGGGGCTGCAAGCCGCCGCATCGCTGCCCAGCACCTGCGCATGCGCCGGCCCCGGCACCGACGTGGCGAACAGCAGCAGCGCAGCCGCCGTCGGCAACAGCTTCATCACGATGTCCTCCTGGCAAGATGGAGCACGCCGAACCCCAGGATCAGCACCGCATGGACCAGCAGCACCGCCGCCGCGGTGAAGGCGATCAGTTCCGACAGCGCCTGATCCTGCCCGATCATCAGGATCGCGAAATTGGCGAACAGCAGGTCCTTGTTGGGCAGCAGCGGCAGGCGCGAGAACAGCAGCCGTCCCGCCGACAGGAACAGCCAGGTGCCGATCGCCGCGCTGGGCATCGCCAATGCCCATGCGATCGCCAGCAGCAGCGTGCTGAGGATCAGCCGCACGCAATGCATGCCGAACACCATCCACAGGTCGGCGCGGGGCAGCGAGAACACCTTGCGCGAAAAGATCAGGAACGGCAGCGACGTGCCGAAGATCACCGCCAGCGAGCCATAGACCAGCCGCATCATGTCGGGCGAGATCAGGTCGCGGCCGACCGGCAGCGCCACCGCGATCATCGCCAGCGTCACCGCATTGCCGGCGATCGCCGACAGGATCGACACGTCCTTGACCGCCCCGAACGGCGCCGCGACCAGCTGCGTCCGGGCCCGCGCCCAGGCGTAGAAATACGCTTCGCCCGAATAGCCCATGACCACGTCGTTCGCGATCCGCTTCTTGATGAGCGCGACGAGGCCGGACGCCGGAATCCGCCACAGGCGGCGAAAGATCAGGTAATCGGCGAGCGGCGGCACGAAATAGAGCGCCGCGAAGGCCGCGTAGAACAACGGGTTGCGGGGCGTCGCGCGGCTGAGGCCGGCCAGCCCCGAACTCAGCAGCTCATGGCCGAGGCCCGCCAGCATCGCCAGCGTCACGATTGCGCCGATGATCGCCGGCCATCGACTCTTGATGGTCTTCAAGGGTTGTAGTCCCGCGATGTCGGGGGACGCCGGCACGATTTGGGTGCGAGGGCGGCCTGCACTGTGGTCGATCTGCACCCGTTGATCCGAACGATAAAGGTGCCGCGACTTACCCTCAATCGATGGTCGGCGCACATGAATTCGGCTTCATTGGGGTGTCACGCGGGGCCGTTACACGGCCTCGGCCCGGGTCCATTCCGGCGTTCTGGACGGTAAGCCATTGGCGGGCAAAGACTTGGCGCGATGCCCGCCGCGGTCATGCCGGCTCGGAATTATCCATTTCGGACTCACGTTCCGCGCTGCGTTCCAGCGCCGTCTTGACCATCGCGGTCATCGGATCGGCCAGCGCTAGGCCGAGGATGCCAAACAGCGCGCTCGCCATGATCTGCGCGCCCAGCGTCAGCGCCGGCGGCAGGTCGACCGTCTTCTTAGCGACGATCGGCAACAGGACATAGCCGTCGAAGCCCTGCACGATGACATAGGTGCCGATCGCCCAGAACCCGACATCGCTGCCCGCGGAAAAGCCGACCGCGATCATCAGGGCGCCGCTGATGAACGCGCCGATGTTGGGGATGAAGGCGAGCAGGCCGGTGAGGATGCCGAGGATCATCGCCATCGGCACGCCGCCGATCGACAATGCGATCCAGGTCAGCACGCCCTCCGCCGCCATGCCGAGCAGGCGTCCGGCGAGCAGGCGGCGCAGCGTCTTGCCCATGCGTTGCAGGACGACCGCGAATTCCGCGCGATTGCTGCGCGGGACCATCCATTCCAGCCCGCGGCTGTAGGTGCCGGGATCCATCGCGACGAACAGGCCGATGACGACGATCATGAACATCGTCGTCAGCGCACCGAAGGCGGTCCCGACCCAGGATGTGATCCGCCCGACCGAACTCAACGCCTGTCGCGCGATGCCGCTGACGTCGGAGGCGCCGGGCATCAGCCCTTGCGAACTGAGCCAGCCCGCCGCGCGATTGGCCTGCGCCTCCAGCGTGGTGCGCAACTGGCCGAACTGGTCGGCGACCTGCACCCCGGTGAGATAGAAGGTGCCGATCAGGAACGCGATCGTCAGCAGCACCACGATCAGCAACCGCCAGCCGCGCCCGATCGGCAGCACCTTGCCGAGCAGGCGTACGCCGCCGTCCAGCAACGCGGCGAAGACCAGTCCGGCAAAGATGATGAGCAGCGGCTGGACCAGGATGACCGCCAGCGCGATTCCACCGGCGAGGCCCAGCCACACGCTCGCCCGCTTCAATTCCTGGCGGATGAACGGGTCGCGCAGCTCGTTGGGGCTGGCGTCCTGCACGCGCGGCACGTCGGCCATGTTATCGTCCTTCGGCAGGATGGAGCGAGACGCCGGCGCGGCCGGAGCGCAGCGATCCCCACCAGGTCAGCGGGTTGAACGTCGCATCGCCATCCAGGCTGAAGGTCAGGAATTCCGCCCGGCCACCCAGATTCTCATACGGCACCGGCCCGCCCAGCCCCAGCTGCGACAGCGGAAAGCGGCTGTCCGCCGACCGGTCGCGATTGTCGCCCATCAGGAAGACGTGGTTCGCCGGGATCGTCACCGTCGCGAAATTGTCCCCCGGGCTGTCCGGCTCCATGTCGACGGTGTCGTAATGGCGGCCATTGGGCAGCGTTTCGGTGACGATCGGCATGTGGCAGACATAGCCGCCGCCGGGCGCGGGGCGCCGCGCGCCGTAATATTCGCTGTCGCTGCACGGGCTGTTGGTGTCCACGGGCAGGTCGACGTAATGCATCGGACCGCGCGCGATCGGCTTGCCGTTGAGGATCACCGTGCCGCCCTGCACCGCCAGCGTGTCGCCCGGCAGGCCGATGACGCGCTTGATATAATCGTTCCGCGTTCCCGGCGGCGTGACGATGACGACGTCGCCGCGCTGCGGCAGGCTGCCGAACAGGCGGCCGTGGACGAACGGCAGGCCGACGCTCCAGCTTTCCTCGGGCTGGCGCAGCACCACGCTCTTGAAGATCGCGACGGGGTTGGGGATCGTCGGCGAGACGAACGACCAGCCATAGGCGAACTTGGACACCACCAGCCGGTCGCCGATGCGCAGGCCCGGTAGCATCGATTCCGAGGGGATGTAGAACGGCTTGGCGATGAAGCTGTGGAAACCCAATACGATCAGGATCAGCCAGAAGATGCCCTTGATCTCACCCCACCAGTCGGTCGTCTTCTTCGGCGCGGCCTCCGCCGGCGGATTGGTCGCCACCTCGGTGGGCTGATTGCCGTCCAACACCGCTTCCTTCATGCCTTGGGATCCGCTATCGCCTCGATTATCACAAAGGCCTGCGCCCAGGGATGATCGTCGGTCAGGGTCAAATGTACGGCCGCGACGTGGCCGTGTGGGATCAACGCGTCAAGCCGTTGCTTGGCCCCGCCGGTCAGCACCAGTGTCGGCGCGCCGCCGGAGGCGTTGACGACGCCGATGTCCTTCATGAACACGCCGGCCTTGAAACCGGTGCCGACCGCCTTGGAAAACGCCTCCTTGGCGGCGAACCTTTTGGCCAGCGTCCCCGCCTTGGTGAACGGTCGCCGCGCCGCTTTGGCGCGCTCGTGATCGGTGAAGACGCGGTGTTCGAAGCGGTCGCCGAACCGGTCGAGCGACTGCTGGATACGCTCGATGTTGCACAGGTCGGAGCCGAGGCCGACGATCACGCGGCGGGTCCTGAGAGAATAAGAGGGGTTCGCGCGAAGACGCGAAGACGCGAAGATTGGGTTCGCGCGGAGGCGCGGAGGCGCGGAGACGAAAGGGAGGGCGATCGGGCCGGAGCCCTGGCGCACCACACATGCTGCGCCGCGGGCGCCCTGCATGCCGGCAGCCGCGGCCCGTCCCGGTGCATCGGCTCACCCTCTACTCCGCGCCTCCGCGCCTCCGCGCGAACCATCGTTCCTCCTTCGCGGCTTCGCGGCTTCGCGTGAATTACCCCTTCCCCGAAGTTCGAGGAACGACCATCAGCCACGCGCCGCATCCATCTCCTCGCGCATCCGCCGCACGCTCTCGCCGAGCCCGGCGAACAGCGCCTCGCCAACCAGGAAATGGCCGATGTTGAGCTCGCGCACCTGCGGGATCGCCGCGATCGGGCCGACGTTGTCGAAGGTCAGGCCGTGGCCCGCATGCACCTCGATCCCGTTCTTGGCCGCCAGCGCCGCCGCGTCCGACAGCCGGCGCAGCTCCTCGGTCCGCGCCGCGCCGTCCAGCTCGGCGTAGCGACCGGTATGCAGCTCGACCACCGGCGCACCCAGCCGGATCGCCGCGTCGATCTGCCGCGCGTCGGGTTCGATGAACAGCGACACGCGGATGCGCGCCGCGCCCAGTTCGCTGACCAGCGGCGCCAAGCGGTCGTGCTGTCCGGCAGCATCGATGCCGCCCTCGGTCGTCCGCTCCTCGCGCTTTTCCGGCACGATGCACGCCGCATGGGGGCGATGGCGCAGGGCGATCGCGAGCATCTCGTCGGTCGCCGCCATCTCGAGGTTGAGCGGCACGGTCAGTTTCGCCGACAGCCGCGCGATGTCGTCGTCGGTGATGTGCCGGCGATCCTCGCGCAGATGCGCGGTGATGCCGTCCGCCCCCGCCTCCGCCGCCAGCAGGGCGGCGCGCACCGGATCGGGATAGCCAGCGCCACGCGCATTGCGCACGGTGGCGACGTGGTCGATGTTGACGCCGAGGCGCAGCGGCCCGCTCACGCCGCCCGGCTGCCCGGCTTGGCCGCGGGAATGGCCGCGAGGTCGGCCGGCAGCGCATCGGCGGCATAGGTCGGCACGTCGAGCCGGACCAGCGGGTGGAACGGCACGCCCAGATCGACGGTGCCGCCCGACCGGTCGACCAGCGACGCGCCGGCGATCACCCGCCCGCCCGCCGCCTCGATCGCCACGATCGCCTCGCGGCTCGACAGCCCGGTGGTGACGACGTCCTCCATCATCAGCACCTCCTGCCCCGGTTCCAGCCGGAATCCGCGGCGCAATTCGAACGTGCCGGTCGGCCGCTCGACGAACATCGCCTCCACCCCCAGCGCCCGCGCCATCTCGTGCCCCACGATCACGCCGCCCATCGCGGGCGAAACGACGGCACTGATCCGCGCCTTGATCTCGCCCGGGATACGCGCGACCAGCGCCTCGCACAGGCGCGCGGCCCGGCGCGGGTCCATCAGCACGCGGGCGCATTGCAGGTAGCGCGAACTGTGCAGGCCCGACGACAGGATGAAATGCCCCTCCAGCAGGGCATCGGCGGCACGGAATTCGGCCAGCACGTCGTCGTCGGTCATCGGCGGTCTCGCAAGGAATACGTCGGTATCGGCCGCTCATAGGTGGTCGCCGCGCCGAGGCCAAGCAGCGTGGAGTCATAAACATATGGGCAGCGCTTGAGGCGGACGACACCGCCGCGTATAGGCCATGGCAAAAGGGGCGCAGTCTTGCGCCCATAACGGCCCGTTCGCCGGGCGGGCGAGGGAATCTGGACGGGGTGACGACACGCATGCGCATGAGGTTCAAGGGGATCGCACTGGCCACCGGGCTGGCGCTCGCAGGCTTGGGAGCCGCGTCGCACGCCGCGCCCGCGCCGCAGGGTGCCGCCGCGCCGGCCGGCGTATCAAACATCGCCCCCACCACCGCCAACGCGACGGCACCCGCCGCGCCGAATTCGCCGCTGCTGGCGCAGGACGGCGCACCCGCGACCACCATCGAACCCGGCGTCGGCCACCCGGTCGACGGCCGCATCGGCATCCAGCCGCAGGTGACCACCAATGGCGAATTCGCCCACTGGTTTCACGATTCGATCCTGTTCCCGCTGATCACCGTCATCAGCGTGTTCGTGCTGCTGCTGCTGATCTACGTCGTCATCCGCTTCCGCAAGGCGGCGAACCCGGTGCCATCGAAGACCAGCCACAACACCGCGATCGAGATCATCTGGACGCTGGCGCCGGTCGTCATCCTGGTGATGATCGCGGTGCCGTCGATCGGATTGCTCCAGGCGCAGTTCAAGCCCGCGCCGGCCGGCGCGGTGACGCTGAAGGCGATCGGCAACCAATGGTATTGGTCGTATCAATATCCCGATAACGGCGGGTTCGAGATCACCGCCAACATGCTGAAGGAAAAGGACCAGGTCGCCAAGGGCGAGCGGTTCCGCACCGACGCCGACGGCCCGCGCCTGCTCGCCGCCGACAACCGCATCGTGCTGCCGGTCGGCGTGCCGATCCGCCTCATCACCACATCGCAGGACGTGATCCACAGCTGGGCGGTCCCCGCCTTCTGGATCAAGCTCGATGCGGTGCCGGGTCGCCTCAACGAGACCAGCTTCACCATCAAGAAGCCGGGCCTGTACTTCGGCCAGTGTTCCGAATTGTGCGGCGCGCGCCACGCCTTCATGCCGATCGCGGTCGAGGCAGTCGCGCCGGCACAGTTCGCCGCCTGGGTCCGCGCCAAGGGCGGCACGATGCCGACGCCCGGCCAGCCGAGCGACAAGGTGATCCCGCAGCCCGGCGCCGAGGGCTCCGCGGCGAAGGAGGCGCAGGGCAATGCGGCCGACGCCGCCACTGGCCCGGTCGAGAACGCCACCACCACCGCTCCAACCTCTTCGCAGGGTGCGACCGGCAATCCGGCCACCGGCAACGCGGGACAGTAAGATGACCGATACCGCACTCAACCCATCCGCATTCGTCGCGCACGACGAT
The DNA here is from genome assembly GCF_010450875.1 of Sphingomonas insulae. Classification (NCBI taxonomy): domain Bacteria; kingdom Pseudomonadati; phylum Pseudomonadota; class Alphaproteobacteria; order Sphingomonadales; family Sphingomonadaceae; genus Sphingomonas; species Sphingomonas insulae. The sequence continues at coordinate 403,225 of NZ_CP048422.1, forward strand.
CATGCGCATCACGATGCGGACCATAAGCCGGGCTTCTTCGCCCGCTGGTTCATGTCGACCAACCACAAGGACATCGGGACGCTGTACCTGATCTTCGCGATCGTCGCGGGGATCATCGGTGGCGCGATCTCGGGGCTCATGCGCGCCGAACTCGCGCAGCCGGGCATCCAGTATCTGGTCGGCTGGGCGAACTTCCTGCCCGGCGGCGACGGCGGCCTCGACCATGCGCTCCACCTGTGGAACGTACTCATCACCGCGCACGGCCTCATCATGGTGTTCTTCATGGTGATGCCGGCGATGATCGGCGGCTTTGGCAACTGGTTCGTGCCGATCATGATCGGCGCGCCCGACATGGCGTTCCCGCGGATGAACAACGTCAGCTTCTGGCTGCTCATCCCCGCCTTCTCGCTGCTGCTCGCCTCGCCGTTCTTCGGCGGCGCCGGCACCGGCTGGACGGTGTACGCCCCGCTGTCGACCTATGGCGAGCCCGGACCGTCGGTGGACATGGCGATCCTGTCGCTCCATCTCGCCGGCGCCTCGTCGATCCTCGGCGCGATCAACTTCATCACCACCATCTTCAACATGCGCGCGCCGGGCATGACGCTGCACAAGATGCCGCTGTTCGTGTGGTCGGTGCTCGTCACCGCCTTCCTGCTGCTGCTCGCGCTGCCGGTACTCGCCGCGGCGATCACGATGCTGCTGACCGACCGCAACTTCGGCACCACCTTCTTCGATCCCGCCGGTGGCGGCGACCCGATCCTGTACCAGCATCTGTTCTGGTTCTTCGGCCATCCCGAAGTGTACATCATGATCCTGCCGGGCTTCGGCATCGTCAGCCAGATCATCGCGACGTTCAGCCGCAAGCCCGTCTTCGGCTATCTCGGCATGGCCTATGCCATGGTCGCGATCGGCGTCGTCGGCTTCGTCGTCTGGGCGCACCACATGTTCGTCACCGGCCTGTCGGTGAACGTGAAGATGTACTTCACCGCGGCGACGATGGTGATCGCGGTGCCGACCGGCATCAAGATCTTCAGCTGGATCGCGACGATGTGGGGCGGTTCGCTGTCGTTTAAGACGCCGATGGTCTGGGCGATCGGCTTCATCTTCATGTTCACGGTCGGCGGCGTCACCGGCGTCGTGCTCGCCAACGGCGGCATCGACGATTACATGCAGGACACCTATTACGTCGTGGCGCACTTCCACTACGTGCTCAGCCTCGGCGCGGTGTTCGGTCTGTTCGCCGGCTTCTATTACTGGTTCCCGAAGATGTTCGGGAAGATGTACAACGAGTTCCTCGGCCAGGCGCACTTCTGGGTATTCTTCGTCGGCGTGAACGTGCTGTTCTTCCCGATGCACTTCCTGGGGCTTCAGGGCATGCCGCGTCGCTATCCGGACTATCCGGACGCCTATGCGACGTGGAACGCGCTCGCCAGCCACGGTTATGAGATCATGGCCGCGGGCATGGTGATCTTCTTCGTCAACGTGATCTATTCGCTGATCGCGGGACCGAAGGCGCCCGACAATCCCTGGGGCGAAGGTGCCACGACGCTGGAATGGACCTTGTCCTCGCCGCCGCCGTATCACCAGTTCGAAACCCTGCCGCGCGTCGATTGACGGTGCGAGGCGCGTAGCCAAGGCTACGCGCCGATGCGGCCAAGCCGCACGCACCGGCCCGGCCGACGCGGCCATGCCGCGATCGACGTCATGGGATTCACTCCCATGACGGGCCTCTCCGGACTACGACCGACAAGCCCCGGCCTCACCGCCGGGGCTTTTTCGTAGCGATCGTCAATCCTGCCCCATACCCGCGGCCCACGGTCCACAGGGCGGACTGCATAAGCCCCCGGCCATTCTCCTCGCCGGTCAGTGGCCCCGGAACCGGTCCGGCGTGACGATGCAGTGACGGTGACAATTGAGATCGCCGATCGATCGTTACGCCCGCGACCAACCCACGGCGGATCACGCCGAACCGATCCGGATTAAGCATCTTCGTAAATCGTCGGCGCATGGGATGTCTGATACGATGCACCTTCGCCCCGGGGAGGATCGCGGGCGGACGGGTCGGGGGATCTGCATCAGTGCTGGATAGTGAACAGGCGGACGCGTTCGCCCCACGTGTCGAAGACGCGGACGGCGCCACCGATCCGCTCAGGCTGGGCGGCGCCATCGCCCCTGCCCTGTTGCTCGCGGCCTGTGGCAGCGGCGGCGGTGGCACGACCGCGACCCCGCCGCCCAGTGCGCCCGTCGTCGTCGCGCCCGCCACCATCACCGCGACCCAGGCCAGCCGCTTCCTGGCGCAGGCGACGATGGGCGCGACCCGTCCGATGATCGATACCGTGGTCGCGCGCCGCTACGAAGGGTGGATCGACGACCAGTTCGCGCTACCCCGCGCGATATCGCATTGGGACTGGCTGGTCGCCAACGGCTATGCCGCCGCGACCAACATCAACGCCGAAACGGGTTTCGACGTGACGCTATGGCGACAGATGATCGTCGAGCCCGACCAGCTGCGCCAACGCGTCGGCATGGCGCTGCTCGATCTGCTCGTCGTCGGCATCGGCGGCGTCAATCTCAACTGGAAACAATTCGCCACCGCCGCCTATGTCGACCTGCTGCTCGACAATGCGTTCGGCAATTATCGCACCATCCTCGATGCGATCACCACCAATGCGGCGATGGGCTCGTTCCTCACCTTCCTCGGCAACCGCAAGGCGAATGCCACCACCGGCGCGCAACCGGATGAGAATTACGCGCGCGAACTGATGCAGCTGTTCACGCTCGGGCTCTATCAGCTCAACCCGGATGGCAGCGTCAAGAGCAGCGGCGGCGCACCCCTCGAAACCTATACGCCGGCGGACGTCGCCGGCCTCGCCCGCGTGTTCACCGGATTGAGCCTCGCGACCACCGTCAGCACCACGCCCGACCGGTATCGCCAGCCGCTGGTGATGAACGCCGCGTTGAACGAAACGGGGGGCGCCAGCTTCCTCGGCACATCGACCAGCGGCGGCGGCATGGCCGCGGTCAAACAGGCGCTCGACACGATCTTCGCGCATCCCAATCTGCCCCCGTTCGTGTCGAAACAGCTGATCCAGCGCCTCGTCACCAGCAATCCCGCCCCCGCCTATGTCGGCCGCGTCGCGGCGGTGTTCGCCGACAATGGCGCCGGGGTGCGCGGCGACATGAAGGCGGTCATCAAGGCGATCCTGCTGGATACCGATGCGCGCAGCGATGCCGCCCTCGCCAGCACCACCGCGGGCAAGCTGCGCGAACCGGTCATGCGGCTGACGGGCTGGGCACGCTTTGCAAAGGTCGCCTCGCCCGGCAACCTGTGGGCGTTCGGCGATACGTCCAGCCAGTCGTCCCGGCTCGGCCAGTCGATGGGACGCAGCGCCACCGTCTTCAACTTCTTCCGCCCGGCCTATGCGCCGCCCGCGACCGGCATCAGCAGCGCCGGGCTGGTCGCGCCGGAATTCCAGATCACCAACGAACAAAGCGTCGTCGCCTACGTCAACTACATGCAGGGGCTCGTCGCCAATGGCGCCGGCGACACCAAGCCGGACTATACCGACCTCGTCGCCAGGGCGTCCGACAGCGCCGCGCTGGTCGACGAGGTCAATCTGGTCCTCGCCGCCGGTCAGCTGGGTGCGGCCACCGTCACGGCGATCCGCGCCGCGGTCGACAGCATCGCCGCCACCGCGACCAACGGCCCGATCAACCGGGTCGGCATCGCGCTGCTGCTGACGCTCGCCTCCCCCGAATTCCTCACGCTGCGGTGAGTCCCATGTCCTTCCATCACGATGCCTCGCGCCGCGCCTTCCTCAAACGCTCCGCCGCGCTCGGCGTCGCCGGCGTGGCGACGCCGTTCGTCACCAGCCTCGCTGCGATCGGCGAAGCGGCCGCGGCGACGGCAACCGACTACAAGGCGATGGTCTGCATCTTCCTGTACGGCGGCAACGATTACGCCAACACGCTGCCGCCCTATGATGCTGCCGGCTATGCGCAATATCAGGCGGCGCGCGCCAACATCGCCCACAACCGCGATTCGCTGGCGGCGACGATGCTGAACCCGACGATCGGCCTGCCCGGCGGGCGCCAATATGCGCTGGCACCGACGATGGGATCGCTGCTGCCGCTGTTCGATGCCGGCAAGCTGGCGGTGACGCTCAACGTCGGCACGCTCGTCCAGCCGACGACGAAGGCGCAATATCAGCAGAACACGGTCAAGCTGCCGCCCAAGCTGTTCAGCCACAACGACCAGCAGAGCTATTTCCAGGCCTCCAACCCCGAAGGCGCGACCAGCGGCTGGGGCGGGCAGATCGGTGACCTGTTCCAGTCCGGCAACGGCGCGGCGACGCTGACCTGCATCAACGCCAGCGGCAACGCGGTCTATCTGACCGGCAAATCGGCGGTGCAATATGCGGTCGGTACCGGCGGCCCGATCCCGCTCATCAACAATGCCTCCTCGCTCTACGGATCGACGACGGCGGCGGCGACGCTGCGCAACCTGATGACCGGCAGCAACCCGCACATGCTCGCCACCGAACACGCCCGCGTCAGCAAGCGCGCGCTCGACACCTATGCACAGGTCAGCGGCGCGCTGGCCGGCGCCCCGGCGTCGGGGTTCACGCTGTTCCCGACCGGCAACGCGCTCGCCGACCAGCTCAAGATGGTCGCGCGGCTGATCTCCGTATCGTCGGAACTGGGGGCCAGGCGGCAGGTGTTCTTCGTCTCGATCGGCGGGTTCGACCTTCACGACAACCTCGTCGCGCAACACCCCGGCCTGATCGGCAAGGTCGCCGACGCCATGCGCGCCTTCTACGATACGACGGTCGCACTGGGCGTGGCGGACAAGGTGACGAGCTTCACCGCCTCCGACTTCGGCCGGACGCTGCAGTCGAACGACGACGGGTCCGACCATGGCTGGGGCAGCCATCATATCGTGATGGGCGGCGCGGTGAAGGGCCGGCGCTTCTATGGCACGCCCCCGGCGATCGGCAACGGCACCGCCGATGACGTCGGCCAGGGCCGCTTGTTGCCGACGACCAGCGTCGATCAATATGCCGCTACGCTCGCCAGCTGGTTCGGCGTCGGCAACGGCGACCTGACGACCGTGCTGCCCAACATGGGCAATTACAACCCGTCCAGCTGGAACCTCGGCTTCGTGTGATGCCGCCGCCCGACCCTGGGGAGGCGGTCGGCGATCAGCCCATCAACACGGCGCGATAGGCCTCGAAACAGCGTTGGCCGCACTTCAGCCGGATCAGCGCACCCTCGGCCATCGCCGTCGCGCGGCGCGGATCCTCGCTGACCGCGGGGCGGATCGCCTCGCGGTTCCAGTCCTCGCTATGCTTGATGTCGAGCACCGCATGCAGGTCGAAATACCGGCGTTCCTTGTCGGAAAAGCCCATGCGTCGCAGGCCCTTGGCTGTCGCTGCCGACCGGTCCGGCGCGGTCAGCTCGATCACGCCCAGCGCGCCGACCGAATGCCACGCATAACGGCGGCTGGTCGCCATCGCCGTCATCGCATTGGCCAGGCACAGGCTCTGCCACAAGGTGTTCTCTATCACCGGGTTCACCGCCAGCGTGTCCACCAGCGCATCCAGCATCGGCCCGTGCATGCCCTTGGCGTTGCCGCGGCCCATCTCGTCCCAATAGTTGCGCGCCAGCTCCAGCTTGGGCAGCGTCGGCAGCTTGACCTGCGTCATCGCGACCAGGTCGTCGAACCCCGCCTCGCCCGCCGCTTCCTGCTCGAAGAACCAGCGCAGCTGGTCGAGGTTCGCCTCTTCGGCAAGCCAGGGGAACAAGGGGTCGTACTGGCCCGGACCATCCTGCTTCAACGCCTCGAACCACGCGATGAAGCCCTCGACGTCGGTCGGCGCCGCGGCCGCCTCGGCCTGCACCTCCTCGCGCAATTCCTCGAGGAACCCGCCTTCCAGCCGCTGCATGCGCACGTCGCGATCCAGCACGCGCTGCCAGTCGTCGGTGGGGAATGCCGGCTCCAGCCGTTCGCGGTTCCAGTGCGCCAGTCCGCGCTGGAAACTGTCCGTCAGAAACTGCGACGCGGAACTGCCTGCGTCGGCGATACGGGTTGCCATCGTCATCTCCCCTGGTGGGGCTGGCTAACCGCCTGAACCACCGATCGTTCCACGCCTGTCCGAGTCGGTTGACCTGGATCAGCACGATCGTTGCGGTGATCGTCGCGCCCTTCCCCCCGCCCCCGCCGTGCGTATAGCGGGCGGTATATGACGGCCGCGACGCCCCTTCTTCCCCCCGCCGACTGGCGCGACTTCCTGGCGCTGACCAAGCCGCGGGTGATGACCCTCGTCGTCTTCACCGGCCTGTGCGGCATGCTGGCGGCACCGCCCGTCAATGGCCACACCATCCACCCGATCATCGCCTTTACTGCGATCCTGTGCATCGCGCTGGGTGCCGGCGCGGCGGGCGCGCTCAACCAATGGTACGAGGCGGATCTGGACGCCAAGATGCGCCGGACGCAAAAGCGGCCGCTGCCCGACGGGCGGATGGACCGGCAGGCGGCGCTGCACTTCGGCGTCGGCCTCGCGGCCTTTTCGGTCATCTTGATGTTCGTCGCGGTGAACGTCGCCGCGGCGGCGATCCTGACCGTGTCGATCCTGTTCTACGTCCTCATCTACACCGTCTGGCTGAAGCGGCGGACGCCGCAGAACATCGTCATCGGCGGCGCGGCCGGGGCGTTCCCGCCGCTGATCGGCTGGGCCGCCGCGACCGGCGACGTCGCGCTGCTGCCGCTGCTGCTGTTCGGCCTCGTCTTCCTGTGGACGCCGCCGCACTTCTGGGCGCTCGCGCTGTTCGTGAAGACCGATTACGCCAATGCCGGCGTGCCGATGCTGCCCGTCGTCGCGGGCGAACGGGTGACGAGGACCCACATCGGCCTCTACACCATCCCGATGGCGATCGCCGCCGTCGCGCCCTGGCCGCTCGGCCTGACCGGGCCGATCTATGGCGGCATCGCCACCGCCACCACCATCCTGTTCGGTGTGCTGGCGCTGATCGTGGCGACGCGCACCACCGGTGCCGACGACACCATGAAACCGGAGAAGCGCTTGTTCAGCTATTCCATCCTCTACCTCTTCGTGGTGTTCGGCGCGCTCGTCGTCGATCGGTGGGTGTTCGCATGACCCCCGACGAACAGGACCTCATCCGCCGCCGCCAGAAATCGCGCGCGATCGTCATGGCGCTACTGCTTGGTGCGTTCGTCATGCTGATCTTCGCGGTCGCGATCGTGAAAATCCGTGAAGGCATGATGTGACCGACACCACGGACAGCACCCGCCGCCAGCTGCGCACCGCGATGTTCGCGGTCATCGGCATCTGTCTGATGACCGGCGTCGCCTGGGCCAGCATCCCGCTGTACCGCATGTTCTGCCAGGTCACCGGCCTCAACGGCACCACCCAGCGCGGGCAGGAAGCACCGGGCGCGGTCAACAAGCTGATCCGCATCGATTTCGACACCAATGTCGCGCCGGGCATGAAATGGCGCTTCCGCCCCGAAGCGGGATCGGAGACGGTCAGGATCGGCGCGCGCGACATGGCGTTCTTCACCGCGACCAACACCGATGCGAAGCCGATCACCGGCACCGCGACGTTCAACGTCACGCCCAGCCAGGCGGGCAAATATTTCACCAAGATCCAGTGTTTCTGCTTCACCCAGCAGACGCTGCAGCCCGGCGAGACGCAGCGGATGCCGGTCATCTTCTTCGTCGATCCCAAGATCATGGACGATCCCGACGCCAGGGATGTCGAGACGATCACGCTCTCCTACACATTTTACCCGGTGGATTCCGCGAAAACGGCGGGCTAGAGCAGCGTCAAGAGGATAAGAACAGGGAAACGACATGGCAGGCGCCAAGAACCACGATTACCACATCCTGCCCCCCAGCATCTGGCCGCTGTTCGGGTCGCTGTCGGCGCTGGTGATGGCGTCCGGCGCGATCATGTGGATGCATGGCGGCCACCTGTCCGCCGAAAAGGCGAACGGCGGCGGCTGGATGTTCCTGATCGGCCTCGCCGGCGTGCTGTTCACCATGTACAGCTGGTGGGCCGAAGTGGTGAGGGAGGCGCATCACGGCGACCATACCCCGGTCGTCCAGCTGCACTTCCGCTACGGTATGATCCTGTTCATCGCTTCCGAAGTCATGTTCTTCGTCGGCTGGTTCTGGGCCTTCTTCGATTTCAGCCTGTTCCCGACCGCGATGAGCTTCGTCGACGGCCAGGTCGAACGCGCGGCAGAGGGCGCGACGGCGATCGCCGCACAATGGCCGCCCAAGGGGCTGGAGGTCATCGACGCCTTCGAACTGCCGCTGCTCAACACGCTGATCCTGCTGACCAGCGGCACCACCGTCACCTGGGCGCACCATGCGCTGATCCACAATCAACGCGGCGGTGAAAAGACCGGCCTGTGGGGCATGCTCGGCGTCGGCAACCGCGACGGCGTGCTCAAGGGGCTGTGGCTGACGGTCGTGCTCGGGGCGCTGTTCAGCTCGATCCAGGCGTATGAATATATGCACGCGCCCTTCCCCTTCAAGGGGCTGAACTATGGCGCGGCCTTCTTCATGGCGACCGGCTTCCATGGTTTCCACGTCCTGATCGGCACGATCTTCCTGATCGTCTGCCTGATCCGCGCCTACAAGGGCGACTTCACGCCTCGCCAGCACTTCGGCTTCGAAGCCGCAGCCTGGTACTGGCATTTCGTCGACGTGGTGTGGCTGTTCCTGTTCGTCACCGTCTATGTCTGGGGTGGCTGGGGCGCGCCGGTCCACGGCGGCTGATGGCCGACGCGACCTCACCGGCCACCACGCCGGCTATCGTCGAGGTCGCGCTGAAGGGGCTGTGCCCGCGATGTGCACAGCCCACCCTGTTCGCCGGCTGGATCAGGTTCGCCGACCGGTGCCGCGCCTGCGGGCTCGATTACGGCCGCTTCAACGTCGGTGACGGCCCCGCGGCGTTCCTCACCCTCATCCTCGGTACCATCGTCGTCGCCGGTGCGATCGCGCTGGAACTGACGCTGCACCCGCCGCTCTGGCTCCACATGCTGATCTGGATACCGGTGACGCTCGCCGGCGTCGTCGGGTCGCTGCGCCTCGCCAAGGGCGCGCTGATCGCCGCCGAATATCGCAATGCCGCGCGCGAAGGGCGGATCGACACCGGAGCCGACCCCGAGGCATGAAGCGCTTTCCGATCGTCTCCACGATCGTCGTCGGCCTCGCCGTCGCCGCGATGATCGCCCTCGGCCTGTGGCAGCTGCTCGACCGGGCACCCCGGAAAGAGGCCTATCTCGCCCAGCTGGCCGCCAACCCGTCCCGCCCGGCGATCGCCTTTCCGAACGCACCCGACGAGACGCTGCTGTTCCGCCGTACCTACGCCACCTGCACGCGCCCCGACCGCCAGCGCCTTGCCGGCGCGGGTGCCGCCGGGTTCCGGCTGATCGCCGATTGCGGCAATGGCCTCATCGTCCAGCTCGGCACCACCCCCGATCCGATGTTCAAGGGCCGGTGGAACGGCGGCGCGGTCACCGGCTTCATCAGCCACGCGCCCGATGCGCGTTCGCTGATCGGTTCGCTGTTCGATCACAGCCCGCAGCGGCTGATGCTGGTCGCCGACACCCCTGCCCCCGGCCTCGGCGCGAATGGCAGGCCCGATCTGTCGTCGGTGCCGAACAACCATCTGTCCTATGCCGTGCAATGGTTCCTGTTCGCGGCCATCGCCGTGGTGATCTACGTCCTGGCGGTCCGGCGGCGGCGATAGCCGCCGTCGCTGAAGCGATGGATCGCCATCAGGTTACGCAGGCCAATATCCCCCGCCACCCCGGACTGGTTCCGGGGTCCACCCTGCGGCGAGGCAAACGGCGGGCGGCTCAAGCGCTGCCTGCGCGGCACCGTGGACCCCGGAACCAGTCCGGGGTGACGGGGGAATTTTCAGCCTGCGTCGCGCCAAACCCGATGATCGCGCGCGCCTGAGACGCACAGAATATCCGCGCTGTCCTACACGCCGCCAGCAGGATACGTTCCCCTTATGTCCGGCCACCACCACCCATCCGCCCGCATGCCCTCCGGCACCGGGGCGGATGGCGTTTTCGAGCCGGACGTACCGTCAACTTCGGCAACTTCCGCAGGTCCGAATCGGCACGTGGCGCATCCGCCGCGGCGCCGGTGCGATAGCCCGACCATGGCCCCGGGCAAGAATCGCGCGATTGCCCCCTGCGCCCGCGCCCGCTACCCAGCCGCGATGCGCTATGTCAGCACCCGCGGGGCCGCGCCCGCCCTCGATTTCCGTGACGTCACCCTCGCCGGGCTGGCCTCCGACGGCGGCCTCTATCTGCCGGAGACGTGGCCGAGCCTGACCCGCGATCAGATCGCCGGCCTCGCCAATCTGTCCTACGTCGATACCGCGGTGGCGGTGATGACCCCCTTCGTCGGCGACGCGCTCACCGCGGCAGAGCTGAAGGACCTCTGCACCCGGGCCTATGGCCGCTTCAGCCACGCTGCGGTGACGCCGCTGGTCCAGCTCGACCACGATCAGTGGCTGCTCGAACTGTTTCACGGCCCGACGCTGGCGTTCAAGGACGTCGCGCTCCAGCTGCTCGGCCTGCTGTTCGAACGGTTCCTGACCGGCACCGACACCCACCTCACCATCGTTGGCGCGACCAGCGGCGACACCGGGTCGGCGGCGATCGATGCGCTCGCCGGGCGGCAGGGCGTCGACATCTTCATGCTCCACCCCGCCGGCCGGGTGTCGGACGTGCAGCGCCGCCAGATGACGACGGTGCTCGCGCCCAACGTCCACAACATCGCGATCGACGGCGACTTCGACACTGCGCAGGCGCTGGTGAAGCGCATGTTCAACGATGCGGATTTCTCGGGCCGCTTCACGCTGTCGGCGGTGAACTCGATCAACTGGGCGCGGCTGATGGCGCAGGTGGTCTATTATTTCTACGCTGCCGTCCGCCTCGGCGCACCCGATCGCGCCGTCGCCTTTTCGGTGCCGACGGGCAATTTCGGCGACGTCTTCGCCGGGTACGTCGCGGCGAAGATGGGCCTGCCGGTGTCGAAGCTGATCGTCGCGACCAACGTCAACGACATCCTCCACCGTGCGATCAGCGCCGGCGACTACAGCAAGGGCGTCGTCCAGCAAACGCCGACGCCGTCGATGGACATTCAGGTCAGCTCGAATTTCGAACGCCTGCTGTTCGATCTCGGCGCCCGCGACGGCGCTGCGCTGGCGACGCAGATGCAGGGCTTCGAATCCTCCGGTGCGATGCGGCTGACCAATGCGCAGCACACCGGGGCCGACCTGTTCGCCAGCGACCGCGTCGACCTCGACGACATGACGCTGGCGATGCGCTGGGCGCATGAACAGGCCGGGCAAGTCATCGACCCCCACACCGCCATCGCGCTGGCCGCCGCACGCCGCCATGCCAGCGACGTGCCGGTCGTGACGCTCGCCACCGCGCATCCCGCCAAGTTCCGCGACGCGGTGGAACGTGCCACCGGCCAGCGCCCCGCACTGCCCGGCCGCATCGGCGACCTGTTCGACCGCGAGGAGCGGTTCGCCAGCCTGCCCGCCACGTTCGAGGCCGTCACCGCCTATATCGCCGAACGCGCGGTACCGCGGGGCTGACGCGATGAGGCTCGACACGCTGATCGGCGAACCCTGGGCGGATTACGGTCTGATCGATTCGGGGCATGGCAAGAAGCTGGAACGCTATGGCCGCTTCCGCTTCGTCCGCCCGGAACCGCAGGCGATGTGGGCGCCAGCGACCGCGGACTGGCGGGCGAAGGGTGAATTCGTCCCCGCCAGCGACGAGGATGGCGGCGGCCGCTGGGTCTTTGCCGAACCCGTGCCGCGCGACGGCTGGCCGCTGAAGTGGAACGAGGTTCGCTTCACCGCGCAGACGACGCCGTTCCGTCACCTCGGCTTCTTCCCCGACATGGCGCCGGTGTGGAACTGGATGCGCGAACGCGTCGCCGACAAGCCCGGTGCGGAATGCATGAACCTGTTCGGCTATACGGGCGTCGGCACCCTCGCGATGGCGAGCGCGGGCGCCAAAATGGTCCATGTCGATGCCTCCAAGAAATCGGTCGAGGCGGCGAGGGCCAATGCGGCCCTGTCCGGCCTGCAGGACGCGCCGGTACGCTGGATCATCGACGACGCAGCGAAATTCATCGCGCGCGAAGTCCGCCGGGGCCGCCGCTATGACGGCATCCTGCTCGATCCGCCGAAATACGGTCGCGGACCGGAAGGCGAGATATGGCGGCTGGAGGAGGATCTGCCCCGCCTGATCGCCGACTGCCGCAAGCTGATCGACGCCGACAGCCGCTTCCTGTTCCTCACCGTCTATGCCGTGCGCATGTCGGCGCTGGCGATCGGCGAATTGCTCAGCCAGCTGTTCGCCGACCTGCCGGGCACGGTCGAGGCGGGCGAACTGGGCGTCCGCGAGGAATCGCGCGGACTGGCGCTGCCGACCGCCATCTGGGCGCGCTGGAGCCGCTAGCCCGCCGGCCGTCGAGGGGATTCGTCGCGTTCCCGTCACCTGCTGCATCGCAGCAAGAATTCGTTACGGAACGCTCGCGGTGTAGAAGAATTCTGATGCGCATATGGTGTTGCCCATCCCCAAGGAGGCGCAGCGATGCAGACCAACGACGACCGTTCTAATACCGCCCATGACGATCAGCCCCTCAACCCGTTGTGGGGCAGACTTGCGCTACTGATGTTCGGCCTTACTGTGCTCGCATTTCTTACCGCGATCGATCGTCCCGAATGGTTTCGCCTGAAACCCGCGACCGGAACTGCCGCCGCCATGGTCTATGCTTCGGATCATCGGTCGTGATGTGAACTGCCCGGCCCGTTAATCCATGCCGGCCCGGATCGCTGCGGCGACGATCCAGGGCGCACCCGCCGTCAGCAACAGGCTGACCGCCGCCAGCAACTTCACCGCCCCCAGCCCGCCGTCCAGCGATCCCGCACCGAAGATCAGCAGCGGGATCGCCAGTGGCAGCATCACCAGCCCCGCCACCGCACCGCTGCCACGCAACCCGGCGACCAGCGCCGATGTCGCCACCGCCAGTGCGGCAAGCCCCGGCGTGCCGATCAGCAGTCCCAGTTCGACCCGCCACAGCGTCGCGGCGGACAGGTCGAACAGACCCGCCGCCACGATCGCGGCCACCATCAGCGGCGGCGCGAAGCCCAGCCAGTGCGCGATCGTCTTGGCCAGCCCGATCATCGCCAGCGGCATGCCGCGGACCGTCAGCTGGTCGATCACCCCCGCCTCGACATCCGGGCCGACCAGCCGCTCGATCGGCAGCAATGCGGCAAGCAATGCCGCCGCCCAGATCACCCCGCCGCCGATCCGCGCCAGCAGCGCGGCATCCGGCCCGACGGCGAAGGGAAACAGGCAGGCGACGAGCAGGAAGAATCCGACCGGCCAGGCGGCGCCGCCACCCTGCCATGCCCGGCGCACGTCCCGCCCGATCAGGCTGCGCAGCCGCATCAGCCGAGCCGCACCGGCATCGCACCGGGCAATGCGATCGGCTGATGCGTCGCGACGACCGCGATACCGCCTCCGGCACGATGCGCGGCGATCGCGGCCTCCAGCCGGCCGACGCCGTCGCCATCCAGCCCGTTGCCCGGCTCGTCGAGCAGCCAGATCGGCGCCCGCATCCCGATTACCCGCGCCAGTCCGGCCCGCCGCCGCTGCCCCGTCGACAGCACGCGCACCGGCACGTCGACCAGATGGCCAAGCCCGACAGCTGCCAGGGCCGGCTCCGCCTGCGCACCGACCCAGAACGCCAGTGCGGCGCCAAGGGGTCGCTCCATGTCGAGCGCATGCGCCTCCCCCAGCCACGCCACCGCGCCATCGCGGACGACCTCTCCCGCCGACGGCGCCAGCAGCCCCGCCGCGATCCGCAACAAACTCGATTTGCCGACGCCGTTCGGTCCGGTCACCAGCGCCGCCTCACCGGACGCAAGGGCGAAACCCAGCCGCTCGAACAGCAGCCGCCCGCCACGGATGCAGGCGACATCGGCCAACGCCAATCCGCTCAATCCGTCACCGCATCTTCCAACGCGTGCATATCGTCGTCGGACAGACCGAAGTGGTGGCCGATCTCGTGTATGGTGACGTGGCGGACGAGGTCGTCGAGCCGTACGCCCGTCTCGACCCATTCCGCCAGGATCGCCTGGCGGTACAGGTGGATGCGATCGGGCATCGTGCCCGAATCCATCGACGATTTCTCGCCCAGCGGCCGACCGTGGTACAGGCCGGTCAGGTCCAGCGGATGCTCCAGTCCCAGTGCGGCGAGCGTGGAATCGTCGGCCTCTTCTTCGACCAGCAGCAGCACGTCCTTCAAATGTGCCAAGAACGCCTGTGGCAGCCGTGCGATCGTGTCGCGTGCGATATCTTCGATCCGCATCGCGTCCGGCGCCGGTCCATTAGCATCTTGCCCGCTCATGCGTGTCGCCATACCCCGTCCCCGACCCGTCCAGCAAGGAACACGCGCATGATCGAACCCTTGAGCGAAGCCGAACGCGCCGATGCGCTCGATGGCCTGCCGGAATGGGACTATGACGAGGCCCGCGACGCGATCACCCGCAGCCTCGTCTTCGCCGATTTCGTCGAAGCGTTCGGATTCATGACGCAAGTGGCGCTGATGGCGGAAAAGGCGAACCACCATCCCGAATGGCGCAACGTCTACAATCGCGTCGAAATCCTCCTGACCACGCACGACGCCGGCGGCCTGTCAGGACGCGACGTAGAGATGGCCGAGGCGATCGACGCGATCGTCGACGAATAGATCAGCGTAGCGACCGGCGCATCCGCTTGCGCAACACGCCGGGCATCCAGCGGGCGGCGAAGCGCAGGCGGTCGGCGGTCTTTCCGACATAGGTGTGGACGGCATCGCCGTGTACGGCCTTCCATGCCGCTTCGGCGACCGCGTCGACCGGGGTCAGTTCCAGGCCGGCGCCGGTCACCGCCTCGCGGATCGAACGGTTGGTGCCGCCCGCGACGCCGTCGAGCAGCGGGGTTTCGATGAAGCTCGGCAACAGGCAGCGGACCTTGATGCCCTCGCGGAACCATTCTCCATCCAGCGCCTCGCTCAACCCCCGCACCGCGAATTTGGTCGCCGAATAGGTGGCGAGGCCCGACGATCCGTAGATGCCCGATGCCGACGAGGTGTTGAGCAGCACCGACCCCGGCGTCTTCGCCAGATAGGCATGGCCGATACGGGCGCCGTTCAACACGCCGGTGAAGTTGATCGCGACCGTGCGATCGATGTCATCGAAGCTTGCGTCCGCCAGCGGCCCGCCGGTGCCGATCCCGGCATTGTTGAACAAGACGTCGAGCCGGCCGCCGCTCGTCCGGGTGAAGGCATCGAGGTTCGCGGTCCAGGCGTGGCGGTCGCGGACGTCCATGAGGTAGTGTTCGATCATGCCCTTGGGCAGCATCGCCGCGGTCTCGGCAAGCCCGGTTTCGTTGACGTCGGCGATCCCGACCCGCCAGCCGCGAGCCGCGAACAGCCGGGCGACGGCACGGCCGATGCCCGACCCGCCACCGGTGATGAAGATCGCACGCACTTCGTTCATCCGTCTCTCCTGTCGTCCAATCGTTGGACTTTGGCGAAGGCATCCCGCATCGTCGCGGCCGATGCCAGCACAATCGCTCCGTTTCGACGCCGTCAGCAAGGCCTATGGCGAGACGCTGGCGGTCGACGGCGTCGACCTCAGCATCGCCGCCGGCAGCTTCGTCGCGTTGGTGGGCGCGTCCGGATCGGGCAAATCGACCTTGCTCAAGACGATCAACCGGCTGATCGCACCCACCGCCGGGCGCGTGCTGATCGACGGCGTCGACGTCGCGGACGGGCCGGCACCGGCATTGCGACGGCGGATCGGCTATGTCTTCCAGAGCATCGGCCTGTTCCCGCACATGAGCGTCGCCGAGAATATCGGCATCGGACCCCGTATCGCCGGCGATCCCCCCGCCAACGTGGCCCGGCTGCTCGATCTGGTCGACCTGCCGCGCGAAATCGCCACCCGCATGCCCGAGGCGCTGTCCGGCGGCCAGCGCCAGCGTGTCGCGATCGCGCGGGCGCTGGCGCCGGGAGCGAAGCTGTTGCTGCTCGACGAGGCGTTCGGGGCGCTCGATCCGGTGACGCGCGACGCGCTCGGCACCGAAATCCGCGCGCTGCACGACCGGTTGGAGCTGACCACCATCCTCGTCACGCATGACATGGCCGAGGCGCTGTTGCTGGCCGACCGGGTGCTGGTGATGCAGGCGGGGCGGATCGTCGCCGACGCGACGCCGGCCGCATTGCTGAACGGCGGCGGGGGCGAGGCGGCGCAGGCGCTGGTCGCGGTGCCGCGGCATCAGGCCGACCGGCTGCGGACGCTGGCGCAGGAGCGGACGGCATGAACGCGTTCGTCGACGCGCTGGGCCGGGTCCCGCCGTTGCTGGCGCAGCACGTGCTGCTGTCGGCCGCCGCGCTGCTGCTGGGGATCGTCATCAGCCTGCCGCTCGCCATCGTCGCGGGTCGGCGACCGCGCGCGGGCAGCGTCATCCTGGGGTTCGCCAGCCTGGTGCAGACCATACCCAGCCTCGCCCTGCTGGCGCTCTTCTATCCGCTGCTGCTGTGGCTGTCGGCGCTGGTCGGCGGCGGCATACCGGCGCTGGGGTTCCTGCCGTCGCTGATCGCGCTGACGCTGTATGCGCTGCTGCCGATCATCCGCAACGGCGTCGCCGGACTGACCGGCATCGACCCCGCGGTGCGGCAGGCGGCGCAGGCGGTGGGGATGACGCCGGCCCAGACGCTGCGCCTGGTCGAGGCACCACTGGTCGCGCCCGTCCTGATCGCCGGCATCCGCACCGCGGCGGTGTGGACGATCGGGGCGGCGACGCTGTCGACCACCGTCGGGCAACCGAGCCTGGGCGACATGATCTTTGCCGGTCTTCAGACGCAGAACTGGGCGCTGGTGCTGGCAGGCTGCTTCGCGGCAGCGGGGCTGGCGCTGGCGACCGATGCGCTGATCGGACTGATCGAGCGCGGCATCGCCCGCCGCCGGCGGCCGTTGTGGATCGGGGCCTGCGCCGCGCTGATCGCCGGGCTGCTGTTCGCCACCGCGCCGCTGTGGCATCGCGCCGACAGCGGGTCGGTGGTGACGATCGGCGCCAAGAACTTCTCCGAGCAATATATCCTCGCCCGGCTGATCGGCGACCGGCTGGAGCGGGCGGGCTATACGGTCCGCTATCGCGACGGCCTGGGGTCGGCGGTGATCTATGGCGCGCTGAGCGGCGGCGACGTCGACGTCTATGTCGAATATGCCGGTACGCTGTGGACCGGACCGATGCGGCGCACCGACGTTCCCGACCCCAAGGCGATGGTGGCCGAAGTCGGGCGGTGGGCGCAGGCGACGAGCGGCGTACGGCTGATCGGGTCACTGGGGTTCGAGAACGCTTATGCCTTCGCGATGCGCGGCGATGACGCGAAGCGGCGCGGGATCGCCAGCCTGACCGATCTGGTCGGCGCATCGCCGGGGCTGACGCTGGGCAGCGACCTGGAGTTCCTGGAGCGGCCGGAATGGGCGGCGGTGCGCAAGGCCTATCCGTTGCGGTTCAAGGCGATGACGCCTTATGCGCCGACCTTCATGTACCGGGCGCTGGCGAGCGGCGAGGCGGATGTCATCTCCGCCTTTTCGTCCGACGGGCGGATCGCGGCGGACCGGCTGACGGTGCTCGCCGATCCGCGCCATGCGATCCCGAGCTATGACGCGCTGCTGATGATCGCGCCGAAGCGGGCGAAGGATGCGCGGTTCGCCGCCGCGCTGGCGCCGCTGGTCGGACGCATTGCGGTGGGCGCGATGCGCGAGGCGAATTATCAGGTCGACCGCGACACCGACAAACGGACGCCGGAACAGGCGGCGGACTGGCTGGCGACGCGCATCGGGCTTTGAAGAACGTTGGTTCGCGCGGAGGCGCGGAGAGAAGAGAGGGCCTGTGGAAGCAGAGCGAAGCGCCGCAGGCATTCTCCCCTCGCGGTCATGAGGGAATGACAGCGGCTGCGCCGCGTAACCATCCTTCTTCTCCGCGCCTCCGCGCCTCCGCGTGGACCAACCTTCTTCGCACCCTAGAAGAACAGCTTGCGCAGGCTCAGCCGCACCGTGCGCCCCAAAGGATCGCGATAGTCGGGCTGGTAGGTGATCGGGGTCACGCCGGTCGCATCGCGCACCTGCTGGCGCGTGTTGAAGACGTTGTCGACCGACAGCGTCACCCGCGCGCCCCGGACCCAGGGGTGCGCCTTCACCAGCTCGAGTTGCTGCCCCAGATCGGCGAAGAGGCGGAGGTCGGCGGTGGCCAGCCCTTCGAAGCGCAGCGGCTGCGGGTTCGCCGCGGTGCCGCCGTTGACACGCGTGCCGGTGGCATAGTTCGCCGACAGCCGCACGCCGATACCGTTGTTCGAATAGCCCGCCTGCCCTTCGAATTCATGGCGCGACTGGCCGTCGCTGGTCGACGATCCGATGATGTCGCCATTGAGTGCGTCGAGCACCGGTCCGCCGTTGGCGACGGTCACACGTTCGGTCAGGTGCCAGGTGTGATAGAGCGCGAACTGGATGCGGCCACCGCCCTGACCACCCCGCCCGCCACCGAAGCCGCCACCGCCGAAGCCGCGGCCCCCGCCGCCACCGGGGCCACGCCGCCCGCCCTCACCCGGCGTCGCGGCGGCTTGCTGGCCATCGGCCGCGGGCGGCGGACCACCCGCGGGTGGCGCGTCGGCCGGCGGCGTGCCGTCGCGTGATCCGCCCTCACGCGCGCGGTCGGGCCCGCCGCCCGGTCCGCCTTCACCGGGGCGACCGTTGGCGCCGGGAAAGCGCAAGCCGGCGAACGGATTGGGGCCGGTGCCGGCGCGGAACGCCTCGATCTGTTTCTGGATCTTCGACTTGATCGGCTTCGAAAAATTGATCCCCCAGCGGATCTGTTCGCTTTCCGAACGGGCGAAGTTGATCGAGCGGCGATCGACGCGCACCAGATTGCCATCGCCGTCGCGGATGAAGCGATCCGGGAACGCGGCCTCGAACGCCGCGGTCGGCGAGGTCAGCGCCTGGATCGGATTGCGCACGTCCTGCTTGGTGTAATTGGCGGTGAGCGTCAGGTCCTTGTCGCTCCATGGTTTCAGGTTGAGCGCGAGGCGGGTGACGCGCCGGTCGCTGGACGCCAGGCCGGGGTTGCCGCCGGTCACCGTCGTCACCGTCACCGTCTGCCCCTGCACGAAGTCGAACACGCGGACGTTGGGCGTGGTGACGATCGGGTTGCCGAGCTGTGCGGCGCTGGGCGCGATATCCTGCTGGTTGATCGAACCGATCACCCGCACGCCCTCTACCGGGCCCCAGTTGAGGCCATAGCCGTAGGCGGTGAGCGTACCGAAATCCGACAGGCGGTTGACCGCGACATTGCCGTTCACCGACAGATTGCCGAGGAAGCCGAGTACCGCGCGGCTGCGGCTGGCGATCGGCACGTCGATGTTGATGCGGCCATCGACGCTGTCGCGGGAAATGTCACCGGTCGTCGTCGTCAGGCCGCGTACCGACCGGCTGCTGAAGTCGCTGGTGTCGGCACCGACGCGGATCGCGGTCGACACGTCGCCGGCGGGCAGCGTGAACAGCGGGCCGTTGACCAGCGCCTCCACCTCTGCCGTGTTGGAGATCGAGCGGGCGCGGTTGGCGGTGCCGATCCCGGTTTCGGTGACGGTGCGATTGTCGGCGCGGTCGTATGCGCCGGTGACGGTCCACATCCAGCGCGGGCTTAGACGGCCGTTCAGGCTGGTCCCGACATGGCCGGTGACGCCGTTATTGCGCTGTTCGAGGGCATTGTCGCCGAGCGGCGCGCCGGCGGCATCGAGCGGCAGGCCGAAGCGGCCGACGCTTTGCGTCGCGGTGAGTTCGCCGTTGAGCGAGGCGGTGACGTCGCCGAGCGGACGCGCATAGGTGGCGTTGGTGCCGAAGCTGCGCGCGAACGGCAGCAGGGTGCGATACGGCCGCTGGTCGAAGCCGGTGGCGGCGCCTTCGGTGGTGGCGAGCGCGATGTCGCGTTCCGATTCGGTCAGGCCCGAGCTTTGCTGGTATTTGCTGTGGATGTTGAGCCGCGCGCCGCTGCGGATGGTGAGCAGGTCGAGTTCGCCCTGTGGCGTGTTGCGGCCACCGTCGGTCGCCTGACGATCGGCGAGTTCGACGGTGGTCGAGCGGAAGCGGCGGCGCAGGACGAAGTTCACCACCTTCTGATCGGCGGTATAGCCGTATTTCAGCGCGACCTCTTCGGGCAGGATATCGACGCGCAGGATCGCTTCGGTCGGGATGTCGCGGATTTCCTGGAAGCCCGAGATGCGTTTGCCGTCGAGCAGCACCACCGGCGGGCCACCCGCGCCGCTGCGCGTCTGCGGTGCGAGCTCGGTGAGCAGGTCCGAGACGCTGCTGACGCCATAGCTGCGGATGTCGGCCGGGCTGAGGATCTGTTCGGCGGGAATGTCGCCCACCACCGCCCCGGGCGGCCGGCGGCCGGTGACGACGATCTCGTTCTCGTCGCCCTCGTCGGCGTCGGACTGTGCCGCGGTGGGTTGCGGGGTCGAGGGCGCCTGCGCCGCGGCGGCGGCGGGAACCGCGGAATCGGCGGCGACCGCGGCGGGCTGGTCCTGCGGCGCGGTGCCGGTTTCGGTAGCGGGTGCGGGTGCGGGTGCGGGCTGGGTGTCCGGGGCGGGCATCTGCTGCGCCGCCGCCATCGCCGGCCAACTCGCCGCGATCATCATTCCCGCCAACCAACGCATAGACTGCCCCTTGTTCGTACCGTGTCGGGGCCTCTAAACGGCAAATGTCGCACAAATGTGCCGGATGATCGGCAATGGCGTGACACGTGTTTCCGCAAAGGCGTCGTCACCCCGGATTCGTTCGGGTTCCACCCCGCGGCGAGGTGTGCGGCTGGAGTATCGCGTCATCCGCTTGCGGCACAATGGACCCCGGAACGAGTCCGGGGTGACGGAGCCCTTGAACCCCCGTTTCGGCCGATCCGCCCTACCGCCCGATCGTGAGCGTCACCGCCTCGATACGGCGGAGCATG
This sequence comes from Sphingomonas insulae, assembly GCF_010450875.1. Lineage (NCBI taxonomy): Bacteria > Pseudomonadati > Pseudomonadota > Alphaproteobacteria > Sphingomonadales > Sphingomonadaceae > Sphingomonas > Sphingomonas insulae. Next base: position 424,354 of record NZ_CP048422.1, read on the forward strand.
TCCATGAATTGCGTGACGTCCGCCGGGTCGAAGGCGGCGAAGATGCGGCTTTCGAGGTCGAGCGCCTTGGGCGCGACCGCGGCGTAGAGGTCGCGGCCGGCGTCGGTCAGTTCGAGCAGGTGCGAGCGGCGGTCCTCCGGATTCGCCTGGCGCGCGAGCAGGCCGCGGTCGACCAGTGCGATCGCCGCGCGCGACACCGTGACCTTGTCCATCAGCGTCTTGGCGCCGATCGCCTGCTGGGTGATGCCGCCGGTTTCGGCGATCACCGCGACCAGCCGCCATTCGGGGATCGTCAGGCCGAACAGCGATTCATAGGCCCGCGCGATCGAATCGCTGACGAGGTTCGAGGTGATCGACAGGCGATAGGGAATGAAGTCGTCGAGGGAGAGGCGCTTGGGCTCCATCGCAACGTCGTATCAGTTGACACCAGTTTGGCAATAACGCACATGGTTGGTAACGAATGATACCAATCGGAGTGCGCACGATGGAACATATGGACGTCAACCCGATGGGGCTGAACGGGTTCGAATTCTGCGAATTCACGTCGCCCGACCCCGACGCGCTCGCCGCGCAGTTCGAGGCGCTGGGCTTCGTCGTCGCCGCGACGCATCCGACGAAGGCGCTGACCCGCTACAAGCAGGGGCGCATCAACCTGCTGCTCAATCGCGAGGCGGCGGGCCACGCCGCCGACTTCCGCGCCGCACACGGCCCGTCCGCGAGTGCGATGGCGTTCCGCGTGCAGGATGCGCAGGCCGCCTATGACGCGGCGATCGCGCGCGGTGCCAGGCCCGCCCCCGCGGGTGCGGCGCTGGAGGGTATTCCGGCGCTGGAGGGGATCGGCGGGTCGCTGCTGTATCTGGTCGACCGTCACGGATCGGCAGGCAGCGTGTACGACGATTGGGACCAGACGCCCGGCGCCGCCGAGGCGGAGGCCGAGAACAATGTCGGCCTCGATCTGCTCGATCACCTGACCCACAACGTGCGGCGCGGCCAGATGCGGACGTGGTCGGCGTTCTACGGCCAGATCTTCGGCTTCGAGGAGCAGAAGTATTTCGACATCAAGGGCAAGGCGACCGGCCTGTTCAGCCAGGCGATGATCGCGCCGGACCGCGCCATCCGCATCCCGCTGAACGAGAGCCAGGACGACAAGAGCCAGATCGAGGAATTCATCCGCGACTATAACGGCGAAGGCATCCAGCACCTCGCGCTGACCACCGACGACATCTACACGACGGTGGAAAAGCTGCGCGCCCGCGGCGTCAGGCTGCAGGACACGATCGAGACCTATTACGAACTGGTCGACAAGCGCGTGCCGAACCATGGCGAGGATCTGGAGCGGCTGCGCCAGAACCGCATCCTGATCGACGGCAACGTCGGCGAAGAGGGCCTGCTGCTGCAGATCTTCACCGAAACGATGGTCGGACCGATCTTTTTCGAGATCATCCAGCGCAAGGGCAACGAGGGATTCGGCAACGGCAATTTTCAGGCGTTGTACGAATCGATCGAACTGGATCAGATCCGGCGCGGGGTGATTACGGTCGACGCGTAATCAGGGAGCGCTGCGCGAGCTTCCCCGCTCCCGACGGGAGGGGGGTTTCAGGGGTGGTGGAACAGGAGAGGACGCCAGAACAATGACCGACCACCACCCCCACAGCGCCTATATCCCCGGCTTCGGCAACCATGTCTCGACCGAGGCGGTGGCGGGTGCGCTGCCGATCGGGCGCAATTCGCCGCAGCGGCCGGCGTTCGGCTTGTATGCCGAGCAATTGAGCGGCACCGCCTTCACCGCGCCGCGGCATGAGAACCGGCGGTCGTGGCTGTACCGGATGCGGCCGACCGCGGAGCATCCGCCCTATACCCGCTACGCAGGCGCCGAACGGTTCGCGCCCGGCACCAGCGATGCGCCGCTCGCCCCCAACCGGCTGCGGTGGGATCCGATCGCGGACGCTGCGCCCGGCGTCGACCTGATCGACGGCATGACGACGATGCTCGCCAACCGCGACCCCGCCGATCTGGAGGGCGTTGCGCTCCACGTCTATGCGGCCAGTGCCGACATGGTCGACCGCGTCTTCATCGATGCGGATGGCGAATTGCTGTTCGTGCCGCAGGCGGGGCGGTTGGAGCTGCTGACCGAATTGGGCCGGATCATGGTATCGCCCGGCCAGATCGCGCTGGTGCCGCGCGGGGTGCGCTTTCGCGCGCTGCTGCCGGACGGTGCGGCGAAGGGCTATGTCTGCGAGAACCACGGCAGCCTGTTCCGCTTGCCCGACCTGGGGCCGATCGGCGCCAACGGCCTCGCCAACCCGCGCGATTTCGAAACGCCGGTGGCATGGTTCGAGGATCGCGACAACAAGACCGAAGTCGTCCAGAAGTTCATGGGATCGCTGTGGACGACGACGCTCGACCACAGTCCGCTCGACGTGGTGGCGTGGCACGGCAACCTGGCGCCATGGCGGTACGACCTGTCACGGTTCAACACGATCAACACCGTCAGCTTCGACCATCCCGATCCATCGATCTTTACGCTGCTGACCTCGCCCAGCGACGTGGCCGGACGCGCCAACGCCGATTTCGTCATCTTTCCGCCGCGCTGGATGGTGGCGGAGGGAACGTTCCGGCCGCCGTGGTTCCACCGCAACATCATGAGCGAGGCGATGGGCCTCATCACCGGCGCCTATGACGCCAAGGCCGAAGGCTTCGCGCCCGGCGGGATCTCGCTGCACAATCTGATGGCGGGTCATGGTCCCGACCTCGCCAGCTGGCAGGGCGCGTCCGCGGCCGACCTGAAGCCGCACAAGATCGAGGGGACGATGGCGTTCATGCTGGAAAGCTGCTGGCCGTACAGGCCGACCCGCTACGCACTGGAGCACAGCCAGCTCGACTACGATGCGGTGTGGGCGGACTTCCCCAAGGCGAGGTTGCCGTGATCCTGCACGGCTATTGGCGGTCGGGCGCGGCGTATCGCGTGCGGATCGCCCTGACGCTGAAGGCGCTGGCGTACGAGCAGGTCAACCATGACCTGCGCACCGGCGGACAGGCCGACCCGGCCTATGCCGCGCTCAACCCGCAGCGGCTGGTGCCGGCGCTGGAGGTGGACGGGCTGGTGCTGACGCAGAGCGTCGCGATCCTCGAATGGCTCGAAGACCGGTTCCCCGAGCCTGCGCTGCTGCCCCCGGACGCCGATGGGCGCGCGATCGTGCGCAGCATGGTGCAGGCGATCGTCACCGACGTACATCCGCTCCACAACCTGCGCACGCTGAAGGCGCTGCGGCAGGATATCGGCGCGTCCGAAGACCAGATGAATGCCTGGATGGCGCGCTGGATGACCGACGGGTTCGCCGCGCTGGAAACGCTGATCGCGCGGCATGGCGATGGCTTCGCCTATGGCGCGACGCCGACGCTGGCCGATTGCGTCGTCGTGCCGGCGCTCTATTCGGCGGAGCGATTCGGGGTCGATACCGCACCTTATCCGCGGCTGGTCGCGGCCGGTGCGCGGACCGCAAACCTGGCCGAAGCCGCGCACCCCACCCGCCAGCCCGACGCCGACCGGTGAGCGAACGGCTGACCGCGACGCCGGCGGGGGTCGCGCTGGCGCCGCTGACCGACATCGCCGACGGCAAGGCGCGCAACTTCGTCCTCCAGATGCGGGCCGGGCGGTTCCACGGCTTCGTGGTGCGGCAGGGGGACGCGGCGGTCGGCTATGTCGATCGCTGTCCGCATGCCGGCGTCCCGCTGGCGCAGCAGCTGGACGATTACCTCAGCCCCGGCGGCGACCTGATCGCATGCAGCTGGCATGGCGCGTTGTTCCGCATCGACGACGGGCTGTGCGTCGGCGGGCCATGCGCGGGCCAGCATCTGACGGCATGGCCGGTGACCGTCACGAACGGGATCGTCACCACCGCCTGACGTGATACACCTGCTGCTCTTTGGCGAGGGAGGCAGGACATGCAGAGCGGCACGCGGTGGACCCTGGGAACGTTGCTGGGCAGTGCCGCACTGACCGCCGCGGGCGGGCTGGGCCTGTCGTTCTATTCCGACCGCATCGCCCGCGAGGCGGAGCGGCTGGTGCCGCAGGATGGCCGCCACGTGCAGGTCGACGGCGCCCGGCTGCACTATGTCGATCGTGGCAGCGGACCGGCGATCGTAATGATCCACGGCCTGGCAGGACAGCTGCGCAACTTCAGCTATGCGATGCTGGAACCGCTCGCCCGCGACCATCGCGTGCTGCTGGTCGACCGGCCCGGTTCCGGCTATTCGACCGCCGACGACGATGGCGAGCCGAACATCGTCGAACAGGCCGCGATCATCGCGCGCTTCATCGAGACGCTGGGGCTGGATCGGCCATTGCTGGTCGGCCACTCGCTCGGCGGCGCGGTGGCGCTGGCGCTGGCGCTGGACCGGCCGGACCTCGTCCGCGGGCTGGCCCTGATCGCGCCGCTGAGCCAGCCGCAGGACGACGTGCCGGAGGCGTTCAAGGGCCTTGCCGCCATCCCGCCGACGATGCGCCGGCTGATGGCGCGGACGCTGGGGACGCCGATGAGCCGCCTGACCGCGGAGCGCACGCTGCAGGCGGTGTTCGCGCCGGAGACACCGCCGGCCGATTTCGCCACGCGTGGCGGCGGTGCGCTGGCGCAGCGGCCCGATGCGATCGCGGCGGCGGCGGCCGACCTGGCGGCGGCGCATGCCGACATGGGCGCGCTCGCCGCGCGCTATGCGACGCTGGCCGTCCCGACCGCCATCCTGTTCGGTCGCGACGATGCCATTCTGTCCGCATCGCTGCACGGCGAGACCACCGCCGCCATGATCCCCGCCGCCCGGATCACGATCATTCCCGGCGGTCACATGATTCCGGTGACCGCACCCGAGGCGACGATACGCTTCGTCGCCGATGCCTCCGCGCGATGCGCCTAGACGGGCTTCAGGCCCGTCGCGAAGCGCCGCGCATTGGCGACGTAGGTGGCCGCAGACAGGCGCAGGCCCGCGATCTCCGCATCGGTCAGCGCACGCAGCACGCGCGCCGGCGCGCCGACGATCAGCGATCCGTCGGGGAAGGTCTTGCCTTCGGTCACCAGCGCGTTCGCGCCCACGATGCTGTCGGCGCCGATCACCGCATTATTAAGGATGGTCGCCCCCATGCCGATCAGGCTGTTGTCGCCGATGGTCGCGCCATGGACGATGGCATGGTGGCCGATCGTGACACCACTACCGATCGACGTCGGCACGCCGGGGTCGGCATGGATCATCGCGCCGTCCTGCACATTGCTGTCCGCGCCGATCACGATCGGATCATTGTCGCCGCGCAGTACCGCGCCGAACCACACCGATGCGCGGTGCCGTAACAGGACGCGGCCGATCACATGCGCGCCGGGCGCGATGTACACGTCGTCCTCCAACAGGGGTGCGACCCCGTCCAGCGCATAGCAGGTCATGGCGTTTCTCCTGATGATCCGGCGGCTTATCGCGAACCGCGCCGCCAGTCGAATATCCTGCGTCGCAACCGCCAGACGACGTGGCCCGTGACAGCGGGACACATCGCCGCTAGCGTAACGGAATCGTTCGTCCGCATCTGCCGTAAGGCAGCCGCCGGCCGGAACGGTACCAAACGTCACGGCTTGATTTCGGACTATGTCCGGTTATGCCGTGCTGCGTTTTACGGGAGCGACGACGACATGGATGCCGGACTACGCCAACAGACTGTCGCTGGTCAGCACGGCAGGGAAACCGGTGGCAACACGATCGCCGCCATGGCCGCATCGCCCATGGTCGAGGGACAGGGCGAGCGCGATGCGACGCTGGCGCAGCTCGCCCGCAGCATCGCATCCGCCCGGCGCAAGCTGGGTACCCACCTGGAAGCGTCGCTGTTCGCCAATCCCGGTCTCGACATCATGTTGTTCCTGTTTGCCGAGGGGCTGAACGGCGCGACGGTGACCACCAACGCCTGCTGTGCCGCCGCCGGCGTACCGCGCACCACGGCGCTGCGCTGGATCAAGCTGCTGCAGGATCGCGGGCTGGTGAACGGCAGCGACGACATCAGCGACCGCCGCGTCACGATGCTGGCATTGAGCGCGCATGGCCGCAGCACGATCCGCACGTGGCTGGACGAGATCGTCGCACTGCCGCTCGCCCGGCCCGACATGCAGGATCGCTGATCGGGCAGCAGCGCCGCAAGGCGATCGACGGTAAGGTGGCGACTTGCCCCGCTGCGTCGACGACCGGCGAACACCCCGGAGACCGCGCGTAGACCGGCACGCGCAGGGCGCTTCGCATCGCGGCGTCGCACGTGAAGCCGATAGCCGTCGATCGTGGCCGACGGCGCCCGGCACCGAGGATCACGCCCCTTTTCGGACGTCGGCATGGTATCACCCATTTGTCGCCCTGGCCGTTCCCGTAGCGCGACGATCGTGCGCGCCGGCCGTGACAGCGCGCGCCGATCCGCTATCGTGTCGTCCTGACGACAAGGACATGCGACCATGACGATGGCTGGGCTGACGATGGCAGGGTGGATCGCGAGCCTCGCGCTGGCGCCGCCGATGCAGGCCGGGGCGGCGACGCCCTGCACCCCGCCGCCATTGCCGGCGGCGCTTGCCGGCTGGGAGCCGGGCGTTGCCGTGGCGGCGGGAACCGGCGCGGCCGGCGCGCCGATGCTCACCATCGGCGGCGGTGCACGCGCGACGCTCGTCGCGACCAACACGCTTCGTTATGCGCACGCCCCGGACAAGGCCGCAGCACCGGGCAGCTTCGGCGGCCTGTTCGCCTTTACCGTCGCACGGGCCGGCCGATATCGGGTGGCGCTGGGCGGCGGGGCATGGATCGACGTCGTGCAGGGCGACCGCGCGCTGATATCCGTCGCGCACGATCATGGCCCCGCCTGTTCGCCGATCCGCAAGATGGTCGATTTCGACCTCACGCCCGGTCGCTACCTGCTCCAGGTCAGCGGTAGCAAGACGCGGGCATTGCCGTTGATGGTGGCGACGGTAGCGCGTTGATGCTGGCGCTGCTCCTGCCTTTGCTTCTGGCTGCGCCTGCCCCTGCCCCCGTTGCCGCAGATCCGGCGCCGCGCCTGACGACATCGGAAGCGCGGATGGCGGCGACGGTCGACGCCGAATACGAGCGGTCGGTCGCGCTGCTCGAGCGGCTGGTCAACCAGAACAGCGGCACGATGAACCTGCCGGGCGTGGCGAAGGTCGGCGCGATGATGACCGAGCAGCTGCGCGGGCTGGGCTTTACGGTGACGTGGAAGCCGTTGCCGCAGACCGGCCGTGCCGGCCACGTCATCGCCGTGCATGCCGGCAAGGGCGGCACCAAGCGGTTGTTGCTGATCGGCCATCTGGACACGGTGTTCGAAGCGGATTCGCCCTTCCAGCGTTTCGTCCGCCATGGCGAGGAGGCGAGCGGCCCCGGTGCGGGCGACGACAAGGGTGGCATGGTCGTGATGCTCGCCGCGTTGCGCGCGATGCAGGCCGCCGGCACGCTGAAGACGGCCAATATCGAGATCGTCCTGACCGGCGACGAAGAGGATTCGGGCGATCCGGTCGCGATCGCCCGAGCCGACCTGATCGCCGCGGGCAAGCGCGCCGACGTCGCGCTGGATTTCGAGGGGCTGGCGGTGGAGGATGGCCGCGACATGGGGTCGATCGCGCGACGATCCGTCAACGACTGGACGCTGGCGGTCACCGGCAAGAGCGGCCACAGTTCGCGGATCTTCAGCGAGGCGTTCGGCGATGGAGCGGCGAACGAGGCGGCGCGCATCCTGGCCGCGTTCCGCACGCAGCTGCCCGAACCCAATCTCACGTTCAACACCGGCCTGCTCGCCGCGGGCGTCACCGCCGCGATCGATACCGGCGGATCGAAGGCGACCGCGCAGGGCAAGAGCAACATCATCCCCGCGCAGGCGATCGCGAGCGGGGATTTCCGCACGCTGAGCGAGGAGCAGACGCAGCGCGTGCGGACGAAGATGACCGCCATCGTCGCGGACCATGCACCCGGCACCGATGCGACCATCACGTTCAAGAGCGGTTATCCGGCGATGGCACCGACCGCCGGGAACCAGGCGCTGCTGGCGCGGCTGAACGGGGTCAATCGCGACCTGGGGCTGGCGGAGATGCCGGCGCTCGATCCGTTGAAGCGGGGTGCCGGCGACATTTCGTGGGTCGCCGCCGACGTCGACGGGCTGGTCGGGCTCGGCACCGCCAGCCGGGGCGATCATACGCCGGACGAGGTCGTCGACCTCGCCTCGATCCGCCGCCAGGCCAAGCGCGCCGCGATCCTGATGTCGCGCCTGAGCGCCGAGCGCCGCTCGGCAGGGTCGCGCGCGGCGCATTGATCTCCACGACAATGTGCAGCGCCGCCGTTCCGCAGCGCGCGGGCGTCAGCGCCGGACGATCGGGTGGCTGACGCGCAGTTCGTCGGCGAGGCGTTCTACGGTATCGTTCTCGCCGGCGGACCCGGTCGGGGTCAGCGACCAGTTGCAATGCGGATGGGTGGCGGTGTCGTAGACCTTGATATCGCCCAATACGAGCCGCCAGCGTCGCCGGTTGCCGCCGGCGCGGCGGACGAGCGTGGACAGAAACAGGTCTTGAAGTTCGCCGCTGGTCATCGCGCCGCCCTTAACGATCGGCGCCGGTGGAGGAAAGCGCGGCCCGTCAGCCCAGGCCGTGGCTTCGCGCCCAGCCTTCGAACAGGGTCGGCCACGCCGCGGCAGGCTTGCCGGCGACGCCGCGCAGGCCGAACCCGTGGCCACCGGTCGCGAACAGATGCGTGTCGACCGACACGCCCGCGCGCCTGAGCGCGGCGCGCCATTCGAGCGTGTTGCCGACATTGACCGCCGGATCATCCTCGGCATGGACCAGGAAGCAGGGCGGCGTACGCACGGAGACGTTGCGGGCGGGGCTGTGCGCCGCTTCCAGCGCCGGTGACGCCGCGGTGCCGAGCAACAGGTCGCGCGACCCGGCATGGGCGAGCGGACGGGTCATCGACTGGACCGCATAGATGGGTGCGAAGAGATCCGGCCGTGCATCGAGCCGGTCGGCGGCATCCAGAGGCGTATAGGTCCGCACTGCATGGCGCGTGGCGAGATCACCGCAGACATGGCCGCCGGCGGAAAAGCCCATCGCCGCGACGCGATCGGTCCGGATGCCGTAATCGCGGGCGCGGGACCGGATCAGCCGCATCGCCCGCTGCGCATCGGACAATGCGACATCGGGTCCCGCCGCCCAGCCATCGCCGGGCAGACGATAGAAGAGCACGAACACCGTCCAGCCGCGCGCACCGAGCCAGCGTCCGACCTCGAACCCCTCCTTGTCGATCACCACCCGCGCGTAGCCGCCGCCGGGCGCGACCAGCAGCGCCGACCCGTTGGCGCGTGCGGGCCGGAACACCGCCAGCCGTGGCCGGGCGATATGGACCATCGCACGGTCGGCGCGCGCCGGATCGGTGCTGCGTTTGATCACCGCTTCGGCCGGCGGTACCGCGGGCATGCCCGGCGGAACGCCCGGCCACAGATCGATGGTTTCGCCGGGATCGGGCAGGGCCGCCGCCGGCGCGCCCGCCGCAATGCCGGCGGCAAGCGTGCCGAGCAGCGCCTGCCGCCGGTCGATCATCACATCTTGATCCGGGCGCCGGCCAGGAAGGTGCGCCCGAAGTGATTGTATTCGTAGTTGCGGTTCGCCTGAAGATCGACGTAGCGATCGCGATACTGGTCGGTGAGATTGGTCCCTTCCAGCGACACTTCGATGTTCGGGGTCAGCTTGTAGCGCAGCGACGCATCGACGTTGATCGTCTTGTTATAGCCCTCGAACAGATTGCCGGTCGCGGACGCCGCATCGATATACGGGCTGCGATAGCTGATCGAACCGCGCGCCGAAAATTTGGCGTCCTCGTAATACAGCGTGCCGTTGTAGGCGCGCTTCGACAGGCCGAACAGGGTCGCACGCTGCGTCACGTTGGGCAGGGCGCCAAGGACGCCGCCCGCGGTCACCACGGCGCCGGTCGCCGGGTTGACGACGCCGCGCGACACCGTCGTCGCCGGTCCGCCCTGCGTATAGCCGGCCGACGAGCCGACGAAGGTCGCGTTCGCCAGGAAGCCGAAGTTCCGCAGGAAGCCCGGCAGGAAGCGGAAGGTCGATTGCAGCGCGATCTCCATCCCCTTCAGCGACGCACCGGTGCCGTTGATCGGCTGGGTGATCGTCCACAGCTGGCCTTCCGGATTCTGTGCGGCCGGCGAGCTTGCCGGGATGACCGACAGCGGCAATCCGGTCGATGCGAACGTGCCGCTGCGCGGTTGCGAGACGGTGAAGCTTTCGATGTTCTTCTTGAACAACGCGACCGACAGGATCGATTGCGGGGCGAAGTAATATTCCGCCGACAGATCGAACGCGGTCGCGCGGAACGGTTCCAGCTGCGGATTGCCGAAGGTGACGCGGTAGTTAAACCCGTCGACCGAGCCGCCCGGCGTCAGGCTGCCGAGCGAGGGGCGGGTGATGACCTTGCTGATCGCACCGCGCACGATGACCTGGTCGGTCGGGAACAGCGCGACGTTGATCGCGGGCAGCCAGTCGTCATAGCTCCGCTCGACCGTGGCGGGCGTGTTGACCGTCGCGCCATTGACCGTCGACGACGACAGACCCGTCGATTTCTGCGCCGTGTGGACGTAGCGCATGCCCGCATTGGCGGCATAGCGCAGGCCGAGCATATCGCCCTTCACGTCGAATTCGGCATAGCCGCCGGTCACCTCTTCGGACACGCTGCGGGTGTCGCCGACCAGCACCGATGCCGTCCGATTGTACAGGCCGGTATATTGTGCCGCCGCCGCGATGTTCGGAATCAGGAACTGCGAGGTCGCGCCGCTCGGCTGGCCGGCCTTGCCCAGGTTGAACAGCTCGCCAAGGTTGGTTGCCGGGAAGCCATAGACGCCGGTCGGCCCGATATTGGAGCTGGCGGTGCAGGTGATCGTGCCGAGCACGACGTCGCGTCCGCCCGCGGTCGGACAGACGACCGCATCGCGTGAGAAGCCCTTGGTATCGAACGCGAAACGCCGATACAGCCCGCCCGCCTTGATCTGGAAGCCTTCGGTGACGTCCCATTCGGTGCGCAGTTGCGCTGTGCGGAAGTCGTTGACCGTTTCGGACGGGCGGTCGCGGATTTCGGCCAGCTGGAAGTTGGCGGCGTCGGTGACGCTGGTGCCGAAGCTGATGAGCGGACTGCGCGAGTTGGTATAGTCGTAGGTGAAGCCCTGCGCGTCGCGGTCGTCGAACACGAAGGTGGTTTCGACCGGGATCGTCGCATCGGATTTCGAATAGCCGCCGAGCAGCGTGAAGCGGAACCGGTCCGTCACGTCCTGATCCCAGCTGCCGCCGATCTGGTAGAATTCGGTCTGCGACCGGCGCAGATAATGTTCGGTGCGGACCCACGCATCGTTGATCGTCGCGGCGATCAGGTTGTTGTTCGAATCGATCGTGTAGTTGCTGATGTCCATCTGCCGCTCGTTCGAGCGCAGCAGCACCTCGCCCCACTTTTCCTCCCGCGTTTCCTTGAAGCGCGAATAGAGGCCGTCGATCGACACCTTGGTCGAATCGCTGGGCGACCATTGCACGCTGCCGGTGATACCCAGCCGTTCGCGATCGTGGCGCACGGAGCCGTAGCGGGGAATGCGCGGGTGGAAGGCAAGCGCGACCCGATCGCAGGTCGCATTGTTGGTATAGGCGCCGCCACGGTTGGGTGCGGTGAAGCACGGCGTGCCGCCGACCGAATCGAACACGCCCTGCGCCCAGCGCACGGTGTTGTTGCCCAATTCGAAGTTGTTGGTCTTTTGATAGGCCGCCGAGACCGAGACGCCGAAGGTGCCGGCATCGTTCTTGAACGACAGCAGCCCGGCAAGGCGTGGGCCGAAATTCTTGGAGAGGTCGTTATAGCTCGCCTGCGCCGACAATACGCCGGTGAAGCCGGTCTTGCCGCCCAGCGGATTGCCGGTGTTGAGGTCGACCACCGCGCCCAGCGATCCTTCGTCCAGGCTTGCTTCCGCCGTCTTGTGGACGACGATCGAATTGAACAGTTCGGAAGCGAAGACGTTGAAATCGAAGGCGCGATCGCGGTTGGACGAGGCGCCGTCGGTCGACGTCGCGACGGTTTCCAGCCCGTTTACGCGCACGCGGGTGAATTGCGCGCCAAGACCGCGCACGGTGATCGCGCGGCCTTCGCCGGCGTCGCGCTGGATCGAGATGCCGGGAATGCGCTGCAGCGATTCGGCGAGGTTCTGATCGGGAAACTTTGCGATGTCCTCGGCGACGATCGCATCGACCGACGACACCGATTCACGCTTGACGTTGAGCGCGGCATCGAGGCTGCGGCGGAAGCCGGTGACGACGATGTCCGCACCGCTTTCGGTGCCGTCGGGCGCGGTGGTCTGCGCCTGGACGTCGGCACCGGGTTCGTCGGCGCCGCCAGCGGGAACGACGGCGGTCTGCGCCGGTGCCGGATCGGTGTGCGGCGGGCTGCCGGGCTGGTCGGGCGTCGCGGGGATGGTGGCCGCCTGCGCAAAGGCGGCGGCGGGCAGCAACATCCCCAGGATCAACGCGCCGGTCGACACGCCAACCATGCGGCCTGCACCGCGGCGGGCAACCGTCGAACGTCCAATCATCTTCTATCACTCCCCATGCGGCCCTGTACGGCCTTCGTTCCTCGCGGACGTCGACCGGATCGGTCGCCGTCGACTTGTTCTTGGAGAGAGTGGCGCCTTGGCAGTGACTTAGCTGCCCATCCTCCCCATGACGGCCATCTCTTGATGGTCTCGCCCCAGCCCTTGCATCCGCTAGGTAACCGGTGTCACAAGCATGCTGCGCCAATGGACGCATGTCAACATCCCGCAAACCGCAAAGATGGAGACCATGATGACAATGATCCTCGCCGCGACGATGATCGCGGCCATGCAGGCGGTCCCTGCACCAGCGGCAGCGCCCGCCCCGGCGCCCACGACCGCCTCGCCCGTGCGGCCGATGGTCGTGATCGACGAGGCGTCGGTGATGCGCGACGAGCCGACGCCGCACGGCAGCATGGGCATGAGCACGGCCTATCGGATCAGCGATTCGGTGCCGGGCCGGACGATGGAATTCCGCAAGCGCGTGCTGCACCTCGGCGCCGCGATCGGGCCGCATCCGCTGGCCCATGACGAGGTCTATTACGTCCTGTCGGGCGAAGGATCGGTGTCATCCGGGAATGAGCGCCAGCCGTTGAAGGCGGGCATGGCGGCGTATCTGTACACCGGCGCGACGGTCGGCATCCGACAGGTGGGTAAGATGCCGTTGACGCTGATCGTCGCCTATCCGGTCGTCGTCGCACGCTGACCCCGCGTACGACGCCGGTTGCCGGGCCGGCCGACCGGTTCCGGTGCGCCACCCGGCAGGGCGCAGCCGCAAGCGACCACCGCGTTGCGTTGCCGCACCGGACCGGCCACAGCGCGGCGATGGGAGACACCACGCACACCCGCGCCGGGCTGTTCTATGGCATCGGCGCCTATACGCTGTGGGGCGTATTGCCGCTCTACCTGCACCTGTTGAAGGACGTGCCGCCCGCCCAGGTGCTGTCGCATCGGGTGCTGTGGTCGCTGCTGCTGCTCGCCGCCGTGATCCTGGCGTCCAGGCGGTTGCGGCCGCTGCTGGCCGTCGCGCGCGGGCGGGTGCTGGCGATGCTGGCGGCAAGCGCGGCGCTGATCGCGGTGAACTGGTTCGTGTACATCTGGGCGGTCGACAACGCCCATCTGGTCGAAGCGAGCCTTGGCTATTTCATCAACCCGCTGGTCAACGTCGCGCTCGGGATGCTGCTGCTCGGCGAGCGGCTCGACCGGTTGCAAGGCGCCGCGATCGGGCTGGCAGGGATCGGCGTGCTCATCCTGGCGCTGAGCGGTGGTGGGGCGATCTGGATTTCGCTGAGTCTGGCGCTCAGCTTCGGCTTCTATGGCCTGATCCGCAAGGTCGCCGCGATCGACGCGCTGGGCGGGTTGACGGTGGAGACCGCAATCCTGGCGCCGCTGGCGCTCGGCGTGTTGCTGTATGCGGGCGGCAACGGCACCGGTGCCTTCGGTCGCGACGGCACGATGGACATGCTGCTGATCCTGGCCGGTCCGGTGACGGCGGCGCCGCTGCTGATGTTCGCCGCGGGGGCCAAACGCCTGCGCTATACGACGATGGGGCTGCTGCAGTTCATCGCACCGACGCTCCAGTTCCTGGAGGCGGTGCTGGTGTATCACGAGCCGATCCGGCCGGCGCAGTTGGCGACGTTCGCGCTGATCTGGATCGGGTGCGGCCTGTATGCGTGGAGCAGCGTGGCGGCGGCGCGGCGGGTCACGGCCGCCTGATTCGCCGCCTCACGTACCGGGCTGAATGTAGGGCACGCGGGCGAACAATTCCCGTTCCCAGCGGCGCGGATCGTTTTCCACCCGCGAACGGGCATCGAAAATCATCGTCGCACGCGTATCGAGCGCATAAGCGGGCCAGCGCGGCAGCCCGGCATGATTGGGATCGCCGGTCCTTGCGAAGGCGACGAAGCTGTCCTGCATCGCCTGGCTCGCGGTGCGGGCATCCGCGCCGGTGCCGGTGTCCGACCCCTTGGCATCCAGCGTGCCGAAGACCAGCGGGATGTCCATCGTGTGGAATGCGCCGCGGCGGGGATCGACGCGCGAGGCGAAATCGACCTGATAGACATGCGCGGGTGCACCCGCCCTTGCGCGTTCCTCCGCCTCGATCACCTGCCCGCGCCAGCTGCGTCCCGCGGTGGTCGCGCCGTAGAAGACGTCCAGCGGCGTCCACGTCGGAAAGTGCGCGCGATATTGGGCGACGACCCATTCGGGCAGGATGTCGATCCGCAATTCGGGTGCCATCCGCGCGGCGACGTTGTCCCAGGTCAGCCCCTGCACCTTTGCCGAACCGAGCGCGATGAACGCGCGCGTTTCGTCATGGGTGTTGCCGAGCATCATCGGGATGCGCAGCCCCTGCGGCGCGGCATCGGGCCAGAAGGGGTGGCGCGTCAGCCACGTCATGTCGAGCACGGGACCGAAATAGACACCGCCGCCCAGGATCGGATCGGTCGCATCCAGCGCATCGACCAGCGCTGCGGTCGGCATCGTCGCGACATCGCCGCCGCCGAGCTTCGCCAGATACGCCTTTGCCCGCATGGTCGCGTTGAGGGGGCCGGAGGCGGTGACCTGTTGCCCGCTCATCGTCGCGGCACGGTGGAACAGCCCCCTGGCAGCGGGCATCGCCATCATCGTCGCGATCTTGGCCCCGCCGCCGGACTGGCCGAAGACCATGACGCGGTCCGGATCGCCGCCGAAACTCGCGATATTGTCGCGGACCCAGCGGAGGGCGAGGATCAGGTCGAGCTGACCGGCATTGCCGCTGTCCGGAAAGCGCGGGTCGAGCCGTGCGAGGTAGAGATAGCCGAAAGCGTTGAGCCGATGGTTGACGGTGACCACGACCACGTCGCCGCGCGCGGCCAGGCGTTGGCCGTCGTTGAGCGGATCGGTGACGCTGCCGTTCGAATAGGCCCCGCCATGGATGTAGAGCATTACCGGCCTGGCGGCCGTCCGGCGGGGCTCCGCGGTCCAGACGTTGAGGAACAGGCAATCTTCCGACTGCGGACCGTAGGACCCCTTTTGCGGGCACACCGCCCCAAAGGCCTGCGCGCGGACCGTCTGCCCCGGCGACACCACCGGCCGCGGTGCGCGGAAGCGTTCGGCGCGGCCGTAGCGGATGCCGCGAAACGCATGGACGCCGCCGTCGATGGTCCCGACGAAATCGCCGGCGGGTGCGCGCACGACCGCCGGCGTCTGCGCCCGCGCGCCGGCGGTCAGCAACGTCGCCGCCGCGACACCGATCGCGCCGCGCCGGGTGAGGCCATCAGCGGCGGACATCGAGCCCGCCGGCCAGGTAGGCATCGACATCCGCCTGCCGGAACAGCGAGGCATCGCCCGGCAGCGAATGCTTGAGCGCGGTGAGTGCGAGGCCGGTCGCCGCCGCCGCGCCGATGTCGCCACCGGAACGCAGCGCGTGCAGCACGCCGCTGGCGAAGGCGTCGCCGCCACCGATGCGATCGACGATCCCGGCGAGCACCACCTCTTCGGTCTGGGCATGGCCGTCGCGCGTGTCGATGCGGGCGGACACCCGGTGCAGGTCGACGTTCTCGACGTGGCGCGCGGTCGAGGCGATCGTCTTAAGCTTCGGGAAGGCGGCAAAGGCGGCCTCGGCGGCGTCGCGGCGGCGGTCTTCGCCGTCATGCTCGCCGAAGTCCGTGTCGAGCAGCAGCGCGATATCGCGGTGGTTGCCGAACATCAGGTCGGCCAGCTCGACCAATTGGGTCAGGATGCCGCGCGGGTCGCTGTCCCACCGCTCCCACAGCTTGGCGCGGTAATTGCCATCGAACGAGATCGGGATGCCGCGCGCCGCGGCGGCCCTGGCGGCGGCGATCGCGCTTTCCGCCGGGACCGGGCCGAGTGCGGGGGTGATGCCGGACAGGTGGAACCAGTCGACGCCATCGAGCAACGCGTCCCAGTTCCAGGCCGCGACCGGCGCTTGCGCGAAGGACGACCAGGCGCGGTCGTAGATCACCTCGGTCGCGCGCATGCCGGCGCCGGAGGTGACGAAATACAGACCCATCCGGTCGCCGCCGAGCTGGATCGCGGCGGTATCGACGCCATGGCCGCGCAACGTCGCAATGGCGGAGCGGCCGAGGTCGTTGTCCGGCACCATGCTGGCGAAGCCGACGTCATGGCCGAGCCTGGCGAGCGCGGTGGCGACGTTCGCTTCCGCACCGGCGACCCATACGTCGAACTTCGGCGTCTGGAGCAGCAGTTCGCGCCCGGGCGGCGACAACCGCAACATGATCTCGCCGAACGCCAGGAACTTGGCCACCGTGTCTCTCCCATTTGCGCTGCCCTCGCCCTTCCGGCGCTTCGCGCCTCCCTCCCTGTCCCGTGGGGAGAGGGAAAAGACGCCGAAGGCGGCGAGGGGCGAGGTCCGTCTGTTATCGTATCACCGTGCCAGCCAGCCGCCGTCGACCGCCAGGATATGCCCCTGTACATAATCCGCCGCACGGCTCGCGAGGAACACCGCCGCGCCGCCGAGGTCGTCGGCATCGCCCCACTTGCCCGCCGGAATGCGATCGAGGATCGCCTTGTTGCGCGTCTCGTCCGCCTGCAGCGCCGCGGTGTTGTTGGTGGCGATATAGCCCGGCGCGATCGCGTTGACGTTGATGCCGCGGGCTGCCCATTCGTTGGCGAGCAGCTTGGTGAGGCCGCCGATCCCGCTTTTCGACGCGGTGTAGCTCGGCACGCGGATGCCGCCCTGGAAGGTCAGCATCGAGGCGATGTTGATGATCTTGCCGCCACCGTTGGCGATCATGTGCCGCCCCGCCGCCTGGCAGAGGAAGAACACGGATTTCAGATTGGTGTCGACGACCGCATCCCAATCCTCTTCGGTGAAATCCACCGCATCGGCGCGGCGGATGATGCCGGCGTTGTTGACGAGGATGTCGAGCCCGCCGAGCTTTGCCACCGTCTCGTCGACGACGCGGCCGACCGGCTCGATCGAGGACAGGTCCGCGGACACGATCTCCGCCTTGCGGCCGAGGTCGCGAATGCGGGCGACGGTGTCCTCGGCGGGCGTGCGGCCGACGCAGGCGACATCCGCCCCGGCAGTGGCGAGGGCGACGGCGATCGCCTGGCCGATGCCGGTGTTGGCACCGGTGACGACGGCGACTTTGCCGGACAGATCGAAGGGATTCATTCTGGTCTCCTTCCCGTCCCGCGCGGGAGGGGCTGGGCGTGGGTGGCATGATCGCGCGGCGGTGCGCCGGACGCTCGGGGTCGCCGCACCACCCGGACACGACCCACCCCCGGCCCCTCCCCTTGCGAGGGAGGGGGGCTTTGACGGCGTTACGCCAGCTGGCAGATATCCAGCACGCTCATGTCGGTGTAGTCCTGGTTCTCGCCCGCCATCGCCCAGATGAAGGCATAGGCCTTGGTACCCGACCCCATGTGGATCGACCACGGCGGCGAGATCACCGCTTCCTCGTTCGCCATCACGATGTGGCGCATCGCCTCACCCTCGCCCATGAAATGCATGACGCGGTCGTTCGGGCCGTCGAGCTCGAAGTAGAAATAGATTTCGCTGCGGCGCTCGTGGATGTGCGGGGGCATCGTGTTCCACACCGAACCCGGCTTCAGCACGGTGAGGCCCATGACCAGCTGCGCGCTGTCGCATATGCCGGGAATGACGAGCTGGAAGATCGTGCGCTCGTTCGATTCCTCGAGGCTGCCGCGCTCCAGCGCATTGGCGTCGGCGATCGACAGCTTGCGCGTGGTGAACGCCTTATGCGCCGGGCACGAGGCGAGGTAGAAGCGCGCGCCGTCGCCGGAGAACTGGACGTCCTTCGCACCCATCGTGACGTACAGGCAGTCCTTGTTGCCGAGCGTGAACGTCTCGCCATCGACGGTCACGGTGCCTTCGACGTTGCTGACGTTGACCACCGCCAGCTCGCGGCGCTCGAGGAAGGGATGGCCCTTTGCCGATGCCGGCTCCTCCTGCGCGGGCAACGCGACCGAGCCGCTCTCCACCGCCACGCCGCCGATCACGAAGCGGTCGGCGTGGGTGTAGTTGAGCACGCATTCACCGGCGCGGAACAGGCCCTGGATCAGGTAACGGTCGCGCAGTTCGTCGTTGGACACGCACTCCATCATGTCGGGATGGGTGGCGTAATAGGTACGGTCGAACATGAAGGCTCCTTAAGCGGCGACGCTGTTGCAAATAGTGGAATGGCTTCCCACGCCTTTATCACCGCTCTCGTCGATGCGATAGGCGCGGCGGACGAGGCCGCTGGTCAGCTCTTGGGCAAGCTCCGCCGCCTCCCAATCCTCCAGCCGGTGTTCGGCGACGAGGCGGGCGAGGAAGCCGCAGTCGATCCGCCGCGCGACGTCGTGGCGCGCCGGGATCGACAGGAATGCACGGGTATCGTCATTGAAGCCGACGGTGTTGTAGAAGCCGGCGGTCTCGGTCGTCATCTCGCGGAACCGGCGCATGCCCTCGGGGCTGTCGTGGAACCACCAGCTCGGCCCCAGCTTCAGGCAGGGATAATGACCGGCCAGCGGTGCCAGTTCGCGCGCGTAGACGCTCTCGTCCAGCGTGAAGAGGATGATCGACAGGTCGGTCGAGGTGCCGAACCGGTCGAGCAGCGGCTTCAAGCCATGGACGTAATCGGTCCGGCCCGGAATGTCGGCGCCCTTGTCGCGGCCGTGACTGGCGAACAGCCCGGCATTGTGGTTGCGCACGCTGCCGGGATGGATCTGCATCACCATGCCGTCCTCGACGCTCATCCCCGCCATTTCGGTGAGCATCTGCGCGCGGAACAGCTCGGCATCGGCGGGCGTCCAGTCGGGACCGTTGATGCGCGCGAACAGCGCCTCGCATTCGGGGGTCGACAGGTTCGCGGTCGCCGCGGTCGGGTGGCCGTGATCGGTCGCGGTCGCACCGGCGGCGCGAAAGTCGGCGCGGCGCTTGCGATGCGCGGCGAGATAGCCCTGCCAGCTGTAGACGTCCTCGCCGGTCAGGTCGGCGAAACGCCGCATCGCGCCGGCGAACTGTTCATGCTCGACATCGATGACGCCGTCGGGGCGATAGGTGGTAACGACGCGCCCCTGCCAGCCACTCGTCCGAATGCGGCGGTGCGCGTCGAGGCTGTCGTGCGCGCCCTCGGTCGTGGCGAGGAAATCGATGCGGAAGCGGTCGAACAGCGCGCGCGGGCGGAATGCCTCCGTCGCCAGCTTTTCGCCGATCGCATCGAAATAATGGTCGGCCGTGGCAGGTTCGAAGGCGACGTCGAGTCCGAAGACCTCGCTGAACACATGGTCGAGCCACATCCGCGACGGCGTGCCGCGGAACAGGTGATAATGGTCCGCCAGCACACGCCAGGCGGCGCGGGTATCGGTCGCCGGAACGCCGTCGCGGCGCGGGATCGCCAGCGCGTCGAGGTCGACACCCTGGCTGTACAGCATGCGATACAGATAATGGTCCGGCGCAAGCAGCAGCGTTGTCGCATCTGTCCAATTGGCATTGTCGGCAAACCACGTCGGATCGGTATGGCCGTGAGGGCTGACGATCGGCAGGTCGGCGACATCGGCATACAGCGTCCGCGCAATGTCGCGGGTGGTCGGATCGGCGGGCAACAGCCGATCGGGATGCAAGTTCAGGCGCCGGGTCACAGCCGATTTCCTCTCCGTCGTGTTCCACGATCGCCAGTCTGGTAACCGGTGTCAGGTGACCATGCAACCGTCATCCGCCTACCCATGCCAGGTCAGCCATGCGGTGGCGATGCGACCGAGCCGCGTCGGATCAGCGTCGACAGGAACAGCGAGGGCTCCTCGACATCCGCCTCGCCTTCCTGTTCGCCGGCGATCAGCTTCAGCGCCGCCGATCGCGCCATCGACGCGATCGGCCAGCGGACCGTCGTCAGCGGCGGCCAGACGTGCGCGGCGATCGGCGTGTCGTCGAACCCGACGATCGAGAGGTCGCGCGGGATGTCGAGCCCGCGCTGCCGCGCCGCATGGATGACGCCCGCCGCCATTTCATCGTTGCTCGAAAAGATCGCGGTGGGGCGCGGGATCACGTCGAGCAGGCGTTCGGCGGCGACCAGCCCCGATTCGAAGGTGTAATTGCCATCGGCGATCATGCTGCGCGGCAAGGCGATGCCGGCGGCGGCCAGCGCCTCCTCGAACCCCGCGCGCCGTTCGCGCGCCGATCGGAAGCCGTGCGGGCCGCCGACGAAGCCGATCCGCCGGTGCCCCTGCGCCAGGAGATAGTCGGTCGCCGCATGCACCGCCTCGCGATCGTTGGAGGCGACCATGTGCGATGGTCCGTCGAGCGCCGCCGACCCCATCCGCACATAGCGGCAGCCGATATCGACGCATAGCCTGGCGACGCTGTCGTTCTCGCTGATCGGCGGCATCAGCAGCACGCCGAACAGGCGCTGGCGCTCGAGGAAGTGGCGCAGGTCCTCCAGCATCGTCGCCGATCCGCGATCGACCGGGCGCACCACCATCTCGAATTCGGTATCGTGCAACGCTTCCAGCATACCCTGCTGGACGTTCATCACGGTCTGCGCATTGGGATTGTCGTGGACCAGCCCGATCAGGAAGTTGCGGCGCAGCGCCAGCGCGCGGGCCTGCGGGTTGGGGATATAGCCCAGGTCGCCGATCACATCCTCGACCCGCTTGCGCGTGTCGTCGTTGAGCAGCGGCGAGCGGTTGATGACGCGGCTGACGGTTTTCTTCGAGACGCCCGCGATCCGGGCCACGTCGTTGATCGTAGGCTGGCCGGTCTTGCGCATGGCCGCTACGTTAGCTGCGGGTGTGGCATCCCGCCAGCCCATCCCGCCGGCCCATCCCGCCGGCCCCGCCAACTTGCGCCGCGGCGATTGCTGCGCCATGACGATGACACCGGTATCCCGGCAAGAATGAGAGGATCGATGACCAAGGCGCTGACGATCGCAGCGGGTGACAGCGTGGCGACGATGCTGGACGATGCCGGGGCGGGCGACCGCATCGGCGACGTGGCGCTGAGCGCCGCCGTGCCGCGGGGTCACAAGGTCGCGCTGGTGCCGATCGCGGCGGGCGATCCGGTCATCAAGTTCGGCTTCCCGATCGGGGTGGCGCGCCGCGCGATCGCGCCCGGCGAACACGTCCACAGCGACAATTTGGCGACCGGCCTGTCCGGCACCGGCAGCTATGTCTACGATCCCAAGCCGGTACCGGTTGCCGATGCACTGACAGACGCGACGTTCGAAGGCTATGTCCGTGCCGATGGCCGGGTGGGGACGCGCAACGAGATCTGGATCCTGCCGACGGTCGGCTGCGTCGCGCGCACCGCCGAACGGATCGCCAAACAGGCCGGCGCCGCGCTGGCGGGGCAGATCGACGGCGTCCATGCCTTTACGCATCCGCATGGGTGTTCGCAGCTAGGCCAGGACCTCGACGGCGTCCGCGCCATCCTCGCGAGCCTTGCCTGTCATCCCAATGCCGGCGGCGTGCTGCTGGTCGGGCTGGGCTGCGAGGAGAACCAGGTCGATGCCCTGCTCGCCGCGATCCCCGAGGAGCGGCGGGGGGCGATCCGCTACCTCACCGCGCAGTTCAGCACCGATGAGGTCGAGGAAGGCTGCGCCTTGGTGGCCGAACTGGCGGCGCAGGCGGCGATGCCGCGGCAGGTGGTCGGGCTCGATCGACTGGTGCTGGGCGTGAAGTGCGGCGGCTCGGACGGCCTGTCGGGCCTTACCGCCAATCCGCTGGTCGGGCGGATCAGCGACCGCGTCGCCGAAGCCGGCGGCCGCGTCGTCTTCACCGAGATTCCGGAGATGTTCGGCGCCGAACAGATGCTGATGGACCGCGCCGCCGATGCGGGGGTGTTCGACCGGATGGTCGGCGTCATCAACGGCTTTCGCCAGTATTTCATCGATCACGGCGAACCGATCAGTGAAAACCCCTCCCCCGGCAACGTCGCGGGTGGCATCACCACGCTGGAGGAAAAATCGCTCGGCGCGGTGCAGAAGGCGGGACGCACCACCGTCACCGACGTGATCGGTTACGGCGAGCGTATCCACCGCGACGGCCTGACGCTGCTGGAAGCGCCGGGCAACGATGCGGTGTCCTCCACCGCGCTTGCCGCGGCGGGCGCGACCGCGATCCTGTTCACCACCGGCCGCGGCACGCCGCTGGGCTTTCCGGTGCCGACGGTGAAGATCGCGTCCAATTCCGACCTCGCGGCACGCAAGCCCGGGTGGATCGATTTCGACGCCGGCGCCGTGCTGGCGGAGGGGTTCGAGGCGGCAGAGGCCGCGTTGATCGCGCGCATCTGCGCGATAGCCTCGGGCGCGCCGACCGCGGCCGAACGGAACGACGAACGCGAGATCGCGATCTGGAAACGGGGTGTGACGCTGTGATCCGACTGACCGCCGCGACGCTCGACCAGCTGCCCGCCACGATCCCCAGCCCGCGCGGCCGGCCCGATCCGCAGGTCGGCATCGTCCATTTCGGCCCCGGCGCATTCCATCGCGCGCACCAGGCGGCCTATATCGACACGGTGCTGCAGCACGATCCCCGCTGGGGCATCGCCGCCGTGTCGATGCGGTCCCGCGGTACGGTGGAGGCGCTGGAGCAACAGGACGGGCTCTACACGCTGGCGATCCGCGATGCCGACCCGGCGATGCGCGTGATCGGGGCGCATCGCCGCTTTCTCGCGCCGGACGCGGCGGCGGCGACACATGCCTTGCTCGCCGATCCCGCGGCGGCGCTGGTGACGACGACGGTCACCGAAAAGGGCTATTGCCTGGCACGCGACGGCACGCTCGACATGGGCCATCCGGACATCGTCCACGATCTGGGCGGCGCGGCGGTGCCGCAGAGCGTGGTCGGCTGGATCGTCGCCGGCCTCGGCGCGCGGCGTGCCGCCGGCGTGGCGCCGTTCGTGCCGATGCCGTGCGACAACCTCGCCAGCAACGGCGCCAAGCTGCACGCAGCGCTCGTCGCCTTCGCCCGCGTGCACGACGGCGCACTCGCCGACTGGATCGCCGGCGAGGTGCGGGTGCCATCGACGATGGTCGATTCGATCACGCCCGCCTCCGACGAGGCGCTGTACGCCGCGGTAGCGGACGCGACCGGGCTGGAGGATCGCGCCGCGGTCCAGCGCGAACGCTTCGCACAATGGGTGATCGAGGACATCGGCGTGCCGGTCGGCCCCGACCTGGCGGGTGCGGGCGCGACCGTCACGGGCGATGTCGCAGCGTATGAGAAGGCCAAGCTGCGCATCCTCAACGGCGCGCATTCGACGCTCGCCTATCTCGGCCTGCTGCGCGGTCATGCGAGTGTGGCAGAGGCGATGGGCGATGCCGAACTGGCCAGCTTCGTCGATGCGATGGTCCGGCAGGACATCATGCCGATGCTGCCCGCGGTGCCGGGCCTCGACCTCGACGAATACCGGCAGCAGGTGATGGGACGGTTCCGCAATCCGGCGATCGTCCACCGGCTCGACCAGATCTCACAGGACGGTTCGCAGAAGCTGCCCTATCGCCTGGGTGATACGCTGGCGGCGAACCGCGCCAATGGCCGGATGCCGACGCACGTGGTCGCGGCGCTGGGCGGCTGGATCGCCTTCCTGATCGCGCGCACCGCGCGGGGACAGGCGATCGTCGATCCGGCGGGGGATCGCCTGACCGCTGCCGCGCAGGGCGCCGATCCGGTGACGCTGGTCCGCCGCCTGACCGAATCCGGGCTGGGCCTGCCGTCGCAGATCGCCGGCGATCCACCACTGCTCGCGGCGATCGAACGCGCCGCCGTCGCCGCGCATGAAAAGCGGTGGGACGTCCTGTTCCGCTGAACCGCACGCTTGTCATTGACACCGGTTTCCCATACCCATCACGCAACGATCAAAAATAGCGAGAGAGGGGGGCGCAAGCCCGAGCCGATGCAGCAGACCGACACCCAGATCGAACGCGATCCCGTCCACGATATCGCCCGCGCCTTCGTCGATGCCCGCCGCGACGGCCGCGCGCTGCCCGACTATCCGGGCGACATCCCCGCCGATCTCGCCACCGCGTATCGCGTGCAGGATGCCGCGCTGGACCTTGCCACAGGCCAGGTCGTCGGCTGGAAGGTCGGACGGATCAACCCGCCGGTGGACGGCATCGACCGGCTGAGCGGCCCGATCTTTGCCGATACCGTGGTCGAGGCGGGCGACGACAGCCTGGCGATGCCGATCTTCGCCGACGGCTTCGGCGCTGCGGAAGCGGAATTCCTGATCCGCATCGGCACCGCACCCGATCCCGCCAAGACCAGCTATACCATGGACGAAGCGCGCGACCTGATCGATGCGGTGCATGTCGGGATCGAGATCGCGAGTTCGCCCTTCCCCGGCATCAACGCGTACGGGGCGACGGTCACCATCTCCGACTTCGGCAACAATTACGGGTTGGTCGTCGGCGATGCGATCCCCGACTGGCGGTCGCAGGACCTCAACCAATGGCCGATCACGCTCGACATCAACGGCGCGCGCATCGGCGCCGCGACTGCCGCGGCGATGCTGGACGGGCCGATCGGCGCCGCCCGCTTCCTGTTCGAACACATGGCGGCGCGCGGCATCCAGCTGACGCCCGGCCAGTGGATATCGAGCGGGGCGGTCACCGGCGTACACCCGGTCGCGGTCGGCGATAGCGTCACCGCCACCTTCGACGGCCGCTACACGGTCGGCTGCACGATCAAGGCCCGCTAAGAGGCCCGACACCGGAGAGAGATGATGGCCCAGAACGATATGACGGGGACGAACGAGCGAGGTTTTGCACGGGATCGGGAGGCGCAGATCGCCGCCGCCGCGACCACCATCGGCCGCTATCGCTGGGTGATCTGCGCGCTGCTGTTCGCGGCGACCGCGATCAACTACGTCGATCGCCAGATGATCGGGGTGCTGAAGCCGACGATCTCGGCCGAACTCGGCTGGTCGGAAACGACCTATGCCGACGTGATCTTCTGGTTCCAGGCCGCCTATGCGATCGGTTATCTGAGCTTCGGCAAGATCGTCGACGTGGTCGGCGCCCGCATCGGCTATTCGCTCGCCTTTGTGATCTGGACCGCGGGTCACATCCTGTGCGGCTTCGTCAATTCGGCGTTCCAGTTCTCGCTGGCGCGCATGGTGCTGGGCATCGGCGAGAGCGGCAACTTCCCCGCCGGGATCAAGGCGGTGACAGAATGGTTTCCCGCCAAGGAGCGCGCGCTGGCGACCGGCGTGTTCAACGCCGGCGCCAATATCGGCGCGATCGTCACGCCGCTGGTGGTGCCGTGGATCGTCATCGACCTGGGCCTTGGCTGGCGCATGGCATTCGTCATCACCGGCATCGCCAGCCTCAGCTGGCTGGTCGCGTGGATCGCGCTGTACCGCCGCCCGCGCGAAAGCACCAAGGTCAGCGCCGACGAGCTCGCCTATATCGAAAGCGATCCTGCCGATCCGGTCGAGCCGATCTCGTGGGGGCGCCTCATCCGCTACAAGGAAACCTGGGCGTTCGCACTCGGCAAGTTCCTGATCGATCCGGTGTGGTGGCTGTTCCTGTTCTGGACGCCGGACTTCCTCGCCAAGACCTACAATCTCGACCTCAAGAGCTTCGGGCCACCGCTGGTCGCGATCTACCTGATCTCCGACATCGGCTCGGTGGCGGGCGGCTGGTCGTCGTCGCGACTGATGAAGCGCGGCTTCACCGCCAATGCGGCACGCAAGATCACGATGCTGGTCTGCGCGATCCTGGTGATGCCGATCTTCTTCGCGCAATACGCCAGCAGCGTCTGGATCGCGGTCGCGATCGTCGGCCTCGCCACCGCCGCGCACCAGGCGTTCTCGGCGAACCTCTACACGCTGCCGTCGGACATGTTTCCCCGCGGCGCGGTGGGATCGGTGATCGGCATCGGCGGCACCGTCGGGGCGATCGGCGGCATGATGATGTCGAAGTTCACCGGCTACATCCTCGAGACGACGCACAGCTACACCCCGATCTTCGCGGTGGCCGGATCGACGTATCTGATCGCGGTGATCGTCATCCACCTGCTCAGCCCGCGGCTGGCGCGGGTGGATGCTGCCTAGCACGTACATCACCCTCACCCTTCCGGCGCTGCGCGCCTCCCGCCCTCTCCCCCCGGGAGAGGGATAGACGCCGAAAACGGCGCAGGGTGAGGGTGAATTGCCCCCGGAGAGGCTGCATGAACCCCACCTCGTTACTCGCCATCGCCACCGCGCTGCTCGCCACCCCGGCCGCCGCGCAGGATGGCCTGCTGTTCCGCGTCTCGGCGGACAAGGACCTCACCGCCGACACCGCTGGCGGCGATCCCGTCCCCAACTTCCGCAGCGCCGTCACCGTCACCCCCGATGGCGCGATCGGCGGCGCGGCGCGCTGGGCGGACGAAGGCTATGTCGCGTGGAAGGCACCGGGAAACATGATCGCCCAGCGCGGCACGCTCGCCTTCTTCTGGCGCGCGCGCGAACCCGTTACCGACGCCCCGTTCGTGATCTTTCGCGCCGGTTTCGCCGACCACACCAGCTGGGACATGGCGTTCCTGCGCATCGACTGGAACGGCCACGGCTTCGACGCCTTCGTCACCGATGCCAATTTGTCGCGGCTGCGCGTGTCGTGGCGGATGCCGACGCCGCCTGGCCCCGAGCAATGGGAGCATATCGCCTTCGCCTGGGACGAGACCGTCGGCGTGCGCCTGTTCGTCGATGGCCGCGAAGTCGCCAGACTGGCGCAGCAGGCCGACCTCGATTCCGGTCTCGACCAGTTCGGCATGGCGGGCCGCGTCATCAGCCCGCATCAGGTGCAAAGCCGCTACAATTTCATGCGCGGCAGCGATCTGGACGAAATCCGCGTCTATGACCGGATGCTGGCCGGTGCCGATGTCGCCGCGCTCGCCGCCAAGCGCGAGCCGACGCTGGCGCCGGTCGACACCGCCGCGCAGCGCACCGCCTGGCTGCACCGCTATGGCTGGGACAAGGGCGCGCCGCCGCTGCTGTCCGACCCGGTCACCAGCGTCCGCCGCATCGAATTCGCCGATGCCAAGGACCTGAAGGAATGGATGTACAAGGGCGTCGACGGCATCGCCGAGACGACTTGGCCCGGCGTCTACAATCGGTCGAGGCTGCCCGGCCGCGACGATTATTTCGAACTGCCCGACTGGAACACCTATGTCGAGGGCGGCAAGCGCTACGACCTGACGGTGCCGGAGGGCCAGCGGTTCAACCGCATCGAATTGCGCGGCGCAGCCTATGGCACGCTGAGCTGGAACGGCACCCGCCTGACCACCCGCGCCAGGGGCGTCGTGCGCAGCGTCGATGCGATCGCGCCGCGCACCGGCGGCGTGCTGAGCTTCACCAACGTCATGCAGGAACAGCCGATCCAGGAGCTTTGGGCCTATGACGTCGGCACCGCGCCCGAACCCGCGGGCAGCTTCAAGCTCAGCTACACCGTGGATGCCGCCGCTTCGCCCAGAATGGCGATCCTCGACGATCTGAACGCCTATATCGCCGGACGCTATCCCGCGGACGAGCGCGCGACCGTGCTGGCGATGCCGTCATCGGGGATGAAGGTCGCAGTCGGTGCCGGCGCGGCGGGCGCGGGCGACGGCGCAACACGGCGCGCGCCGGGCAAGCCGATCGTCCATGTTCTAATCCCGGCGAGCTTCGGCGACGCCTATCCGGACAAGCCGCTCGCCCGGGCATGGGATTTTGGCTGGCAGAACATCCACGACGGCCTCGATGGTATCGCCATCGATCTGCCCGCGATGGCCGTCAGGCCCGATGCGCGCGGGCTGATCCCGCTCAACATTCGCATCGCCGATCCGATCTGGCCCGGCCGCGCGATGATCGACCTGTCGGTATCCGTCCGCCCCGGCGAGGCCCGGACGCTGTGGCTGGACCTGCGCGATCGCATCCTGTCCAGCGACAGCTTGTACCTGACGGTCGCCTCCGCCGCGCCCGACTTCGACGCGCAGAGCCTGAACGGCGCGAAAATCCGCCTCGTCTTCAAGCCGCGTGCCGAGGCGATCAGGGAGCATGTCGCCGACCGCTTCAACCAGGTCCGCGACAATTGGGGCTTCCTGGTGGAGGAACACACCGCATCGAAGCGCGAGGGGCTGTACCGGCGGCTGTTCGCCGACATCGGCGACCTGTTGCGTGTCGATCCCGACCATGTGCAGGGCCGCGCCTATTGGGCGGACATCAATTACCGGCCCGAGAACATGCCCGCCGTGGCTCTACCGCCGATCCCCGCCGGCGTTCCCGCCTGGGCGGCACGACAGCTCGACGACCTGAAGATCACGCGCGATTTCGTGACGTGGTGGATCGACCATCGCCAGGTGCCGTACGGGGATTTCGGCGGCGGCATTTCGGATGACACCGACCTGACGCAGCAATGGCCCGGCCTTGCGCTGATGGGCGTCGAGCCGGACAAGGTGAACGCCTCGCTCCGCGCGGTGTCCGATGCGGTGTTCAAGAACGGCATGCGGGTGAACGGCCTCGGCTACATCACCACCGACGAACTGCACGCCTATGAAGAAGGCCTCAATTCGGACGCGCAGCGATTGTACCTCAACTGGGGCGAGCCGAAGGCGGTCGAGCGGATCATGGACACGACGCGCGCCTTGCAGGGCGTCGTCCTGAAGAATCCGGCCGGCCACATGCATTTCGCCACCAATTGGTACGGCGGCCGCAAGATGTACCGCCAGGGCGCGTTCGCGTGGCAGAAGCCCTATAGCTTCACCGTGCTGCACGGCCCGGTCCTGCTGGGCCTGTACAACGGCAGCCCGGCGGCACGCGGACTGGTCACCGGCGTGATCGACGGCTGGATGGCGCACGGCAAGCAGGCCGCCGATGGCAGCTGGAGCTATCCCAACGAGATCAACTGGGACACCGACGCCACGCGCGTCGGCGATGGCGGCGGCGTGTCGACGCCGTTGCAGAGCGCGTGGGCGGCATGGCGTTTCACCGGGGACGACAAATATCTGCGCCCGGTCATGGCGCGGGTCGGCAAATCGGGCAGCGGGCTGTCCGAATTTAACGAAAACGCGTTCGATCTGATGCCGGGCGGCGCGGCGTTGCGCACGAAGCTGGCCAAGGCGACGGGCAACGACCCGTTCGCGCGCTACGCCGCCTGGACGGCAACCGGCGACACCGGAATCCTGGCTGCGCTGCATGCCGATGCCTGGACCGACAAGGCGCAGCATCAATATATGTATACCGAGGGGCATTGGTGGTCCGATCGCGTCGACCAGCCCAACGACATCCTGCAGCGCGAACGGCTGGGCGGCATCGCCCTGCGGCGTAACCAGACCTGGCCGGGCAATACCGTCAGCTGGCGGTTCGCGACGCCGGGCGCGGCGGAGCAGGTCGCGATCCTGGTTCCCGGCGCGACGCGTGAGGCGTTCAAGGTGATCGCCTACAACACCAGCGACGTCGCGCAGCAAGCGACGATGTCGACGTGGAACGTCACCGCCGGCACCTGGCGGCTGCGCACCAGCACCAGCAGCGACGAGGGCAGGACGTTGGTCCCCGCCGGCACGCCGGTGGCGGTACCGCTGGAACGCAGCCTGGGCACCGCCGTGACCTTCGCCCCGCATACGACGACGGTGATCGAGGCGACGTTGGTCCAGCCGGCGATGCCGGTGGAGGGGCGCCCGGACATCGGCATCGGCACGGACGATATCGTCGTGAAGGGCCGCAACGTGACACTGACCGTGCACGGCCTTGGGTCGGTGCCGTCCGGTCCCGGCGTGGCGACGCTGGTCGCCGCGGACGGCCGCGTCGTCGCGCGCGCGGCGATCCCGCCGCTGGAGGCGCCCAACGATCTCAAGCCGCGCACGATATCCGTGCGGCTGACCGCACCGGGCGACGCGACCGGCCTGACCGCGCGCGTCGCCCTTGCGGGGGATGCGCCGGAAGTGACGCTGCTCAACAATGCCGTGCCGGTCGTGGCACGGTGACATTGCCGTTACCCAGTTCCCCGGCGAAGGCCGCGGCGCAGTCGGGGAACACCGGCCGGCGGATGGACGCACCCCATCGCCGGGCGGTCATCGCTGGCGTCGGCGCGGCGATGCTCGCGGCCTGCACGCGCGATCTACAGCAACCGGATATGACCCTTCGCGTCGCGCTCGACGACGCCGCGCAAATGCCACCTCGCGAAGCGCTCGCCCGGATCGCCGTCTTCGATGCGCGCGCGCTGCACCCGTCGCAGCGACTGGACCTGATCACCGCCCGCGCCGGGCTGGCGATCGACGCACAGCTCGCTGCGCTGCCCGGCACGCGCGGTCGCCAGCAGGGCTATCGCCCGGTCGCCGCACCGATCACGCCCGCGCATTATGCGCTGCTGCTCGCCCGTCCGCTCGGGCCGATCACGCCGCAGGCCGCGCGCGCGCGACTGACCAGCGCACTCGCCGGCCTCCACGCCCGCGCCGCCGCGCAGTTCACCGCACTGGGCCTTACCGCCGGCAGCATCGGCGAACGCTACACGCGGCTGTGGCAGGACGACCGCTTCCTTTATGCGGACCCCGACGTCGCGGTCGCAGACATGGCGCGGTCGCTTGGCGCCGCCCGCATGCGCATTCCCCTGACGATCGGTCCCGTTCCCGCCTGGTGCACCGACGTCGCCGTCCGCAGCCTGTCGCCGCAGGAGATCGCCGCCGGCCGCAACGGCTATCGCCTGGCACCGACGCCGGCCCGCCAGGGCGTCTATATCGTCGACCTGAAGCAGTTGCGCCGCCGCCCGGCGTGGACGCTGCCCAGCGTCGTCGCGCACGAATTGCTGCCCGGCCACATGATCCAGCTCGGGCTGGAGGGCATCGTCCCCCCGCATCCGCTGCGTATCGACTATGCCGCAAGCTTCGTCGAGGGCTGGGGCATATATGCCGAAGCGCTCGCCGCGCAGGACGGCGCCTTCGCCGATCCGCGCGTGATGCTCGGCCATCTCCACTGGCTGATCTTTCGCGTCGCGCGCGCGCTCGTCGACCTCGGCATCCATCTCGACGGCTGGTCGCTCGACGCGGCCCGGGCGCGGCTGGTCGAATGGCAGGGCGAGCCCGCCTATTTCGCGCCCTTCGCCACCGAATTGCCGCGCATCGCCGCCGAACCCGCCGCACGCGTGGCAGAGGCGATGGCGTGGCTGGCGATCGCCGATGCCGTCGGCGGGCGGCGCGGGGCCGCCCGCATCGCGGTACACCAGCGGCTGCTGCGTCATGGCCGCATGCGCAGCGATGCGATCGGCAACATTTCCTAACGCGCTAATCCGCCCGTTGCCGGGACCCGCCACGCCTTTCGCGCGTCTGATGGCCACGCATGCGCAATCAGGCTTTGCGCATCCCGGAGGGTAATGTGGCTGCTTCCTTCGTCCGTCATCTCGAACCGACGCTCCTTCCCGATCCCAAACGCACCGTGATCCGCCCGTTCCTGCCCGGCGACCCCGATCCGTTCCGCGTCGAGGGCAAGCCGCGCGGCGACCGGATCGTCGCGCGGACACTGGCCATGTCCGACGACGAGGTGCAGGCGCTGGTCGAGATCATCATCGACGGGCTGGGCAGCCGCCATCGCGAGGTGCCGGCACTCCTGCTGCGCCGGTTCGACGAGGTCGCGGGTCAGCTGAAGCTGGACAGCGACGTGTCCGACCAGCGCAAGATGCTGATCGGCGGTTATTTCAGTGCGGAATATTCGTTCGAGGCCGCGGCATTGTTCAACCCCAGCATCGTGGCGCATCCCGACCAGAGCGTCTGTCCGGAGGGCGGAATCCGCTTCGTCCTGTCGCTGCGCGGGATCGGCGAAGGGCATCTCTCGTCGGTGACGTTCCGCACCGGCACCTGGGGGCCGGACGACGACGACCTCGTCATCGATGCGCCGAGCCATCAGGGCGTGCCGCCGCTGATCGAACAGCCCGACCCCGAACTCGTCCGCCAGATCGGTGCCGACGCGCTGATCCAGCTCAATTGCGGCGATGCGCGCGAGATTTCCGAAACCGTGCTGTTCCCGGTGATCGAAAGCCAGAACCGCGGTATCGAGGATTTGCGGCTGGTCCGTTTCCGCGAGGACGACGGGCGCGAAACCTACATCGGCAGCTACACCGCCGTCGGCAGCGAGGGTGCGCGGCAGGAGCTGTTGCAGACCGACGATTTTCGCCTGTTCCACATGCATCCGGTCGGCGGACCGGTCGCTGGCGGCAAGGGCATGGCGCTGTTCCCGCGCAAGATCGACGGCCAGTTTGCCGCATTGTTCCGCCACGACAACGAGAACCTGTGGTTCGCCAAGAGCGACACGCCGCTGGAGTGGAACGATCCGGTCCGCATCATGACGCCCGAATTTCCGTGGGAATTCGTCCAGATCGGCAATTGCGGGTCGCCGATCGAGATCGATGAGGGCTGGCTGGTCATCACCCACGGCGTCGGCATCGTCCGCAGCTATTGCCTGGGTGCGGCCCTGCTCGACCGGGACGATCCGACCAAGGTGCTGAAGCGATTGCCCGAACCGTTGATCCAGCCGGACGGCGAAACCTGGGACGGCTACGTGCCGAACGTCGTCTATTCGTGCGGCGGGCTGGTGCGGGGACGTACCCTCCTGCTCCCTTATGCGCTGGCCGACGACATGACGACCTTCGCCACCGCGCCGCTGGACGACCTGCTCGCCGCGATGCGGTGAACGGGGCCGCGCGAACGAACCGTGCTGGCGTTCGTGTGCTGTTGCGCGGTCATCGTCCCTCGGCCGCCCATACGGACAGCAGCGTATGGGCGATCGCATAGGGTGGCGGCGCGACGAACGGTCCCGGCTCCCCCGCCAGCACGGCGCGGACCAGGTCGCGCGGCACCCACATCGCATCCTCCAGTTCGTTAGTATCGAGCGTGATCGCATCGTCTTCCGCCACACCGGTGCAGGCGATCATCAGCGACGACGGGAACGGCCACGGCTGGCTCGCGACGTAGCGCACGTTCGACACCCGCACGCCCGCCTCTTCGTGGATCTCGCGCGCCACCGCCTCCTCGACCGATTCGCCCGGTTCCAGAAAGCCGGCGAGTGCCGAATAGCGCCCGTCCGGCCAACCCTTGCCGCGGCCCAGCAGCGCGCGGCCGTCGTGTTCGGCGATCATGATGACCACCGGGTCGACGCGCGGAAAATGTTCGGTGTAGCAGGCGTCGCACTGCCGGCCCCAGCCGGCACGGAACAGGTGCGTCGTCGATCCGCAGCGTGCGCAGAACCGGTGCCGCGCATGCCAGTCGAGCACGCTGCGCGCCGCGGCATAGGTCGCCGCCTCGCCCGGCTCCAGCGTCGCCAGCATCGTCATCAGCGCCGGGGACCGCATCGCCGGCGTCGTGCCTTCGCCGCTCGCCGGCAGCAGCGCGGCGACATGTGCCCGGTCCTGCGCATCGAGGCCGAGCAGGATCACCTCCGCCTCCTCCGGCAGGTCGGCGATGCTGGTCCACGCCAGCCGGCCATCCTCGACGTCCGGCACCAGTCCGTCGAGCTTCAGCAGCCGTGCGCGCCAGTCCAGCTTCGCCGACAGCGCGACGGGATCGTGGCGCAGCGCGTCGGCACGATCGAGCAGGCCGCCGGTAAAGCCCGGGATCGGCATGGGCATCGGCGTCATCGCTTGAACCGCGACAGGTCGGCGGCCATCGCGCGCACCACCTCCTGCCGCACCGGCCAGCGATCGGCGGGGAAGTAATTGACCATGATCGTGCCGCGCACCTTCTTCACCGGATCGACGAAGGCGATGGTTCCCGCCGCGCCGCCCCAGCCATAGGTTCCCTTGGACGGCATGCCGCCCGGCCCGTCCGCCAGATACACCGACCCGCCCGCGCCATAGCCCATCGGCGTCGCGTTGGTGGCCGCCCCGCCCGTCGCGCCGCCGACGCCGCCGAAGGTAACGCCGGCCGGCAACAGGTTGGACATCGCCAGCCGCACCGTCTCGGGCTTCATGATCCGCACGCCGTCCAGCGTACCCTCGTCGGCCAGCATGTGCAGGAACCGGTCGTAATCGCGCGCCGACGCCACCAGCCCGGCGCCGCCATAGGGAAAGCTGGGCGGTTGCAGATAGACCGACGTCGCGGCGGGATCGAGCGGCGCCAGCACATCGGCGGTCCAGGCGTAATTGGTCGCCAGCCGCCCAGCCTCGTTCCGCGGCACGGTCCAGTAGCTCGACGTCATCTTCAGCGGCGCGAAGATTCGGGTGTTGACGAACGTATCGAACGGCTGCCCCGAAGCCACCTCGATCACCCGGCCCATCACGTCGAGCCCGACCGAATAATTCCAGGCCGTGCCGGGCTGCGCGATCAGCGGCGCCTGGGCGACGCGGTTCGCGAATTCCGCCAGCGTCGCCGGGCGGGTCCGCCGCATCATCGGCTCGATCGACATGCTGACCTGCGCCGGCAGGATGCCGAGCCGCTCATATTCCTTCAGCAGCGCACCCTTGGCGATGATGTTGTAGGTTAGGCCCGATGTATGGGTGAGCAGCATGCGGATCGTGATCGGCGTCTTTGCCGGCACGCTGGCGAGGCTGGTTTCCGGGCTGGTCGCGACCTTCATCGTCTTGAAGGCGGGGATGTATTTCGACACCGGATCGTCGAGGCCGATCTTCCCCTCCTCGATCAGCATCATCGCCGCCATCGCCGTCACCGGCTTGGTCATGGAATACACCCGCCACAGGCTGTCGGGCGTCGCCTGCGCGGCGCCGGGATCAGTGGCGAGCTTGCCGGCAGACACGAACCACGTCGGCCGGTCGCCGACGCCGAAGGCCGCGACGATCCCCGGCATCTTGCCGTCGCGGACGTAGCCGTCGAGCAGAGCCTGCGTCGTCGGCAGGACCATTCGCCCGAGCGTGTCGGCGGTTGCCGATACCGGCGCCGGCGCGTCCTGCCGCAATGCCTGCCCGCCGACCGCCGCCGTCGCGATCAACCCTGCAAGACCCAGCCCGATGATCCCGTACACCCGCTTCATGCGTCCCTCCTCAGTATCGCGGCCGCGGCCTTGGCGAACAGGGTCGGCAGGCCCGCACGATCCAGGTCCGCGATCGGCCACCATTCGCCGTCTACCGCGTGATGCGCCTGCCCCATTGCGACGGCAAGCGTCAGTTCGATGTCGAAATGCGTAAAACCGTGGCTCACCGCTACGTTGCGCATCGCCCATTCGGCATCGACCGGCGCCCCGTCCAGCGCCGGCGCGACCTCGACCCACGGTCCGGTCGGCAACGCGCGCATGCCGCCGAGCAGCCCCTTGTCCGGCCGGCGCACCAGCAGCACGTCATCACCGCGCTGCACCCAGAAGATCGTGCCATATCGCCGCGGCTTCGCCTTTTTTGTCGCCTTCGCCGGCAACCGTTCGGGCGCGCCTTGCCGATACCCGGCGCATTCCGCATTGAGCGGACACAGCAGGCACGATGGCGCCCTGGGCGTGCAGATGCCCGACCCCAGGTCCATCATCGCCTGCGCGAAGTCGCCCGCCCGCGCATCCGGCGTCACCCGGTCCGTCGCGGCGCGGATCGCCACCCGCGCCCCCGGCAACGGATCGCGGATCGCGAACAGCCGCGCCACCACGCGTTCGACGTTGGCGTCGACCACCACCGCGCGCCGGCCAAAGGCGATCGCGGCGACCGCCGCCGCGGTATAGGCGCCGAGGCCCGGCAGCGTCCGCAACGTCGCCTCGTCCGTGGGAAACGCGCCGCCGTGATCGGCGACGACGGCCTTCGCCGCGGCGACCAGATTGCGCGCGCGGGCGTAGTAGCCCAGCCCCGCCCATGTCGCCATCACGTCGGCATCGTCCGCCGCGGCCAGGCTGGCGAAATCGGGCCAGCGCGCCACCCATGCCTCGAACCGCGGTTTCACCGCCGCGACGGTCGTCTGCTGGAGCATCACCTCCGACAGCCAGACGCGATACGGATCCGCCGTCGTCCCGGGCAACGCCCGCCACGGCAGCGCGCGGCGATGCCGGTCGTACCAGGCGAGCAGCAGCGGTGCGACCGCCTGCGGATTGGTCATCGGATCGGGGCAAGAGCGTGTAGCGTCCACGCGCCGGCTATGGCATGGGTCGGCCAATGAGCAAGCGCGCCGGCGCCCCCACTGTCGAAGTCCCCCGCCAGAACCGCGCCCGCGCGGTCAGCGAACTGCTGCCCGCGATCCACGGCGCCGCCTTCAAGCGATTCGGCTTCGTCCAGAGTGCGTTGGTCACTCGTTGGCCAGAGATCGTGGGGACGCGATGGGCCGCCGCCTCGAACCCCGAATCGTTGCGCTTCCCGCCCGGCAAGAAGGCCGACGGCGTGCTCACCATCGTCGTGCGTGGCGCGCATGCGCCGATGATGCAGCATATCGCGCCCGAAATCGTCGAACGGGTCAACCGCTTCTTCGGCTATGCCGCGGTCGCCCGGCTGACGATCCGGCAGGGCGAGGTGGCAAAGCCGGTGCCGCGCGCCGCGCCGCCGTCGCTGAAACCCGCACCGGCCGAGATCGGCGAGGGCCTGAAGGTCATCGGCGATCCCGAATTGCGCGCCGTCCTCGAATCGCTCGCCGCCGGGGTCCATGCCACCCGCGGCCTTCCCAAGGTCAGTTGATGATGCGTCTGCTCGCTCCCCTTGCCATCGCCGTCACGCTGGTCGCCGCCGCGCCTGCGACAGACTGGAGTCAGGTCGTCCGACCGACCGCGAAGGGCGCCTATGTCTTCGGCAACCCCGCCGCACCGGTGAAGCTGATCGAATACGGCAGCTACACCTGTTCGCATTGCGCCGACTTCGCCAACGAAAGCGCGGCCGTGCTGAAGGGGCAGATGGTGAAATCGGGCAAGCTCAGCCTGGAATATCGTCACCTGATCCGCGATTCCGCCGATCTGGGCGCGGCGATCCTGGCACGCTGCGCCGGTCCGCGCGGCTTCGCTGCGGCCCACGCGATGATCTTTGCGACCCAGAAAACCTGGCTGGACAAGATCGTCGCCTATCAGCAGGCGCATCCGGCGATCGACCAGCAACCGCTGGTCGCGCAGGCGCGCACCTATGCCGACGCATCGGGACTGGTCGCGGCGATGCGCGCGCGCGGCCTGACGCCGGCAGCGGTCAAGGCGTGTTTCGCCGACAAGGCGGCGATCGATCGCATCACCGCGATGACCGGTGATGCACCGATCGAGGTGCGCAGCACGCCGACCTTCTACCTCAACGGCGAATTGCAGCCGCCATCGACCTGGGCGCAGCTGGAACCGGTGCTGCGCGCCAAAGGGGCCAAGTGATCGTATATGGAGCGTAATGTCATGAAGTTGCTCGCATCCCTCCTCGTCCTGCCGCTGGCGCTCGCCGGCTGTTCCAAGGAAACCGGCACGCCCAGCGCGCCGGCATCGCCCGTCGCGGCGGTCAGTGCACCGGCGGGGCAGAACTGGACCGACACCGTGTCGCGCACCGAGCAGGGTACGATCGTCGGCAATCCGAACGCGCCGATCAAGCTGGTCGAATACGGTTCGCGCCTGTGCCCGACCTGCGGGGCGCTGGCACGCGAAAGCTTCGGTCCGCTGATGAACACCTATGTCAAATCGGGCAAGGTCAGCTTCGAATATCGTGAATTCCTCGTTCACGGCGCACCCGACCTGCCGCCGGCGCTGCTGGGCAATTGCACGGAGCCTGCGGCGTTCTTCCCGATCCTCGACCAGATGTATCAGGCGCAGGACGGCTTCAACACCAAGCTGCAGGCGATGCCGCAGCCGATGCAGGCGCAATTGCAGGCCGCCAAGCCGGTCGACGCGATCCGCATCATGGCCGAACAGATGGGCCTGGTCGATTTCGCCAAGCAGCGCGGCATCCCCGAGGCCAAGGCGCGCGCCTGTTTGGCCGACATGACCCAGATCGATCGCTGGACCAAGCAGACGCAGGACAAGAGCGCCGACGGTACCGTCAGCGGCACGCCGACGCTGATCCTGAACGGCAAGAAGGCCGACGCGGTGACCTGGGGCCAGCTCGAGCCATTGCTGAAAGCGGCGGGCGCCTAATCAGGTCTGGATCACGCGAAGCCGCGAAGCCGCGAAGCCGCGAAGAGAAGAAGGGGTTCGCGCGGAGACGCAGAGACGCGGAGGTGCTCCACCCGTGGCATCTCCCCCGCTTCCGCGAAGGGACCTGATTCCTTCGCGCCTTCGCGTGACACCATTGGCGCGCAAAGATCGCACAGGAGGGACGACAGCGCCGCTGGCGCCTTCTTCTTCTCCGCATCTCTGTGTCTCCGCGCGAACCCACCTTCTTCCCGACGCGCTCCGCCACGCTCAGAGCTTGAAACCCCACCCGCAACCCGGCACGCCCTGACAGTGCAGATCAAGCGGCTCCGCATCGCCGGCTTCAAGAGCTTCGTCGACCCTGCCGATCTGCGTATCGAGCCGGGGCTGACCGGCGTCGTCGGCCCCAACGGCTGCGGCAAGTCCAACCTGCTGGAAGCGCTTCGCTGGACGATGGGCGAAAACAGCGCGAAGTCGCTGCGCGGCGCCGGCATGGACGATGTGATCTTCGCCGGCACCGCCACCCGCCCGCCGCGCGCCTTTGCCGAAGTGTCGATCCTGCTCGACACCGGCGATGCGGCCAATCCCGACGAACGCGAGGTCGTCCGCCGCATCGAGCGCGGCACCGGCAGCGCGTATCGGATCGACGGCCGCGACGTGCGCGCGAAGGACGTGACCCTGCTGTTCGCCGATGCCGCCACCGGCGCGCATAGCCCCGCCCTGGTCAGCCAGAATCGCATCGGCGCGGTCATCGCCGCCAAGCCCGCCGAACGCCGCGCGATGCTGGAGGAGGCCGCCGGCATCGCCGGCCTCCACGTCCGCCGCAAGGATGCCGAACAGAAACTGCGTGCGACCGAGGCGAACCTCGTCCGCCTCGACGCGCTGATCGCCGACCAGGACGCGCGTGCCGCCGCACTCCGCCGCCAGGCGCGTGCCGCCGAACGCTATCGCACGCTGTCCGCGCAAATCCGCATCGCCGAGGCCCGGATGATCTTCGCCCGCTGGCGCGACGCCGTCGCCGCCGCCGATGCCGCCCGTGCCGAAGCGCAGGTCGCCGAAGCCCGTGTCGCGGACACCACCGCCGCCGAACGCGCCGCGGCGACCGCGCAACACGCCGCGGCGGACGCCGTCGCCAACGCCCGCGCTGCCGCACTCGCCGCGCGCGACCGGGCGAGCGATGCCGGCCACGCGCTCGCGACGTTGCGCAGCGAGCGCGCCGCCGCCGCCCGCCGCGTGGCCGACCTCGCCGACACCCGCCGCCGCATCGCCGACGACCGCGCGCGGGAAGGTACGCTGGCCGCGGATGCCGCCGCCGCGCTCGCCGCGTTGACTGATGAGGGAAAGACACTCGACCACGCGATCCTGACCGCCGCCGACGAGGCGCCGCGGCTGGATGCGACGCTTGCCGAGGCCGAGCGTCGCGCCCGCGATGCCGAGGTCGCTTTGGCGCAGGGGTTGAGCCGCCAGGCGAGCGAGGCCGCCGACGCCCGCGTCGCCACCGCCGCCCTGGCCGCCGCGCAGGGGCGCGCCGATCGCGCCGCGCGCGATGCCGCACAGGTGGCGCACGCGATCGCCGCGCTGGGCGATGTCGCCGCGCTCGCCGCCGGCCGCGACACCGCTGCCGACCGCCGCCGCGCCGCCCTCGCCACCGCCGACACTGCGCGCGCCGATCTCGCCCAGGCCGATGGCGCGGAACGCACCGCCATCGCCGACCGCGACGCCGCGGAGGCCGCACGCGCGACCGCCCGCGCCGAACTCGCCGCGCTCGACAGCGAAGCCACCGCCCTTGCCAAGGCGACGCACCGATCCGGCCGTGACCGGCTACTCGATCATCTCGTCCCCGCTCCCGGTTTTGAACGCGCACTCGCCGCGGCGCTGGGCGACGATCTCGAGGTCGGACTTGCCGCCTGGACGGGCACCGCACCGCAACCCGGCGATCCCGCAGCACCCGCGGACACCATATCGCTCGCCGACCATGTCGAGGCACCGCCCGCCCTCGCCCGCCGCCTCGCCCAAACGCTCGTCGCAGAGGCGGACGCCGGACAAATGCTCGCCGCCGGCCAACGGCTCGTCACCCGCGATGGACAGCTGCGTCGCTGGGACGGCTTCGTCGCGAGCGGCAGCGGCGCGGCGGCGGCCGAACGGCTCGAACGGCTCAACCGCTTGAACACGCTCCACGCCGCCCGCCCCGCCGCCGCCGCCGCGGTCGACACCGCCGAATCGACGCGGGCGCGGGTCGACAAGGCCATCGCCGTCGCTCGCGCCGCCGCCCAGACCGTGCGCGCCACCCTCGCCCAGGCCGAAGCCGCCGGCCGCGATGCCGAACGTGCCGAGGATCGCGCCGCCGCCGCCCTCGAACGGCTCGCCGGCCAGCGCGCCGATCTCGACGCCCGCGCAGCCCGAATCGCCGGCGACCTGGCCGAGGCGCAGGCCGAATTCGCCACCGCGCGCGCTGCCCGCGATGCGTTGCCGGACGGCCGCGACGCCGCCGCCGCGGTCGCCGCGCTTTCCCACGCGGCCGATCGGTGCCGCGCCGCCGTCGCCCAGGCCCGCGAACAACGCGCCATGCTAGGCCGCGCCGTCCAGGCGAACCGCGAACGCCTCGCCGCCGCGCAGGCCGATGGCCGCAGTTGGCGCGCCCGCGCCGGTGAGGCCGCCAGGCGCATCGCCGAGATGGACAAGCGCGACGCCGCGCTCGCCTTGGAAGCGGAAGGCATCGCCGCCCGCCCCGCCGCGCTGGACGCGGCCATTGCCGCGCAGGATGCCGAGCACACTGCCGCCCGTACGCAGGCCGAAACGCTGGCCGACGCGGAGCGCGACGCCGAGCGCACGCTTCGCGCGGCGGCGGACGCGCAACGCCATGCCAACGAAGCGCTCGCCCACGCCCGCGAACATCGCGCCGGCGCCGCCGCCAGGCTGGAAAATCAGGACCTGCGCCGCGTCGAGATGGGCCGCCTGTCCGGCGAACGCTTCGAATGCCCCGCACCGGTGCTGCCCGAACGTTTGGGCTTTGACGTCGCCTCCGTCCGCTCGCCTGCGGACGAAGCGCACGCCCACGAACGCCTCGCCGCCGACCGCGAACGCATCGGACCGGTCAACCTCGTCGCGGAACGCGAGCTCGCCGACCTCGAATCCGACGGCAAGAGCAACGCCGCCGAGCGCGACGAACTGGGCCAGGCGGTGCACCGCCTGCGCGGTTCGATCGGTACGCTCAATCGCGAAGGCCGGCAGCGCCTGCTCGCGGCGTTCGAGGCGGTCGATGGTCATTTCCGCCGCCTGTTCACCACGCTGTTCGATGGCGGCGCTGCGCACCTGCAATTGATCGATTCCGACGATCCTCTGGAGGCGGGCCTGGAGATCATGGCACAACCGCCCGGCAAGCGCCTGCAATCGCTGACGTTGCTGTCGGGCGGGGAACAGGCGCTGACCGCGGTCGCGCTGATCTTCGCCCTGTTCCTCACCAACCCCGCGCCGATCTGCGTCCTGGACGAAGTCGACGCGCCGCTCGACGATGCCAATATCGACCGCTTCTGCGGCCTGCTCGACCGGATGACGGAGGAAACCGACACCCGTTACCTGATCGTCACCCACAATGCGGTGACCATGAGCCGCATGCATCGCCTGTTCGGGGTGACCATGGTGGAACGCGGCGTCAGCCGCCTGGTGTCGGTCGACCTCGGCGGTGCGACCAGCCTGCTCGCCGCCGAATAAGGTTCAGCGCCCGGCGCGCCCTGCGGCCAGCCGCGCCAGCACCTGTTCGGTATACGCACGGCACATGGCGTGATGCGCCGCCGCCGCGGCCGGATGCGACGCCTGGATCGACCGCACCGCTTCGACGAACGAACGATCGGACAGGTACGACGTGTCATTGCGGTCCATGGCGGCTGATCCTCTTGCGCTGTCGCCCCTGTCCCATCGTCTTTGCCAGCCGAGGATTGCAGCCATGTTGCGGTCGATCAACATGATGTATCCGGCGCCACCCTTGCCGCTCGCCACCATGGAACGTATATCGAACGGATGGCGCAGCTCGACACCCGTGAAAAGCTCGCGATCCTCGCCGACGCCGCGAAATACGACGCATCCTGCGCCTCGTCGGGCACCGCCAAGCGCAACAGCCGCGACGGCAAGGGGCTGGGTTCGACGGAAGGCATGGGCATCTGCCACGCCTACGCGCCGGATGGCCGCTGTATCAGCCTTTTGAAGATCCTGCTGACCAACAGCTGCATCTTCGACTGTCATTATTGCATCAATCGCAAGAGCAGCAATGTCCGCCGCGCGCGCTTTACGGCGCAGGAGGTCGTGAACCTCACCATTTCCTTCTACAAGCGCAATTATATCGAGGGGCTGTTCCTGTCCTCGGGCATCATCAAATCGTCCAACTACACGATGGAACAGATGGTCGAGGTTGCGCGATCCTTGCGCGAAGACCATCATTTCCGCGGTTACATCCACCTCAAGACGATTCCCGATGCCGACCCTGAGCTGGTGCATCAGGCCGGGCTGTATGCCGACCGCGTGTCGATCAACGTCGAACTGCCCACCGTCAGCGGCCTGAAGCGGCTCGCTCCCGAAAAGGACGGTGCCCGGATCGAAGGCGCGATGAAGGACGTGAAAGCGTCGATCGCCGACAATGGCGATGCGCGCAAAAAGTACAAATCCGCCCCCCGTTTTGCTCCTGCCGGCCAGTCGACGCAGATGATCGTCGGCGCCGACGCGGCGACGGATGGAGAGATCGTCACCCGCGCCTCGACGCTCTACGACCGCTTCGGCCTGCGCCGCGTCTATTACAGTGGGTTCAGCCCGATCCCCGACGCCAGCACGGTCCTGCCGCTGCAACGTCCGCCGCTGATGCGCGAACACCGCCTGTACCAATCCGACTGGCTGATGCGCTTCTACGATTACAGCCCGCATGAAGTGGTGGCTGCCGCCGACGAATCCACCGGCATGCTGCCGCTCGACATCGATCCCAAGCTCGCCTGGGCGCTCAAGTTCCGCGAGAGCTTCCCCGTCGACGTCAACCGCGCCCCGCGCGAGATGCTGCTCCGCGTTCCCGGGCTGGGGGTGAAGGCGGTCGATCGCATCGTCGCCAGCCGGCGCTGGCGTCGCCTGCGCCTCGACGACGTCGCCCGCCTGACCGTCAGCATCGCCAAGATGCGCCCGTTCATCATCGCTGAGGATTGGCGCCCGATCGCCCTCACCGATCGCGGCGACCTGAAGCCGCTGGTCGCGCCCAGGAGGCAGCAATTCGAATTGTTCGCCGCGTGAGAATGAATCGCGGGTGAAACGAGTGCCGCATTCGCCGGTTGGTGCGGCGAAGGAGACCATCATGGCTTTGGCAGAGATTTACGTGGACCTGAAGCGCGACCACGACAAGCAGCGTGATATGCTGAAACGGCTCGCGGACATGCAGGGCGCCGGCAAGGAACGCCAGTCGCTGTTCGAAGCGTTCCGCCTCGAAATCCAGAGCCACGCCGCGGCCGAGGAGGAATCGCTGTACGCGACGATGCTGCGCAATCCCGAATTGCGCGACGATGCCCGCCATTCGGTCAGCGAGCACAAGGAAGTCGACGACCTGCTCGGCGAAATGGCCGACGAGGAATTCGGCTCGGATGCGTGGAGCGAGAAGTTCTTCCATATGCGTCGCCGCTACGAGCATCATATCACCGAGGAAGAAGAAGAGATGTTCCCGGCCGCGGCCGAGGAACTGGATGATGCGACCGAGGACAAGCTTGCCGGCATCTACGAAAAGCGCAAGCCCGAGGAACTGAAGCTGGCGAAGGCCAATCCGCCGGGTGGCGACGAGCGCGACTGACGGCATGCGGCGCGCCCGATAAGGCAATCCGCCCTGTCCCCGGCGAGGGCCGGGGCCCGGTCGGGCGCGCTACCCGGATAATAGAAACACCGGTCACCAATACGGTCGGCCACACCGACCCCGGTCTTCGCCGGACGAACGCGAATATCCCGAGCCACCCTTTCACCGTCATCGATCGGACGAACGCCCCAACCCATGCGCATAGCCGTCCTGCCCGCCCCCGACGACTTCGACGCATGGCGCGATACCGCCCGCGCACTCGCGGCGCAGCAGGTGCCGCCCGACGACGTCGTCTGGCAGGTCGGCGACACGCCCGAAGACCTGTTCGCCACCGCGCCCGCCGACACGCCGCCACCGCAGGCGCCCAGCCCCTTCTCCGTCCCGCGCGCCTTCATCGATCTCGCCCGCAGCGTCGTCATGGCGGACGACCCGGAACGCTTCGCCCTCCTCTACACCGCCCTCTTCCGTCTGCGCCGCGAACCCAAATTGGTGGAAGATCACGCCGACCCGCTGATCCGCCGACTGGAAGTGCTCGCCAAGAACGTCCGCCGCGACATCCACAAGATGCGCGCATTCCTGCGGTTCCGCGAGGTGCA
The DNA here is from genome assembly GCF_010450875.1 of Sphingomonas insulae. Taxonomy (NCBI): domain Bacteria; kingdom Pseudomonadati; phylum Pseudomonadota; class Alphaproteobacteria; order Sphingomonadales; family Sphingomonadaceae; genus Sphingomonas; species Sphingomonas insulae. The sequence goes on from NZ_CP048422.1 coordinate 469,305, forward strand.
GGACGATGACGGGGTTAGCCGCTACGTCGCGTGGTTCGAGCCCGAACACCATATCGTCCGCGCCAACGCCGCCTTCTTCGTCAACCGCTTCGCCAGCATGCGCTGGTCGATCCTGACGCCGGAGGTCGCGCTGCACTGGGACGGGCAGGCGCTGTCCGAGGGTCCCGGCGCCAGCAAGGCGGACGCGCCCGAGGGCGATCCGACCGAAGAGGTTTGGAAGACCTATTACGCCAGCATCTTCAATCCCGCGCGCGTGAAGGTCGGCGCCATGCTGAAGGAAATGCCGCGCAAATACTGGAAGAACATGCCGGAAACCGCGCTGGTCGGACAACTGATCGCGGGCGCGCAGGCACGGGAGAGTGGCATGATCGATACCGCACGCGACAAAGTGGAATCCGGGATGGGCGGCAACGCGCAGGCGGCCTGGGCCGCGCTTCGCGACGAGGCGGCAAGCTGCACGCGCTGCCACCTTTATAAGCACGCGACGCAGATCGTCTTTGGCGAAGGGCCAGTCGATGCCGCGATGATGTTCGTCGGCGAACAGCCCGGCGATCAGGAGGACCTCGCCGGTACCCCGTTCGTCGGCCCGGCGGGACAGGTGTTCAACCGCGCGATCGCAGACGCGCAGATCGACCGCGCCCGCGTCTATGTCACCAATGCGGTCAAGCATTTCAAATACGAACAACGCGGCAAGCGCCGCATCCATGCCAAGCCCGACACCGGAGAGATCACCGCCTGTCGCTGGTGGATCGAACAGGAACGTATGCTGGTGCGTCCGCAGGTCACCGTCGCGCTCGGTGCCACCGCCGCCCGCTCGCTGCTCGGCCGCACGGTGACGATCGGCCGCGAACGCGGTCGCCCGGTCCAGCTACCCGATGGTGGCGAAGCGTGGATCACTGTCCACCCCAGCTATCTGCTCCGGTTGCCCGATGAGGCGCAGAAGCAGGAGGAATACGCCAAATTCGTCGAGGACCTGAAGATGGCGCAGGCCGCGCTGGTGTAGCACAGCGTGCCGCCGACGGGGGACGGCGCGGCATCGATGCATAGCGATTCGGCGGCGGGCCGTTGGCATCTTCGGGTCGTAAGTCCTTGGATGAGCGGGCATATCCCGGCACGCTGTCCTACACGCCATCATCTTGCTAATGCCGACGCTCGAATCTGCTCCTTCTCATGGTCGCAAATTCGGAAACAATCGACTGCGATTGTTTCCTCACGAGTGTCCAACTTGTTTATGTTGTTCAACTTCGCTCACATCGCGAGCGCGTCCTCGCCCATCCGCTCGCCGCGCTCCAACGCATCGATCGCCGCAACGTCGTCTTCGCCCAGCGTCAGGTCGAGCGCCGCGAAATTGTCGCTCATATGCTCCGGGTCCGCCGCCTTCGGGATGACCGAAAACCCGTGGGCGAGGTGCCAGGCGATCACCACCTGTGCCGCGGATCGCCCATGCTTCTGCGCCACCGCGACGATCCCCGGATCGCGCAACAGATCGCCGCCCTGCCCCAACGGGCTCCACGACTGCGTCACGATGCCATGCGCTTCGTGATACGCGCGTTCCTCGCGCCGCTGGTAACGGGGGTGAAGCTCGATCTGGTTCAGCACCGGCGTCACGCCCGTCGCCTCGATGATCGCGTCGAGATGCTCGGGCAGAAAGTTCGAAACGCCGATCGATCGCGCCTTGCCGGCATCGCGCAGGTCGACCATCGCCTTCCACGCATCGACATACCGGCCGGCGCTCGGCACCGGCCAGTGCATCAGATACAGGTCGACCGCATCCAGCCCCAGCAGCGCCAGGCTTTCGTCCAGCGCCGCTGCCGGATCACCCTGCCGGTTGTTCCACAGCTTGGTGGTAACGAACGCCTCGCTGCCCTGCGCGCCATCGCCGACGCCCCGCTCGTTGCCATAGATGGCGGCGGTGTCGATCAGGCGATAGCCCACGTCGAGTGCGCGGCGTACCACCGCCGCGGCCTGCCCGTCGGGGAGTTTCCAGGTGCCGAGTCCCAGCCGGGGCATGGTGCGGCCATCGTTGAAGGTCAGATCGGTCATGGCGACATGAGCGCATCATCCGGCGGTCGGTTCCCCCCTTCCCTTCCGCGCGCCGATCCGCCAAGCCCCACGCCCATGTTCGAAAAGATCCTGGGCGTCCTCGCCACCTTCACCATCTCGGTGATTTCCAGCGGCGGCTATGTCGGCATCGCCATCCTGATGGCGATCGAGAGCGCGTGTATCCCGCTCCCGTCCGAGATCATCATGCCCTTTGCCGGCTATCTCGTCTCGACCGGCCGCTTCGACCTCTATCTCGCCGCCACTGCCGGGGCGATCGGCTGCAACCTCGGCTCGATCGTCGCCTACGAAATCGGCAAGCGCGGCGGCCGACCGATGGCGGAGCGCTGGGGCCGCTACGTGCTGATCGGGCCGGGTGAGCTGGATGCGGCGGATCGCTTCTTCGCGCGCTGGGGCAGCCTGGCGGTCCTGATCGGCCGCCTGCTGCCCGTGATCCGCAGCTTCATCGCCTTTCCCGCAGGGGTCGCCCGGATGCGGCTGGTGCCGTTCCACGTCTATACCTTCATCGGCAGCTGGCCGTGGTGCTTCGGCCTCGCGTGGGTCGGCATGAAGCTCGGCGACAAATGGAACAGCGACCCCCGCGTCAAGGCCGCCTTTCATCAAGCGGACCTGCTGATCGGTATCGTCCTAGTCGCCCTCGTCGTCTTCTACGTCTGGCATCGCGTCCGGGGCCTGAAGCGCACGCCTCACGCCTGAGGTCGGCGGACCCGCCACGCCAGCCAGCCGATCGTCGGCAGCGCCAGCGCCGCCCACCAATAGAATCCCGCCCAGGTGGACGAGCCGAACCATTCGCTCGGCACGGTACGCAGGTAACCGTTGGCGAAATTGCCGGCGATGACCCATTGCCACACCGGAAAGGCCGTCACCGGCGGCGCGAAGATATCGGCCGATGCGATCGCCGCGTTCACCGCGACCGACAGCGCCAGCACCAGCGCCATGGCCAGCCGTTCGCCGCGACCGTGCGACCGCATCCACTCCGCTGCCAGCCCGAGTGCGAGTGGCCCGATCGCCGGGATCGCGAACCGCGGCCCGGTGGTATTGCCGCCATCCCAATAGACGTACGCCGCGTTGACCAGCAGCACGATCGACGCCGTGGCGGCGGCCGTCAGCGCTAGGCCACGCCGCTGTCGATCCCGCAGCCAGAACCATAGGCCGAGCGGCGCGAGGACGAGGATCGGGGCGACCCAGACCAGCCCAAGGCGAAAGCTGAACAGGATCGCCTGCAACGCCCGCAATCGCGGGACGCCCAGCCCGAACAGGCCCTGATGCATCCCTTCCCAACCCACGACGCCGGAATAACCGATGCGGAACGGCGTTCCGAATGCGATCAGGTTATAGGCCCCCAGCGGCAGCAGCGCGGCCATCCCCGCCGCCGCACCGACGACGAGGAGTCGCCAGCGATCCGGCCGCAAGCGAGACTGCCACATCGCCCAGAGCACGATCGGCAGCGCGGCGAGCACCGCCTGATGCTCGACCACCGCCGCCCAGCCCAGCGCCAGCCCGGCGGTCAGGGCACAGCGCATGGCTCCGCCGCCTGCGGATGTGCTTCGCCAGATCGCCCAGAGCGCCACGACATAAAGGTCGGCGACCACGGCATGGCCGAGCAGCGTCGTCGACCAGCCCCACACCGGCGTGCCAAGGGCATAACCCAGTGCGGCGAACAGGCCCGCCGCCGCGCTGCCGGTCATCCCCGACGCCATGTCGAACAGCAGCACCGCGGACAGCGCGGTCAGTACCGCCGGGCCGATCGCCGCCGCCAGACGCGTGCGCAGCCGTAGATAGCGTTCGAAGTCCGGCCCCGCCGGCGCGGCCCCGAACCGCGCGGACCGTTCGCCGGTCACCGTGTCGGCCAGCCATACCGCCGGCAGCGCCATCAATGTCATTCCCGGCGGTTTGTCGAGATAGGCGTGGCCGTCGAACGCCGCCTTGTCGATGGTCAGCGGTGCGAACTGGTCGATGGTCGCATCGCCGTCCTCGACCAGGCTGATAGCGGCGAACAGGCGCGTTGCGTTGTTGGCGTTGAGCTCCCACGAGCCGAACCATGCGCAGCTGAACCAGACCAGCGCGAACAAGACGATACGGACGGTTCGCATCAGGTCAGCCGAACAACCATTGCCCCAGCAGGCGATCGAACGGGAAGGTGAAGACGCCGGCGATCAGCAGCGCGCCGGTGACGATACCGCGAACGCTGCGCCGATGGCGCACGACGTTGTGGGTGCGGGCCGCCCGCCACAGGATCGGCACTTGGATCAGCACCCAGACCGACAGGATATGGATCACGCTGAATGCGCCCGGCCGGCCGACCCGAACCCCGAAAGACAGGGCGGCGGTGAGCAGCATCGCCACCGACCAGATCGCGCCGAGCCTGCGATGGCGTCGGTCACCGCGCCGCTGGAGCAGGATCACGGGGGTCAGCGCCAACGCCACAAGGATGGTGGCGATATGCGCCCAGACGATGCCTGGAACCTCGCCCCAATGTGGTCGGCCGCGCATCAGCGCCAGGCCGACCGCCCCAAGCAGGATCGTCGCGGCGACCGACAGGCATTTCTCGTAACCGTCCGCAGCGAGCGGCTTCGATGCCGGCCCGGCCGCTCCTATCGCTGTCGCCATCATCTCGCCCCCTTGTCCCGCCCGCACGCTACCGCAACGGCGCGCGAAGACAAACCGGCCGGTGGATCGCAACCGTCCGCGTCAGGGAACCCGGGCTTCCTCGACCTTGCGCGCCTGGTTCTCCTTGCGAGCCGCGCGGGCATTTTGCAGGAAGCAGCCGGTCTGCCCGCCGGCGCCGACCGTCGAACAGCTGCCGGTGCTGTTGGCGCCGACACCCGCGTCCAACGTCCCCTGCGCACGCGCCGCCCAACTCTCGTTCTGCGGCGTCACCTCGAATTCGCGAAGCTCCTTGGGCACGCGATATTGCTCGCGGGCGCTGCGGCGTTCGCAGATGACGATCTCGTCGCCATCGTTGTTGGTCGGGCAGCGTTCGTTGCCGTAGAGGACGAGGACGCCGTTCACCGGTGCCCGCTTGGCGACCTCGCCCGGCGTACTGATGACGACAGGCTTCGCCGCGCCCGGCAGCGCGGGCTGCTGACTGACCTGTTGACCGGCCGGGAGCGCCTGTTGCGCCAGCGCCGGACCGGCCGCGAGCATCAGCGTGGCCGTGATGAAGGTACGCATCGTCACTCCTCTCAAATCCTCTTCGCCGCCGCGATCGCGATCTTGCAGCCCAGGCGGATGAAGCCGCTGAGCACCGGATAGCCGATCGCGTTCTCGGCGCCCGCGGCAAGCGCGTGATCGCGATGCTCCAGCTCTTCCGCCTGGAAGTCGGCGATCGCATCCGACAGTTCGACATCGCTGGTGCCGAGTTCGTCCCGCTGCGCCTGATAATGCCGGTCGATCTCCGTTTCCACCGCAGCGGTGCAGGCCATCGCGGCGTCGGGGCCGATCGCCGCGGTGATCGCGCCGAGCGCGAAGCCCGCCTTGTCCCAGAACGGCTGGAACAATGTGGGGCGCACGCCGCGCCGGACGATCATGTCGTCGAAGAAGGCGCGGTGACGCTCTTCCTGCGCGGCCATATGGTGGATCGCACGCGCGGCGGGATGGCGATCGCCAAGCACCGCCAATTGGCCGGCGTAGATCCGCGTCGCACCATATTCGCCGGCCTGATCGACCCGGATCATCGCCTGTGTCGGTTCGCGCCGGTCGCCCGGCTTCCAGCGGTTCATCGGGCAGCGCTCATCGGCCAATACTCATCGGGATGTCCTCATCCACCACAAGATAAGACCCGCGCCGCCGATTGACAGGATCGCATTGAACCCTGCGAGCGAGATACCGGCCAGCGTCCATTGCGCGACGTCGCAGCGCACCACCGGCGCGCGCATCAGCGCGTCCAGCCGCGCCTCCGGCCCCAACCCGCGCAGGTCGACGGTCTGGGTGCAGGCGGTGAAGCCGTTCCACCAGTGATATTCGACGCCGGCGTGCGCGATGCCGATCGCACCGGATATGGCGATCAGCAGCGCGGCGACGATCACCAGCGCCTTGGCGATGCTCCGCTGCGGCACGAGGAAGGCAAGCAGCGCGAACGGCAGCGCGGCATAATGCGGCCAACGTTGCCAGTGACACATCTCGCACGGATACAGGTGGCCGATCAGCTGCGAGGTCCATGCCCCCGCCAGCAATGCCGCGGGCAACAGCAGCGCGAGCGCCCGGGCGCGACGCTCGTCGGCGGTGAGCGGGCGGCTCACTTGACCTTCGGCTTCGTTGCGGCGGCGACCTGTGCCGCACCGCCGAGGCGCGCGACGGTCTTCAGCGCATAATAGAGCTGGAAGTCATCGATGCCCTGCTTCTTGAGCTGGTCGGGCGTCATCGCGAAGCGCGGATCGTCCTTCGTGTCCTCCTCGAGCACCTTGTTATCCGCCTTCACCTCGTTGATCAGGTGACGGCGCAAGTCGGCCTCGCGAAAGATCGGCCGCGTCTTGAAGTCGGGATCGCTGATCTGCGGCACGCGGATATCGGGCTCGATCCCGCCTTCCTGCACGCTGCGCCCCGACGGCGTATAATATCGCGCGGTGGTGAGGCGCAGCGCGGTCTGGGGCCCGAGTTGCAGCAGCGTCTGCACCGAACCCTTGCCGAAGCTGCGTTCCCCCATCACCAGCGCGCGGTGATGGTCCTGCAAGGCGCCGGCGACGATCTCGGACGCGGAGGCGGTGCCGGGATTGGTCAGCACGACGACGGGCAGGCCATGGGCGTCGTCACCGGGCTTGGCGAAGTAGCGTTCGATATCCGCCTTTTCGCGACCGCGCTGCGATACGATCTCGCCATGGTCGAGGAAGGCATCGCTGACCGCGATCGCCTGCGTCAGCAGGCCGCCGCCGTTGTCGCGCAGGTCGATGACATAGCCGAGCGGGCGATGGCCCAGGCTCTTGTCGATCGCCATGATCGCGGCGCGGGTGTCGGCGCCGGTGCTTTCCGAGAAGGTGTTGATGTTGATGTAGCCGACATCGCCGCGCACTTCCCACTTCACCGGCTTCTGGATGATGACCTCGCGGTTCATCGTCACCTCGACCGGCTTGTCCTGCCCCGGGCGGACCAGCGTCAGGCTGATCCTGGTGCCGGGCTTGCCGCGCATCAGGCCGATCGCCTCGTCCAGCGTCTCGCCGTAGATCAGCTTGCCGTCGATATGGGTGATGTAATCGCCCGACTTCACCCCGGCACGATAGGCGGGCGTATCCTCCTGCGGCGCCACGACCTTGACGGCGCCATCCTCCATCTGGACGGTCAGGCCGAGGCCGCCGTAATTGCCCTCGGTCTGGATACGCAGATTGTCATAGTCGAGCGCGTCGACATAGCTCGAATGCGGGTCGAGGCTGGACAGCATGCCCTGGATCGCCCCCTTGATGAGCTTCTGGTCATCGACCTTGTCGACATAGTCCGCCTTGATGCGGTTGAAGACATCGAGGAACTGGTCGAATTCGCGATAGGTGTCGGTGTCCACCGCCGCCATCGCCTGCGTCGCGAGCGGGATGAGGGACAGCGAGCCGAGGATTGCGGTCGCAGTAAGCAGCGGACGGGCCATCGAACATCCTGAAGGCGGGAAAACTGTGTGCGTTTAGCCGGTTTATCGGGCCGGAGCAAAGCGCAGCGACGCTGAATGCAGGCTAACCCCGCCGACCGCCGGCAGGCCGCTCAACCGAGCAGGGCGGCGATGTCCACCGGACGACCCCGCCGGCGCAGTTCGACGGTGACGCGCGGGTCTTCGCCACTGCCGGCAATCCCGATCGGATCCCCCGCGGCAATGCTGCGCCCGCGCGACACCTGCGCCCGCGCGAGGCCGGTGACGAGGGTCGTCCAGCCATCGGCATGATCGATGATGACGATGACGCCATAGCCGCGGAACGATCGGGCATAGCGCACGATGCCGGCCGCCGGGGCGACCACGCGTGCGCCCGACGCCACCGCGAACGTCAGGCCGCGCGATCGCACGCCCGCTTCGGACATCTCGTCCAGCCCGGTGACGAGCCGCCCCCTGACCGGCAGGCGATACACCCCCGTCCGCCGGGACGGGGCGGTCGTGCCGGGCGCGAGCGGCCGTGGCAGCGGACCGGGCAAGCTGGCGAGGTCGTTCGCCGTCGCCTGTTCCGCATCGCCCGCATCGAGCAGGTCGACCAGGTCGCGGGCGCGTTCCCCCAGCGCCAGTGCACGGTCCGATTCGCTCATCGCATCGCGACCGAGCGCCTGACTCCGCCGGCGATGCGCCGCCTCCAGCCGTGCCAGTGCGACGCGATTCGATTCCAGTTGCGCGCGGCCCTGGCGGAGTGCGGCGGCGGCCAGCATGGCGTCGGATTGCAGTGCGTGGGTACGGGCGATCTGCTCGCGCACCTGCTGTGTCCTCGCCCGCACGATCGGCAGCGCGCCGCCGAGCACGGCACGGACGTGGACGAGATCGTCCACCGAACCGGGTTGCGCGATCGCCACCACCGTGGGTCGGCGGGCAAGCTCGGTCAGCGCCGCTAGCAGGCGAGCGACCGGCGCCTGCATCGTCCCAAGCGCCTGCTGCTGTGCGGCCAGCAGGCGAGCGACGATGGCGCCACGGGCCTGGGCGACGGCGAGCGTGGCCTCGGCTGCGGTGACCCGCGCGGCCAGCGCCGTTTCCTCCGCCCGCGCTTTGTCGGCGGCGTTGCGTTCGGCGGCGGCGCGGCGGGCGAGCGCGTCGGCCTGACGCGTCGCGACCGCAGCATCGCGCTTGGCAGCGGCGAGGCGCTGGCGCGGGTCGGCACGCGTTTGGCCTTGCACCGGCAGCGTCAGGGCGAGAAGCGCGACGGCGGCAAGGGCAGCGCGTCGCCCCCGGCCGGGGGCAGGCCGGGCCGCTTGCGCCGGCGGCCCGGCCAAGACGGGACGGAAAGACACGATCGACGAGGACAGGAGCGTGGCGGTCGCCATCACCCCTCCCGGTGATACGGGTGGCCAGCCAGGATCGCCGTCGCGCGGAACAATTGTTCGGCCAGCATCGCGCGCGCCAGCATATGCGGCCAGGTCGCGCGACCGAACGACAGCAGCAGGTCGGCCCCGGCGCGATCGGCATCGTCGAAGCCATCGGCCGCGCCGATCATGAAGCGCATCTCGCGCGTGCCAGTGTCCCGCCAGCGCTCCAGACGGCGGGCGAAGTCCATCGATCCCAGCACCTCGCCCTTTTCGTCGAGGAGGACGCGAACCGTTTGGGGATCGAGCGCGGGCAGCTTGCCGCCGGTATCCGGCAGTTCGGTGACGCGTGTCGGCCAGACGATCCGCTTGAGGTAGCGGTCGACCAGTTCCGATTCGGGCGACCGCCCGATCCGCCCACGCGCCACGATGTGGAGGAGGATGTTACGCCTCGGCGGTCGGCGGAAGCGGCTTCAGCGACGACGATACGGTATCGCCGAACTGCCACATCCGTTCGAGGTTGTAGAAGGTGCGCACCTCCGGCCGGAACAGGTGGATGATGACGTCGTTGGCGTCGATCAGCACCCAGTCCGCGGTCTGCAGTCCCTCGATCCGCACGCTGCGACCGAATTCAGCCTTGATCTTCTCGGCGAGCTTGTGCGCCATCGATGCGACCTGGCGCGTCGAACGGCCGCTGGCAATGACCATGTGATCGGCGATCGACGATTTGCCGGCGAGCGGGATCGTCACGATCTCCTCCGCCTGGTCGTCGTCGAGCGACGCCATGATGAGCCGATGCAAAGCCTCGACTTCGGCCGGGTCGGCCGGTCGAACGGCTTGGGGGTTACTCGCCAAGGTGACTCCTGGGTTGCTGGGCCGGGTGGCGCCGGTGCCAGTCGGGATCGGCCGCTCGGGCCGCGGTTGCGGAGGTAGGGTCGGGGCGGAAGCGCAACAGCACGAGTGCCGGCAATCTCCACGTCGTCCAATGCTTCGCCTGGCATGCGGGCCGTTGGAAGCGTCGCAGCCAACCCATCGCGACACTCGCACGGGCACCGCGTTCATACCCCGGACGCGCGATCACCGCAATCGGCATCGTACGCGCGATATCCCGCCATCCGCGCCACCGGTGGAATTGCGCCAGATTGTCGGCACCCATCAGCCAGATGAATTGCCGCCGAGGGTAGCGGCGCTGGAGCTTGCGCAGGGTGTCGAGCGTGTACCGGGTGTGCAACCGCGCCTCGATATCGGTGGCGCGGATCGGCGCGCGGCGCGCCATCGCCCGGGCCGAAGCGAGCCGCGCGGCAAGCGGCGCCATGTCCGGGACGCCGTCCTTCAGCGGATTGCCCGGCGACACCAACCACCATGCCTCGTCCAGATCGAGGGCGCGAATCGCCGCGATCGTGATGCCGCGGTGGCCACGATGCGCGGGATTGAACGATCCGCCGAGCAGGCCGGTGGGGGTCATAGGCTACGCCAGTCCTCTCGCCCGTGGTAGAGCCGAAGAATCTGCACGCCGTCCACGTCGATCCGATAGATCAGGATGTATTCGGTTTGCGGGACCAACCATTTGCGCTCGCCATCATCCAGCCCCGGCCCGGCATGGGGGTGACGGGCCAGAAATTTGCCAGCCGCGATCGCTGCTCGGCCCATGGCGGTGGCGTGCAAGGGATCGTGCGGCCTGTTGAAGTCATCGATGCGGGCAAGATCGGCGCGCGCACGACGAGTCCAGGCAGCGCGCGTCATGCCGGGCGACGAGCGGCGACGCGTTCCTCGAACCAGGCTTCCATCTCTTCCTGCGTGATCAATTCGCCGCGATCGGCGGAATCGACGCCGGCCTGAACGAAGGCCCGCCATTCGACATCGTGTTCCATCGCTTTGCGGATGGCGGCAGCAGCGAATTGTTCGCCCGTCATCCCGCGCGCCCGCGCCAATTCCTCAATCATCGCCAGGGTGGCGGCATCGAGCGGGGCGGTGATGGAAGCCGGAGCGTTCATCGTCGGAACGTACACGGGCCGCCGGACCGCTTCAACCGCGGACCTGCCCCGTACCGCGGCCGATCCATTTGTAGGTCGTCAGCCCTTCCAGCGCGACCGGGCCACGGGCGTGGAGGCGGCCGGTGGCGATGCCGATTTCCGCGCCCAGACCGAATTCGCCGCCGTCGGCGAACTGGGTGGAGGCGTTCCACAGCACGATCGCGCTGTCGACGCCGGCGAGGAAGCGTTCGGCGATCGCCGCATCCGCCGCGACGATCGCGTCGGTATGGTGCGAGCCGTGGCGGGCGATATGGGCCATCGCGCCATCGACGCCGTCGACCAGCGCGACCGAGGCGATGGCGTCGAGATATTCGGTATCCCAATCCTCCGGACCGGCCGCCGCCACCCCGGCGAGCGACACCGTCGCAGCATCGCCGCGGATTTCGCAACCGGCCGCCGCGAGCGCGGCAACCAGCGCCCGACCATGCGGATAGGCACGGTCGATCAGCAACGTCTCCATCGATCCGCAGATACCGGTCCGGCGCATCTTGGCATCGACGACGACCCGGGCAGCCATGTCCGGGTCGGCGGACGCATCGACATAGACGTGGTTGATGCCGTCCAGATGGGCGAGCACCGGCACGCGCGCCTCGGCCTGGACACGGGCGACGAGGCTCTTGCCGCCGCGCGGTATGATGAGGTCGATCGCGCCATCGGCGGCGAGCATAGCGCCCACGGCGGCGCGGTCGGTGGTCGGCACCAGCTGCACGGCGTCGGCGGGCAGGCCCGCATCCGCGAAGCCGGCGGCGAGCGCGGCGTGGATCGCCCGGTTGCTGTGCACCGCCTCAGACCCGCCCCGCAGGATCGCGGCATTGCCGGCCATGACGCACAGCACGCCGGCGTCGGCGGTGACGTTCGGTCGCGATTCGTAGACGATGCCGATGACGCCGATCGGCACGCGCACGCGGGACAGCCGGAGGCCGTTCGGCCGTTCGACGCGGTCGATCGTCTGGCCGACCGGGTCGGGAAGCCCCGCGACAGCATCGACGCCGGCCGCCATGCCGGCGACCCGGGCGGATCGAGCCGCAGGCGATCGAGCAATGCAGCGCCAAGGCCGCGCGCTTCGCCGGCCGCCATGTCGCGGGCGTTGGCGGCGAGAATATCCCCTTCCGCCCCGCGCAGCCGGGCGGCGGCGGCGCGCAGGCCCGCCGCCTTCGCCGCGGTGGGCAGGCCGGCTAGCGTGCGCGCGGCGTGCCGGGCCCGGCGGCCGATATCGGCGATCATTTCGGTCGGATTGTCAGCGTCGGCCATACGGATCGTTACCATAGCGAAGCCACTCGCGCCATGATCGAAGGGTTGCTAGGCTGCCCGACATGTCGGGGGATATCACAGCAGCAGCGGACCTCATCACCGGCGCGCTGGGCGCGCGGACGGTGGAGCCGCATGCCGGGGAAGGGACGGGTCACGCGCATGATGGCTTGTGCCTCAATTGCGGAACGCGGCTGATCGGGGCGCATTGCCATGCCTGCGGGCAGTCGGGGCATGTCCATCGATCGATCGGCGCGATCGGGCATGAGATCGCCCACGGCGTGTTCCATTTCGAAGGCAAGATCTGGCGCACGCTGCCCATGCTGCTGTGGCGGCCCGGCGACCTGACCCGCCGCTATGTCGCCGGCGAACGTGCGCGCTTCGTCTCGCCGCTGGCGCTGTTCCTGTTCACCGTGTTCCTGATGTTCGCGACGATCAGTGCGCTGGGCGGCGACATCACCGAGGCGGTGTCGCGCGACCGGCTGAACAGCAACCTCATCAGCGCCGTCGGCGCGGTCGACAAGGTGCAGAAGAGCCTGGAGAAAAGCCAGGCCCAGCGCGCCGCGCTGGTCGCCGCCAACCGGTCGACGAAGGATGTCGATGCCGAGATCGCATCGCTGCAGACCGCGATCGCCGCGCTGAAGCGGACGCAGGCGGGGGGCAAGCGCGATGACGACACCCAATTCACGCTGACCAATGCCAAGACCGGCTGGGCGGCGCTGGACCATGGCCTGGCCAAGGCGAACGACAATCCCGGACTGGCGCTCTACAAGCTGCAGACGAGCGCGTACAAATACAGTTGGCTGCTGATCCCGATCTCGACGCCGTTCGTGGCGCTGCTCTTCCTGTGGCGGCGGCGCTTCACGCTGTACGATCATGCGATCTTCGTGACGTACAGCCTGGCGTTCATGATGCTGATGGTCATCACGCTGATGCTGGTCGGCGTGGCCGGCGTCCCCGGAGGGTGGATCGTGCTCGCGGTCTTTGCGGTGCCGCCGCTGCACATGTTCCGGCAGCTGCGCGGCGCCTATTCGCTGCGCAAGCGATCGGCATTGTGGCGGACGGTGGTGCTGCTGGTGTTCGCCTGGACGGCGCTGCTCGCGTTCGTCCTGCTGCTGACCCTGCATGGGCTGACCGACTGAACGGCAGCACTGAAAGTCACGAAAGTCTCACTCCTGCGGCCGGCGGGCCACGGCGAGCGGCGGCACCTTGCGACGATCACCTGCGTGCCCCGGATCACGGCCCGACACGAGCGATCGCAACCTTCCACGTCCGGACCAGATAGGACAGCGGCGTCTCGACAGCGGCGCAAGTCCTTGAAGCGACGGCGCTACATCGCCTGCCGCCGCCCAAGTGATCCAACAGCGGCTAGCAGGGGTAGGTCCGGCTGAGCACCTTGGCATAGCCCTGCTTGAGCGGAAGCTTCTTGTCAGCAGGCGACAATGCGTCGAGGCCGCCGAGCATCTGGAGGATGCCGATCTTTTCACCATCGGGCATGCAGGCGATCGGCGGCTTGCCGGCGGCCTGGCGCGCCGCGCCCTCGGCCCGGAGTTCGCGGGTCGCCGCATCGGCCTCCGCCTTCAGTACCTGATAATCAGGGTTGGTCAGCGCGGTGAACGGGTTGGCGCGAAGCGGTGCGGCCTTGGCGAGGAAGGTGCCGACGGTCATCGCCGCAGAGGCGGACGTTGCGGCGGCAAGCGACAATGCGCCCATCACAAAACAGCGGGCGATCAGGGATTTACGCGACATCGGCGACACTCCGGATGGAATGCCGCCGATTAGTCGATCGTCGCTGACGGGGTGATGAACCGCCCCGTCGGCTGAGGTTAAGGCCAGGGTCAGGCACCGAGCGGCGCGGGATTGCCGAACGGTCCGCCGGGACGCCGGGTCTTCGGTATCGACGTGCCGGCCCGCGGCACGTTCGATTTCGGCCCCGACGGATCGGGCCGGCCGATCTCTTCGCCGGCGATCAGCTTCTTGATCTCGTCGCCCGACAGCGTCTCATATTCGAGCAGCGCACCGGCGAGCAGGTGGAGCTGGTCGACATGCTCGGTCAGCAGATGCTTGGCGCGGGTGAGGCCGCCCTCGACGATGCCCTTGATCTCGTCGTCGATCAGCTGCGCGGTCGCATTCGACATGCGCACCGGCTGCGACGAGGAATAGCCGAGGAACGATTCGCCCTCCGGCTGGGCGTATTCCACCGGGCCGACCTTGTCCGACATGCCCCATTTGGTGACCATGTCACGGGCGAGACCGGTGGCGTACTGGATGTCGCCACTCGCGCCCGACGACACCTTGTCATAGCCGAAGATGATCTCTTCGGCGACGCGGCCGCCCATCGCCACGGCGAGGTTCGCGTACATCTTGTCGCGGTGGTAGCTGTAGGAATCGCGTTCCGGCAGGCGCATCACCATACCCAGAGCACGGCCGCGCGGGATGATCGTCGCCTTGTGGATCGGATCGGACGCCTGTTCGTGGATCGAAACGATCGCATGGCCCGCCTCGTGATAAGCGGTCATCCGCTTCTCGTCCTCGGTCATCACCATGCTGCGGCGCTCTGCGCCCATCATGACCTTGTCCTTGGCCTCTTCGAATTCGGCCATCGCAACGAGACGCTTGCCCTTGCGCGCGCCGGTCAGCGCCGCTTCGTTGACGAGGTTGGCGAGATCGGCGCCGGAGAAGCCCGGCGTGCCGCGTGCGATCACGCGCGCATCGACGTCGGGCGCCAGCGGCACCTTCTTCATATGCACTTCGAGGATCTTGATCCGCCCCTCGATATCCGGGCGCGGCACGACGACCTGACGATCGAAGCGACCCGGACGCAGCAAGGCGGGGTCGAGCACGTCGGGGCGGTTGGTTGCCGCGACGATGATGATGCCCTCGTTCGCCTCGAACCCGTCCATTTCGACCAGCAGCTGGTTGAGCGTCTGTTCGCGTTCGTCGTTGCCGTTGCCGAGGCCGGCACCGCGATGACGACCGACCGCGTCGATTTCATCAATGAAGACGATGCACGGCGCCGACTTCTTGGCCTGTTCGAACATGTCGCGCACGCGGCTGGCGCCGACGCCGACGAACATCTCGACGAAGTCCGAGCCCGAAATGGTGAAGAACGGCACGCCCGCCTCGCCCGCGATCGCGCGGGCGAGCAATGTCTTGCCGGTGCCGGGCGAACCGACGAGCAGCGCGCCCTTCGGGATCTTGCCGCCGAGGCGCGCGAACTTGGTCGGATCCTTCAGGAAGTCGACGATCTCGGTCAGCTCGCTGCGCGCCTCGTCGATGCCGGCGACGTCGTCGAAGGTCACCTTGCCCTCCTTCTGCGTCAGCATGCGGGCGCGGCTCTTGCCGAAGCCCATCGCGCCACCGCCGGTGTTCTTCTGCATCTGCTTGATGACGAAGAAGGCGATGCCGAGGAACAGCAGGAACGGCAGCGACTGGTAGAGCAGCAGCATCCACATCGACGTGCCCTCGTCCGGCTTCGCCGCGATCGTCACGTTCTTGCTGCGCAGGTGCGGGACGAGCGTCGAATCCTGGATCGGATAGGTCCGGAACTTGTCGCCGCTGGAATAGGTGCCGGTGATCATGTCGCGACCGATCGCGACGTCCTTCACCGTACCCTCGTCGACCTGATCGAGGAATTTCGAATAGGCGACGGTGTTGCTGGCGCCGGCGCTGGTCGGCCCGTTGAACAGCTGCACGAACAGGGCAAGCGCGAGCAGAATGCCGACCCAGATGAGCAGGCTTTTCATCCAAGGGCTGCCGCCGCCATTGCCGCCGTCGTTCCCGCTGCCGTTCGGGGGCTGCTTGTCGTTGTCGTTCATGTGGCCAAGATAAGCGCACCGGGGTTAATGGCAATGGAACGGACCTGCGGATTCGTCAGCGCCGACGACGATTCAGGGCGGTTCGGCGGCGCCGAGCGCGTCCGACGCCGGCAGCACGGTCCGCAACGCCTGCGCGGCACCCTGACCGAGGCGGATTCCAGGCCGGATTCCGGGGCGGCTTTCCCGCGGCGGCGGGCGGTCAGGCCGGGCGGCGCGCAGGCGCCGGGCGGAAGCGCCATTCGGTCGCGTGCGGGCTGACGACGACGCCCGCCTGGGTCGCGCGGCGGCCGGTCGCGAGCGCGTCGAGCAGCGGTTCGACGTTGGCCGATTCGCTCCATTTGGGCGCGGCGATGCCGGCGGTGTCGATCACCAGTCCGATGGCGCGGCGGGCGAGGCGACGGGTGAGTTCGCGCGGCAGGCCGGCGACGTCGATGCGGACCGTCCCACCGGCGACGGAGGCGCGGGTGGTCCAGAGCCATTCGACGATCGCACGGACATCCTCGTCCGCCTCCGCCAGCGCGGCTGCCGAACGGGCGATCTGCGGTGGTCCGAGCCATTCGTTGGCATCGAGCAGCCGGCGGAAGCGGGTGCGATCGTGCGCGGGATCGTGATTGGAGGGATCATCGACGAACGGCACCTCGGCACGGCGGACGATCGCACGCAGTTCGGCGCGGCGCCATTCGAGCAGCGGGCGAATCACCGTGACCGTACCGCTCATCGTACGCGGGCGAACCCCGGCAAGGCCCGCGATGCCCGATCCGCGCGCGGCCCGCATCAGGAAGGTTTCGGCCTGATCGTCGATGTGATGCGCGGTCGCCAGCGCGCCGGCATCGATCGTGCGGGCGTACCCGGCGAGCAGCGCGTAGCGAACCTGGCGCGCCGCCGCCTGGATGCTGGCGCCGGCGATCGGTTCGACGGGCACGAGCGTGGCGTGCGGCACGCCCAGGCGGGCGCAATGGCCGGCGACCATCGCCGCCTCTGCCGCGGCATCGGCGCGCAACCGGTGATCCACCGTGGCGGCGTGGATGTGGCCGGGAAAGGCGGTGGCGGCCAGCGTCAGCATCGCCATGCTGTCGGGACCGCCCGACACGGCGCACAGCACCACGCCCCGGGGATCATGCCCCAGGGTGCGGATCAGGTCGTGACGGAAACGCTCGGCCTGCTGGGCCAGCGGTTCACTTGCACTTGGCGGCGGTACGGCCCTTCTCGACATCGGCCTTCATCTGTCCGGAAACCTTGGCACCGTAAACGTCGGTGAGTTCGCCGTATACCTTGCAGGCGTCGGCGGGCTTGTTGAGCTTCATCAGCGCCTGGGCGAGATAATAGAGGCTGTCGGGCGCGCGTTCGCCGTCCGGCATCTTCTTGTAATTGTCGTAGAAGGCCATCGAGGCGAGGCTGGGCTTGCCCTCGTCGAGATAGGCGCGGCCAAGCAGGTTCTGCGCATAGCTGGCGCGGCGATGCTTGGGATAGGCGGCGACCATCTTCTTCAGCTGCGCTTCCGCCTGCGGATATTGCTTCGCCGCCCACAGGCGATAGCCGTAGAGATATTCATCCTCCGGCGTGTCGCCGGTCGCAGGCTTGTCGACCCTGGTCGCGGAGGCCGGCTCCGCATCGTCCGCGCCGTCGACGGCGGCCACCGGGGTCGCGACGGGCCGGGTGGCGGCGGTGCCACGCGCCGGCGTGCGGGACGGGCGGGTCGCACCGCTTGCCGCCTCGTCCTCGCCCAGCCGGGTGGCGGGGAGCGGGGTGGAGGCAGGCGTGGTCGCCAGCGCCGGCGTCGCGGCGAGGCCGGACAGCTTTGCATCCGTGCTGCGCTTGTAGGCGTCGAACTGGTCCTGCAACTGGCGGACCTTGTAGCCGGTCTGTTCGATCTGGTCGGTCATGCCGGCCATCTGCTGTTCCAGCGCGGTGACGCGGCTGGTCAGGTCGGCGACGGCGCTGGTGGCAGGGCTGCCGCCGACGGCCTGCGGCGCATCGGGACGCGTGATCTCGGGCTGGAGGTACTGGCCGGCGCCGCCGGGAAACACCTTGCGCTGCACCGCGCGCATTTCGCTTTCGAGCTTGCCGACGCGGCCCTCGACGTTGCTCTGCGCCAAGGCGGCGGCGGGAACCAGGATAGTGGCGGCGACGAGCGCCCAGATGATCGTACGCATGGTCTTAGGCACCCCCCGGCGCGTGGTTGGTTAACGAGGCGCCGTCATAGCTGCATCCGCCCACCTGTCGCCAGCCTTAAGGCGCGGACGAATTTCCGGTCGGCGCAGGATCCTGCGCCGACTGGAGGTTGGCACGCTGGGTCTCGCTGAGCGGCGCCCGGCCCGAACGCCCCGCGGTTCGCGCGGCCGTGCCCCGCGATGCGGTGCGGGCGGTCGTCGGGGTAGCGGCGGGCGAGGCGGTGGGCGCAGGCTGTCCCGCCAGGCGCGCGGCGATGGCCTCGCCGCTGACACGGACGTCCTTGATCGCACGCGATCCATCGCCCAGCGGCGGGATCGACGAGCCGTTGAGCGTCACCGCCAGCTTGTCCGGGCGACCGACGTTGATCATCGGATCCTTCGCGCCGGCCGGCACCTCGAACCGCTCGCCCGGCTTCATCGTGCCGAGGTACAGCGTCTTGTTGTCGGCATCGTAGACGCGCAGCCAGACGTCGTCGCTGGCGGTCAGCACCACCTGGCCACCCGTCGGTGCCGCCGGGGTGGCCGCAGGGGTCGGCGTGGGTGCGATGGTCTGTGCCACGACGCTGTCGCCGGTGGCGGTCGTACCGTTGCCTGGCTGGAACAGGTTGGTGCCGTACCACAGGCCGACCAGGATCAGGACGGCGAGCGCGATGCCGACACCGAGAACCGCCACGCCGCGGGACGGCACGCGCGCCGGATCGGCGGTTTCATACGGCACATATTCGGGGCGACGCGGTCCCAGCCGGTCGAGGTCGCGGCGCACGTCCTGCGCGACGACCACCTCGTCGACGCCAACGGCGCGGGCATAGGCCTTGGCAAAGCCCATGGCATAGGTCGGGGACGGCAATGCGGCATAATCGCCCGTTTCCAGCGCCTCGAGATGGCGCTGCGGCACGCGCGTGCGGGCGGCGACCTCCGCCAAACTCAGTCCCCTGCTTTCCCGCGCATCGCGCAACCGGTCCCCCGGCCGGGCCGGGGGTACGGAATTCGGGTTGGGCTGGCCGGGATCGACCTCGTCCATTCGTATCTCCAAGGGAGTGCTGCGGATCGCTGACGGTGGCGACATTCCCCGATGCCTTGCTGCAAGTCAACGTGGCCGCAGCCCGGTTGAACGGCGTTTCAGGCCAGATCGACGCCGCTCTGCACCGCCCAGTCGGTCAGCGCGCCCCGCATGTCGCGCGGTGGCCGCGCGATGAGATCGGCGACGAACGCCCGGCAGGCGGCATGATCGAGGCTGCGGACCATCGCCTTGATCGGACCGATCGCGGCCGGCGTGATCGAGAGGCGATCGATGCCGAGGCCGATCAGCGCCATCGCCTCCACCGGCCGTCCGCCCATCTCGCCGCAGACGCCGAGGTCGACCCCCGCCGCACGACACGGGGCGACGACCCGCGCGAGGAAGCGCAGGATCGACGGGCTGAGCCAGTCGTACCGCTCGGCGAGCCGCGGGTTGGCGCGATCCGCGGCGAACAGGAATTGCGTCAGGTCGTTGGTGCCGACCGACAGGAAGTCGATGTCGGGCAGCAGCAGGTCGAGCTGTTCGGCGAGCGCGGGCACCTCCAGCATCGCCCCGTAGCGGACGTCGAGCGGCAGGCGGCGACCGCGCGCCGCGAGCCATGCCCGCTGCGCTTCGAACAGCGCCTTCGCCTCGGCGAACTCCCACGCTTCCGACACCATCGGGAACATGACGTTGAGCGTGCGCCCCGCCGCCGCCTCGATCAGCGCGCGCGCCTGCACCTTCATCAGGCCGTCACGGTCGAGCGCCAGGCGCAGCGCGCGCCAGCCCATCGCCGGGTTCTCTTCGTCGGCATCCGCCTTGTTGAGATAGGGCAGCGCCTTGTCGCCGCCGATGTCGACGGTGCGGAAGATCACCGGACGATCCCCCGCGGCGTCCAGCACCTCCTTGTACAACCGCTGCTGGCGTTCGCGCTGCGGCAGCGTCGCCGAGACGAGGAACTGGAATTCGGTCCGGAACAGGCCGATGCCGTCGGCGCCGGTGACATCGAGCGCCGCGACGTCGTCGCGCAGCCCGGCATTGACCATCAGCGTGATGCGCTGGCCGTCCTTCGTCACCGGCGGCACGTCGCGCAGCGCGGCGAAGGCGGCCTTGCGCTTCTGGCGGAGCGCCAGCTTCGCCTCGAACGCCTCCTCCATGCCCGACGAGGGCCGGACGAAGACGTTGCCCGCGACCGAATCGAGCAGCAGCAGGTCGCCCTCGGCGATCAGGCGGCGCACGTCGCGGACGCGGCCGAGTACCGGCACGCCCATCGCGCGGGCAACGATGGTGACGTGCGCGGTCAGCGACCCTTCCTCGAGGATCACCCCCTTCAGCCGCCGCTTGTCGTATTCGAGGAGTTCGGCGGGACCAAGGTTACGAGCGATCAGGATCGTATCCTGGCGCAGCCCCATCTGCGCCGCGGTCCCCATCTGGCCCGAGACGATGCGCAGCAGCCGGTTCGCCAGATCCTCGAGGTCGTGCATCCGGTCGGCGAGCAGCGGATCGTCGATCTGGCGCATGCGCTGGCGGGTGCGCTGCTGCACGCGCTCGATCGCCGCCTCCGCGGTCAGGCCGCTGTCGATCGCCTCGTTGATCCGCCGCCCCCAGCCTTCGTCGTAGGCGAACATCTTGTAGGTCTGCAGCACCTCCTCATGCTCGCCGCCGACGCCAAACTCCGCCTCGCGCGTCATCCGGTCGATCTGTTCGCGCATCTTGTCGAAGGCGGCGTAGACGCGGTGGCGCTCCGCGTCGGTATCCTCGGCCACGGTGTGTTCGACGACGATGCGCGGCTGGTGGAATACGGCATAGCCCGACCCCATGCCCTCCACCAGCTTCTGGCCGAGCAGGCGGACCGCGGCGGTCGACTGCGGCCGGTTCTCGCCGGTCTGCCCTGTGTCGATCAGGCCGGCGTTGGCGATCAGTTCGGACAGCACCATCGCGACCGTCTGCAACGCCTCGATCTCGACGTCCTGATATTTGCGCTGTTCGCTATGCTGCACGGCGAGCACGCCGACCGCCCGTTCGCGGCGGATGATCGGAACGCCGGCGAAGCTGTGATAGCGTTCCTCGCCCGTTTCGGGCTTGTAGGCGAAATCGGGGTGGCTTGCGGCTTCGTCGAGGTTGAGCACCTCGACATCCTCGGCGATCGTGCCGACGAGGCCCTCGCCAAGCGCTAGCTTGGTGACGTGCACCGCCGCCTGGTCGAGGCCGCGGGTGGCGAACAGTTCCAGCACCCCCTCGCGCAGCAGATAGATCGAGCAGACCTCGCTATCCATCGCCTCGGCGATGATGCCGACGACGGCGTTCAGCTTGGCCTGCGCCGGGTTGCGCCCGGCCATGACGTCGTGGAGACGGGTGAGGATTTCGCGAGCGGAGGCGGCGGCGGACACGGGCATAAGCGTTAGCTATCAGACGCCAGCGCCGAGTGCCACGCAACAAAAGGCGCGCGATGGCGCAATGCCGCTAGCGAAGCATTGCGACCGGGTCATCGCCGCCCGCCGTCACGGCGCGGGGCGGATGTGATTGTCGGCGCCGCTGCTCGACACGCGCGGACGGGCCTTGCCGGGCGCCCGCCAGGTGACGCGATTGCTGCTGCCGACCACGCGGATGGTCGATTTGACCGCCAGATCCACGGTGACGACGTTGCCTGCGCCCTGCACCGACAGCAATGTGCACGGCCCATCGACGACGATCGTGTTGCTGGCACCCTCGATATGCGCCTCGCCCCCGTCGCAATCGATCCGGGAGGTCTGGCCGGCCCCCTGGAACCTCGCCTGCGCGGTAGCGCCCGGCGCCCAGGCGACGGGCGAGAGCAGCATCGCCATCGCCAGCATGTTTCCGGCTTTCGTCGTGAACGGCATCGATCGGCTCCCGCGTCATCGTCGATCCGCGAGGTAGACCATATCCCGCCGCCGGGCGCAAAGCGGCGACGGATCGCGATCAGTCGAACAATCCGTCCTGCGACCCGGCCGGCGGATTCAATCCCAGATGTTTCCACCCGCCGGCGTTGAGGACCCGGCCGCGCGCCGTTCGCGCCACCAGGCCGAGTTGGATCAGATACGGCTCGATCACCTCCTCGATCGTGTCGCGGGGTTCGGACAGGCCGGCGGCGAGCGTCTCGACGCCGACCGGCCCGCCGCGATAGATGTCGGCGATCATGTGGAGGTAGCGGCGATCCATCGCGTCCAACCCGAGCGAATCGACCTCCAGCCGGTTGAGCGCGCGGTCGGCGGCGGCGCGGTCGACGGTGGGCGTGCCGGCGACATTGGCGAAATCCCGCACCCGGCGCAGCAATCGCCCGGCGATGCGCGGCGTGCCCCGCGCGCGACGCGCGATCTCGCTGGCGCCGTCGGGGGCGATGCCGAGGTCGAGCAGTCCGGCGGCGCGGGTGACGACGCGGGTCAGTTCCTCGACGGTGTAGAATTGCAGGCGGACGGGAATGCCGAACCGGTCGCGCAGCGGCGTGGTGAGGAGGCCCTGCCGGGTCGTCGCGCCGACGAGCGTGAACTTAGGCAGGTCGATGCGGACGCTGCGTGCCGACGGGCCTTCGCCGATCATCAGGTCGAGCGCGCGATCCTCCATCGCCGGGTACAGCACCTCCTCCACCGCAGGCTGCAGGCGGTGAATTTCATCGATGAACAGCACGTCGCCGTCCTCGAGGTTGGTCAGCAGCGCGGCGAGGTCGCCCGATTTAGCGATGACGGGGCCAGACGTGGCGCGGAAGCCGACGCCCATCTCGCGCGCGATGATCTGCGCCAGCGTCGTCTTGCCGAGACCCGGCGGACCGAAGAACAGCACATGGTCGAGCGCATCGCCACGCCCGCGTGCCGCTTCGATGAAGACGCGCAGGTTCTCGCGCGCCGCCTGCTGCCCGACGAATTCGTCGAGGCTGCGCGGACGCAGCGCCGCGTCGACATCCTCGGGACGGCGGCTGGCGGTGAGGAGGCGGTCGTCGGTCATTGCGCTTCCGGAAGGGCGGAACGGATGTCGCGCGCCTGATGAATGATTCGATCGATGACGACCACATCGCCGATCACCCGATATAGGATACGATGGGGACGATGCGACAGCGACCGCACGTCGAGCTCGAGATCCGGCCACGCCTGGCCGGCAAAGGGGCGATCGCGCAACAAGGCGAACAGGCGCCGAAATCCCTCGATGTGCGATTCGGCTGCCGTACGACCGTAACGCCGACGCCCGTCCGTGCCGATCATTTGAAGGTCGCGACGCGCTTGCGCGCTGACGCGCAGCCTAATCATCGGCGGCGCGAATGTCGGCGATGATATCGTCCAAGATATCATCGGGCTCGCGATCGATAACCCCCGAATCGATACCTTCCTGGACCAGACGCCGTACACGCAGCACATCATCCGCGTAGCGGTGCTGATCACGTTCGATCAGCGCGCGGACGTAATCGTCCGAATCCGCGAACCCCGCATCGGACACCCGCCCGTCGACATAGCGCTGGAGATCGGCCGGAAGGGAGACGTTGAGCTGCGCCATGTTCCCGATATAGTCCCGTTTCGCCGGAGCGTCCAGCGAGGCCGGGTGCTACTTTGCCGCCTTGCGCAGTGCCAGTCGTACCAACGCATCCAGCGTCGCGGCCGGCCCCAGGTCCTCCTCCGCAGCGCCGACGGCGCTGGCCGCCTCCGCCGGGCGGAAGCCGAGGTTGAGGAGGGCGGATACGGCGTCGGCGGCGGCGCCGACCGGCATCGCCTGCGCGGCGGCCGCCGGGCCGAGGGCGCCGCCGCCGAACGCCATCGTGCCGACCTTGTCCTTCAGTTCGCGCACGATCCGTTCGGCAAGCTTCGGACCGACGCCGTTGGCGCGGGCGACGGTCGCCTTGTCCTGTGCCGACACCGCCCGGGCGATCTCCTGCGTGTCGAGCGCCGACAGGATGGCCAGCGCGACCCGCGAACCGACCCCCTGCACCCCGGTCAGCAGGCGGAACCAGTCGCGTTCCTCGGCACGGGCGAAGCCGACGAGGCGGATCGAATCCTCCGACACCAGCATCTCGGTGTGCAGCATCGCCGCCTCGCCCACCGGGCCGATCGCCGCCAGCGTCCGCGCGGAGGCGCCGACGAAATAGCCGACGCCGCCGACGTCGATCACGGCATAGTCGATCCCCGTCGAATCGAGCCGTCCCTTCAGATGCGCGATCATGCCGTCACCCTCGCCCGCCGTGCCATGCCCTGCGCCGACGCCAGATGATGCGCATGCGTGATCGCCACCGCCAGCGCATCGGCGGCATCGGGCCCGGCGAGCTTCGCGCCGGGCAGCAACACCGCCATCATCGCCTGAATCTGCCGCTTTTCAGCACCGCCGGTGCCGACCACCGCCTTCTTGACGGTCGAGGGATGGTATTCGCCGATATGCAGCCCCGAACCCGCCGCCGCGAGCAGCACGACGCCGCGCGCCTGCCCCAGCTTCAGCGTCGACTGCGCGTTGGTATTGCCCAGCACCTCCTCCACCGCTGCGCCATCGGGCCGCTCGGCGAGGATCACGTCGATCAGCGCAGCATGGAGGTTCGACAACCGGCGCGGCAGCGGCATCGACGGATCGGTGCGGATCTGGCCGTTGGCGATATGCTTCAGCCGGTTGCCGTCGGCATGGATGACGCCCCAGCCGGTCGTGCCGAGCCCGGGGTCGAGGCCGAGGATGATCATGGGGTCACACGGAGGCGCGCAAAAGAGATGGCCGCGGCAGCGACCCTGGTCACCGAAGCGGAATATGCTCGCCGCGAGTCCGACATCCTCCGCGCTCTCGACGCCTCTGCCCGCCAAATCTCTTCGTTCGCTTCGCGTCTTCGCGTCTTCGTGTGAATCCCCTCTTCTTCCGAACCGTCGGCGAAAGAGAGGTGATGATTCGCGCGAAGACGCGAGGACGCGAAGAGGGTGCGCCCGATGCTGCCGTCGTCCGACATCGCCGCCGGGAGGTAAGGCCCACTGGCGCGGGACGGGAGGGCCGCGCACGCAACCCTCCGCGCCTCCGCGCCTCCGCGTGAATCGGACAAGGTCAGCCGAGCTTCTCCATCACCTCGTCGGAGACCTCGTAATTGCCCCAGACGGTCTGCACGTCGTCATCGTCGTCCAGCGTGTCGATCAGCTTGAACAAGGTCGCCGCCTCGTCCTCGTTCACCGCGACCATCGTCTGCGGGCGCCAGGCGAGCTTGGCGCCCTCATATTCGCCCAGCACGGGTTCCAGCGCCTTGGCGACCTCGTGCATGTCGCTCACCGCGGTCCAGATCTCGTGGCCCTCGTCGGTCGAGCTGACGTCCTCCGCGCCCGCTTCCAGCGCCGCCTCGAACACCTTCTCGGCATCGCCGACGCTGGCGGGATAGTTGATGAGGCCCATCCGGTCGAAGGCATGGCTCACCGATCCTGAGGCGCCGAGGTTGCCGCCGTTCTTCGCGACCGCGGTGCGCACGTTGGTAGCGGTGCGGTTGCGGTTGTCTGACAGCGCCTCGATGATCAGGCTGACACCGCCGGGGCCGAAGCCCTCGTAGCGAATCTCCTCGTAATTCTCGGTGTCGCCCTTCGACGCCTTGTCGATCGCGCGCTGGATGTTGTCCTTGGGCATCGACTGCGCCTTGGCGGCGTTCACCGCGGCGCGCAGGCGCGGGTTCATGTCGGGATCGGGCAGGCCCATCTTGGCCGCGACGGTGATTTCGCGGGAGAGCTTGGAGAACATGCCCGAACGCTTCTTATCCTGCGCGCCCTTGCGGTGCATGATGTTCTTGAACTTGGAATGGCCTGCCATGACTGCCTCTAATCGGTAATCGGCGGTCTTTAGAGCGGGGCGGCCCGGATCGCCAGCCCGTCGATCTTCGCTTCCAGCGCGGCGAGCCGGTCGAGCACCAGCGTGTCGAGCTTCTCGTGCAGCCGCAGGATGTCGAGTTCGGCGCGCAGGTTGGTTTCATAGTCGAGGCTGGCGGCCAGCCTGTCCTTCGATGCCTGGCGGTTCTGGCTCATCATGATGACGGGCGCCTGGATCGCGGCGAGCGTCGACAGCATCAGGTTGAGGAAGATGTAGGGATAGGGATCGAACGCCGCGTCGAAATGCGCCAGCACGTCCGAATTGAGCAGCATCCAGCCGAGCAGCACCACGGTAAACGTGATGATGAAGCCCCACGACCCGCCGATCGCCGCGACCCGGTCCGCCAGCCGGTCGCCGAGGCTGGCGCGGGCATCCGCCTCGTCCCCGGCATCGCGACTGACGATCGTGCCGGAATCGATGCTGTCGAGCACCCGCCGCTCCTCGGCGTCGAGCGCATGGGCGGGCTTGCGCAACAGGCGCAGGGCAAAATCGGCGAGCGGGCGCTGGGCCATCGGATGCGTCCTTGGGGTAACGGTGGTCGGGCGGTGCCGTAATCGACCGGTTCCGGGGCCGCAACCGGCGGGGCGCCCGCCGCAAACCGCTTGCCCCCGCCCCCTGCATCGGCCACACGGCGACACAATGACCGTCAGCGTAGACATGGGCAGCGACGACCGCGGCGCGCCCGTGACCATGGACCTTGAGGAACTGCTCGCCACCCGGTTGCTCGTCCAGGGCAATTCGGGGTCGGGCAAGTCGCACCTGTTGCGCCGCCTGCTGGAAGGATCCGCGGGCCAGGTCCAGCAGGTGGTGATCGACCCGGAGGGCGATTTCGTGACGCTCGCCGGGCCCTATGGCCATGTCGTGATCGAGGCCGCCGATTATTCGGTTCCCGAAATCGCGCGGATCGCGACGCGGCTGCGCGAACATCGGGCGTCCGTCGTGCTGAGCCTGGAGGGGCTGGAGGCGGAAGGGCAGATGCGCTGCGCCGCCGCGTTCCTGTCGGCGCTGTTCGATGCGCCGCGCGAACATTGGTATCCGGCGCTGGTCGTGGTGGACGAGGCGCAGCTGTTCGCGCCCACCACCGGTGGCGAGGTCGCCGAAGAGGTGCGACGCGCATCGCTGTCGGCGATGACCAACCTGATGTGCCGCGGGCGCAAGCGCGGCCTGGCGGGCGTGATCGCGACGCAACGGCTGGCGAAGCTTGCCAAGAACGTCGCGGCGGAGGCGTCGAACTTTTTGATGGGCCGCACCTTCCTCGACATCGACATGGCGCGCGCCGCCGACCTGCTCGGGATGGAGCGACGCCAGGCCGAATCGATTCGCGATCTGGCGCGCGGCACCTTCCTGGCGCTGGGGCCGGCGGTGTCGCGGCGGCCGATCACGGTCAAGATCGGCCAGGTCGCGACCTCGGCACGCAGCGGCAGCCCCAAGCTGACGCCGCTGCCGAGCGCGCCTGCCGAAAACCTGCAGCAATTGATCTTCGCACCGCCGCCGGACGAAGCGCCACAATTGCCGATGAGTTTCGAATCGCGGCCGCGCCGGGTGCCGACCGACGAACTGATCGACACGATCGAACGCCCGGCGCCGCCCGCGACGCTGGCGCCGCTGCCCGACAAGTCGGACGGCGAGGTCGAGGCGATCTATGCCGGGGTGCTGGAGGCGATCGTCGCCGATCGCGATTCGGCGCTGCGGCCGCCGTCGGTGCTGTTCCAGGATTTCCAGGTGCGCTGCCGGATGGCGGGACTGGCCAAACCGCCGCTCGACCTGCCCGGTTTCACCCGGCGGCTGTCGGCGGCGCGGGCAGGCATCTTCGACGTCACCGATCCGGAATGGGCGGAGGCGATGGCATTGGCCAACACCCTGCCCGACGACATGATCGGCGCGTTCCTGCTGGTCGCCCGCGCCGCGCGGGGCGGCGAGCCTTGCCCGTCGGACACGGCGCTGGCGGAGACGTACGGCACCAGTTCGCTGGGCCGGGTGCGCCGCCTGATCGGCTATATCGAGAGCCGCGAGCTGTTCGTGGCGCGGGTGGACCTGTCGGGCAAGCGATCGATCACGATCCCGCGGCTGGGCTGGACGACGGCGGCGAGCGAGGCGGCGTAGCCCCCCGACCTTTCCGATCACGATCGGCCCGGATCTACCCGATCAGCAGCGTTGCCAGCCCGACAGCGAGCCCGGCATGGACCATGGCGATGAGGTCGAGACAGGTCGCGAAGGGTTGCTTGCGGGTCTTGTGGCGCAAACGGTGCCGCGCCCACACCGCGCCCGGCGATCCCCCGACCATGGCGAGGCCCAGCAAGGTCGATTCGCGCACCCGCCACCCACCGGAGACGGCCCGCGCCTTGTCATGCGCAAAGGCGAACACCGTCAGCAGATTGATCGCGACGAAACCGAGCGAAAGCGCGAGGATCGTCACCCGATCGTCATTTCGCCGGTGGCATCGGGGTATATTGCGCAGACACCAGCTTCCATCCCGCACCGCTGCGCACCGCGACGTAGCGGACGCGGAGCGAGCGGGCCAGCGTCGTGCCGTCGGGGCGCGTCATGGTGAAGGACAGCCGCTCCGTCGCGATCCCGAACGGGCCGTGGATCGCGCTGCGGCGATCGCTGCTCTGGATCGCCGGCCCGGCCTTGCGCTGATCGGCCCGATAGAAGCCAAGGACCTTGGCCCGATCGTCGACATCCCCGACCGGTGAGATTTCCTCGTAATCCGGCGCCAGCGTGTCGGCGAGCGCGGCAGGGTCGAAGGCCGCACGGGCGGCGTTGAAGCGGTCGACGACCCGCTCCACCGCCGCGGTATCGGCAACGCGCGCGGTCGCGGGCGAGGCGACCGCCGCGCAGATCAGGACGGCGGCAAGACGGGCGGTCATCGGCGCAGGCTCCATCGCAGCGTGACTTATGCGATTAATACAGCGCCGGACGGCCGGTCAAGCCGCCATCGAATCAGATCATGCCGAGCGCCTGCATGTACACTTCGAGGATCGCTTCCTCCTCCTGATATTCTTCCTTCTTCTTCTTGCGGATCGACAGGATCTTGCGGATCGCCTTGGGATCGTAGCCGCGCCCCTTCGCTTCGGCCATCACGTCCTTGATGTCGTCCGTGATCCCCTTCTTCTCTTCCTCGAGGCGCTCGGCGCGCTCGATCAGCAGGCGCAGTTCGTCTGCTGCGACCTGACCGCCGCCCATGCCTTCTTGCCGTTCGTCCGCCATTGTCCCACCCCGCCGCAGGCACCCCGCGGCCCTCATATGATTCGCTGAAAGGATACCGGTCGCGACCGGTAGGGGCGGGCGTCTAGGCGTTTACCACGTCCGGCTCAACCCCGGCCCTCACCCCCGGCCCGGTTCGGTCATCGCGGGCGGATCGCTGGCGGGAAAGCTGTCGTCGAGCGCCTCGTCCAGGGCGTCATCCCGCGCGTTGCGCTTCACGCTCTCGTCCATGCGGGCGAGCTGTTCCGGCGTCGCCTCGGTCTGGTAGCGCGCCTTCCACGTCGCCTGCGGCATGCCGTAGATCGTCTCGCGCGCCTCCGCCTTCGGCAGGTCCCCCGCCTCCTCGATCCAGTCCGACAGGCAGTTGCGGCAGAAACCGGACAGGCCCATCAGGTCGACGTTCTGCGCGTCGGTGCGGTGACGCAGGTGGCGGACAAGGCGACGGAACGCCTGCGCCGCGACCGCGTCGGGCAGGGAATCGAGTTTGTCGGTCACGTAAGGCTCCCCCAAAGGTTGATCGCGTATAGATAGGGTTTAGAGGGGAGCGCGGCCATTCCCCAGGAGCCTTTTCCCCATGACCACTGCCATTGCGCCCCGATCACGCAAGGTGCGCGTGCTCGCGACCCTCGGTCCGGCGAGCAACACCCCCGAGATGATCGCGACCCTGTTCCAGGCGGGCGCCGACGCCTTTCGCATCAACATGAGCCATGGCGACCAGCAGTCCAAGGTCGCGGTGATCCAGGCGATCCGCGGGCTGGAGCGCGAGTTCGTGCGACCGACGACGATCCTCGCCGATCTGCAGGGCCCCAAGCTGCGCGTCGGCAAGTTCGACGGCGGCAGGACGATGCTGGAAAGCGGCAGCACCTTCGTGCTCGACCGCGACGAGACGCCGGGCGATGCCACCCGCGTCGAACTGCCGCACAAGGAGATTTTCGCCGCGATCGAGCCGGGTGCGCGCCTGCTGCTCGACGACGGCAAGCTGGTGCTGCGCGTCACCGATCACGGCCCCGAGCGGATCGAGACGGTGGTCGAGGTCGGCGGCCCGCTGTCGAACAACAAGGGGCTGAACGTCCCCGACGTGGTGCTGCCGATGGCGGCGCTGACCGAGAAGGACCGCAGCGACCTCGCCTTCGCCGTCGAACAGGGCGTCGACTGGATCGCGCTGTCGTTCGTGCAGCGGCCGGAGGATCTGGCGGAGGCGCGCAAGCTGATCGGCGGCAAGGCGGCGCTGCTCGCCAAGATCGAGAAGCCGGCGGCGATCGACCGGCTGGAGGAGATCGTCGAGATGTGCGACGGCGTGATGGTCGCGCGCGGCGACCTGGGCGTCGAGCTGCCGCCGCAGACGGTGCCGCCACTGCAGAAGCGCATCGTCGAGACCGCACGCCGCCTGGGTCGCCCGGTCGTGGTCGCGACGCAGATGCTGGAATCGATGATCCAGAGCCCGTCGCCGACCCGCGCCGAGGTGTCCGACGTCGCCACCGCGATCTACGACGGCGCGGATGCGATCATGCTGTCCGCCGAGAGCGCGGCGGGGGCGTGGCCGGTCGAATCGGTGGCGATGATGAATTCGATCGGCATTTCGGTCGAGGGCGACCCGATGCACGGCGACCGCGTCCATTTCACCGTGATGCGGCCCGACCCGACGACCGCCGACGCGCTGGCGGAAGCCGCCAAGCAGATCGCCAAGACCACGTCGGCGACGGCGATCATCTGCTTCACTACATCGGGTTCGACGGCACGGCGCATCGCGCGCGAGCGACCGTCGGTGCCGATCCTGGTGCTGACGCCGAGCAAGGAGACCGCGCGGCGGCTGGGGCTGCTGTGGGGACGCATGCGGTCCACACCCGCGACGTCGAATCGTTCGAGGACATGGTCGGCAAGGCCAAGCGGATGGCGCTGCGCACCGGCATCGCCAAGGCGGGCGACCGCGTGATCGTGATGGCGGGCGTGCCGTTCCGCACGCCGGGATCGACCAATGTGCTGCACGTCGTGCACATCACCGGCGACGAATTGCGCGACTACAGCTGACGGCCGGGGCATGCAATGACAGCCGGCGAATGACAGGGGCGTCGCGCGCAGATGACGCGCAATTCACTGGCGCCGCCCGGGCCACGGCGGCAGAGGCGGCGCCATGGAATTCGAGGTCAGCGCCGAGGCCAAGGACAAGCGCCTCAACCGCCGGGTCGCGGTCACCGTGGTCATCCTGTCGGTCGCGATGGGCCTCGGCAACATCAAGGACGGCAACATCGTCCAGGCGATGGACCAGGCGCAGGCGCGGTCGGTCGACCTGTGGAACGAATATCAGGCGACGCGCACCAAGCTGCGCGTGACCGAGATCGCGCAGTTGCAACTGACCGCGATGCACGCGCAGCCGTCGGTGCAGCTTGCCGCCGACGCCGCACGCTATCGCAGCGAGGCACCGCACCTGGCCGGCGAGGCCAAGGCGGCGAGCGAACGCTACGACGCGCTGAACGTGCATGACGACCAGTTCGACGCCAGCGAGGCGGCGATCGCCACCGCCATATCGATCTGCGCGGTCGCGGCGCTGGCGGAGAGCGGCTGGCTGCTGGTCGCGGCCTGGGGCTTTGCCGCGTTCGGGCTGTTCCTGTCGCTGTGCGGCTTTGCCGGCTGGGCGTTCCATCCCGACGTGCTGAGCACGTTGCTGGGCTAGCGGACGGATCGGGCCATCGGCAAAACGCGCCGCTGGCGATGCGGTGCGGGATCGTTCCCCCCGTTCCCGGGCGGCGGAGCGGGCAGGCAGCGCCGCAATGCGCGAAGCGTTTCCAAACACACCTGCGTACGACGTTACATATGGATGACGGGGCGACGACCCGTTAAGGCGGCCCATCATGTATCGCCCCGCCCTGTCCGTCGTCATCCCCTGCTACAACGAGGCTGCGTGTCTGGAGCTGCTGCATGCGCGGGTCGCCGCAGCGGCGCGCGCGGCGGTGGGCGACGACCACGAGATCGTGCTGATCAACGACGGCAGCCGCGACGACAGCTGGGCGGTGATGCAGCGCCTCGCCGCGCAGGACCCGCGGCTGGTGGCGATCAACCTGTCGCGCAACCATGGTCACCAGCTGGCGCTGACGGCGGGGCTGGACCTGTGTTCGGGCGCGCAGATCCTCATCATCGATGCCGATTTGCAGGACCCGCCGGAACTGCTGACCGACATGCGCGCGACGATGGCGGCGCAAGGCGCCGACGTCGTCTATGCAGTGCGCCGCAAGCGCGAGGGCGAGACGATCTTCAAGAAGGCGACCGCGGCCGCTTTCTATCGCGTGCTCGACCGCGTCACCGACACGCCGATCCCGCTCGACACCGGCGATTTCCGGCTCATGAGCCGCCGCGCGCTCGACGCGCTGCTGTCGCTGCCCGAACAGGCGCGCTTCATCCGCGGGATGGTGGCATGGGTGGGGTTCCGGCAGGTGCCGTTCCCGTACGATCGCGCCGAGCGGCATGCCGGAGAGACCAATTATCCGCTGGGCAAGATGGTGCGCCTCGCCTTCGATGCGGTCACCGGCTTTTCCACCGCGCCACTGCGCTTTGCCAGCCATGCCTCGGTGATCCTGGCGGGCGCGTCGCTGCTGCTGCTGTTCTATATCCTGTGGGGGTTCTTCGAAGGATCGCCGGTGCAGGGCTGGACCTCGACGATGCTGGTCGTCACCGTGCTGAGCGCGGTGCAGATGTTCGTGCTGGGCATGATCGGCGAATATCTGGGCCGGCTGTATATCGAATCGAAGCGGCGGCCGCTGTATCTGGTCGCCGACATCGCCGGACCGGTGAAGGGCCATTCGACCCTGGGATTCAATGCCGCCGAGCCGTCGCCGGAGTTCGAGGAGGACCGGGCGGGCCAGAGCGCGTGATGATCGCGTAACCGGCCCGCGTGCCGATCGACGTCAGCCGGCGGGCTCCGCCAACGTCACGATCGACACGCCCGGCGTCAGCGGCACGCGGCCCACGGCATGGCGTTCCAGCCGAAAGATCGTTTCGAACAGCGCGTTGAGCGGCTTGGCGGGGGGCGAATCATCGCTGTCGTCGCGCCCGGTCAGCCGGCCGGCGATCCGCGCCGCCGCCGCGAGTGGGAACAGCAGCGAATTGAAATAGGTGAGCTTACGGGGTGTCAACCCGGCCGCCGCGATCGCCCTGACCAGCGACCCCTTCGAATAGCGGCGGTGGTGGTGGTTGACGACGTCGTGCGCGCTCCACAGCCATTGATGCGCCGGAACGGCGACCAGGATCTTTCCGCCGGGCTTGAGCAGGCTCGCCATGCCCTTCAGCGCGGCGACGTCGTCCTCGATATGCTCGACCACGTCGAGCACCGCGACCAGGTCGTAGCTGCCTCGCGCCACGCCGGGCAGATCGGGCAACGGCGCATCGCCGACCGGCTTGCCGAGCCGTTCGTTCGCGATGGCGCGGGCGGCGGGATCGATCTCGATCGCGTCGACGTCGCCGAACGCGGCGAGCATCGGCAGGTTGTGGCCGGTGCCACAGCCGATCTCCAGGATGCGCGCGCCCTTCGGCACGTTGGCGTAGCGCGTCAGATAGTCGCTCAGGATGTCGCGGCGCGCGCGATACCACCAATGGGTGGAATCATGAGCGGCCATGCGGTCGTAGACGATGCGGTCCATTAGAAGTCCTTGGCCATCAGGCGAATACCAGCCAGCGGTTGAGGATGAAGGTGAAGATGGTCGCGAGCGCGACCGCGGGCAGCAGCGGCGCCCATGCGGGCAGGCCGAACCAAGCGGTACCGATCCAGGTGATCGCCGCGTTCAGCGCCATGCCCGATGCCTGCACGCCGACGAACTGCGCCTGCTGACGCATGCCGGCCGTGCGGCTGCCGTGCCCCCTGAAACTCCAGCGGCTGTGCAGCACGTAGCCGGCGGTGACCGCGACGGCGAAGGCGAACGGCACCGCATAGACGGCGTGTTCGCGCGGAAAGACCCAGAAGGTCAGTGGCAGGTACACGGCGGAATAGATCAGCGTGGAAATGCCCCCGGCGATGCCGAAGCGGACGATTTGCCCGAGCATGCCGCTGTCCCGTAGTTCCGCCAGTCGTGCCGGTGCTTCCCTCGCCATCCTGCCCGCCCTAAAGGCAATGGGCCGGGAACGGAACGGTAATTCAAGGGTCGCTTAGTTGAACACACCTCCTGCCGCTCTTCAGGCTCCCGTACCGCAGGCACGCAACAGGCTGGCCGACCAACTCGACCGGCACTGGATCGCGCTGACGCTGATCGCCTGGGTCGCGGTGGCGATCTGGTACGTATGGAGCGACTGGAACCTGGTGCGCTGGCTGTCGCTGGGCGACACCGACGACAATATGCGGCTGATGCAGGTGCGCGCGTGGCTGGGGGACAGCCGTGGTACGACCTGCGCAACTATCGGCTGAACCCGCCGGCCGGTTTCGACATCCACTGGAGCCGCATCGTCGACCTGCCGCTGGCGGCGCTGATCCTGTTCTTTCGCCTGTTCACCAGCAATTTCTGGGCGGAGCGACTGGCGTGCGGCATCGCGCCGCTGATCCCGCTGTCGATCGCGATGCTGGGCGTCGCCGCCACCGTGCGGCGGCTGATCGATCCGCGCGCCTGGCCGCTCGCGCTGGTGTTCCTGCTCGGCACGTCGGCGACGATGCTGATGTTCCTGCCCGAGCGGATCGACCACCACGGCTGGCAGCTGGCGATGCTGAGCCTGACCGTGGCCGGGCTGTGCGACCCCAGGGGTGCGCGCGGCGGGCTGATGGTCGGCCTCGCCAGCGCAGTCAGCCTGTCGATCGGGCTCGAGATGCTGCCCTATTGCGCGATGGCCGGCGCCATCCTGGCGCTGCGCTGGGTGTGGGACCGGGCGGAGGCGGTGCGGTTGCAGGCCTATGCCCTCAGCCTCGGCGGGGGCAGCGCGATCGGCTTCGCGGCCTTTGCCTCCAACGCCAATTACGCGATGCGCTGCGATGCGTTGACGCCGGTGTGGCTCAGCGTCTGCGTGGCGGCGGGGGCGCTGCTGTTCCTGCTCGCACGGATCGATCCGGCGGCGCGCAACCTGCGCATCGCCCTGTCGGTGCTGGCGGGCGCGGTCATCGTCGCAAGCTTCGTCCACTTTTTCCCGCAATGCCTCGGCCGGCCCGAGGGCGTGTCGCCGGAGCTGGAGAAGAACTGGCTGAACAACGTCCGCGAGGCCAAGCCGATCTACAAGCACGCCTTCCGCCTCGGCTTTCCGATTGCGGCCCTGCCGATCGTCGGCGTCGTCGGCGTGCTGCTGGGGGCATGGCGGGCGCGAGGGACGCGGGCGCTGATCGGCTGGACCGCCGTGGCGCTGTTCGTCACCTTCGCCTGCCTGATGCTGCTGTGGCAGGTGCGCGCCGGTCCGGCGGCGCAGCTGCTGGCAGTGCCGGGCGCGACGTTGCTCGGCTGGATCATCCTGCCCTGGCTGCTCAACCACCGGTCGATGCCGGTGCGGGTCGGCGGTACAGTCGTCGCGTTCCTGATCGTCAGCGGGCTGTTCGCCGGGCTCATCATCAAATACCTGCCCGTCGACCGCCCCAACGCCTATACCAAGCGGGTCAACGGCTCGACCGGCAATTGCGTCCGCTACACCGTGCTGAAGGCGCTGGATCGCTATCCGGCGCAGACGATCTTCACCTTCGTCGACCTGGGGCCGCGGCTGATCACGGTCACGCATCACGACGCCATCGCCGGACCATATCACCGCAACGGCGATGCGATCCTCGACGTCCAGCATGCCTTTGGCGGGACCGCCGATCAGGCGCATGCGATCATCCGCCGCCACGGGGCGACGATGCTGATGCTCTGCCCGAACCATTCGGAATCGACCAATTATCGGGCGCGCGATCCCGGTGGCTTCTACGACCAGGTGGCGCATGGCGCGGTGCCGGCCTGGCTGACGCCGCTGCCGTTGCCGAAGGGGTCACCGCTGCGGTTGTTCAAGGTGGATTGAGGGGATGGTGCGGTCCGGGTCGACGGTTCCTTGCAGTCGATCCGGTCCGCGCGCGTCTTGGTGGGTAGGCACGGCACAGCCGGCCGGCAGGTCGGGATGATCGTTACCCGGACACCCGCTCGATCAGCGCCATCGCACCGTGCGGCGCACGGACCTTGGCGCCGTTGATGAAGAACACGAACGTGTCGCGCTGTGCCTTGGCCGGCGTATCGGGGGTGACGTAGGGCAGGCCGTCGGGCGATCCGCCGGCCTGCCATGTCCGCGCCGCCTTCGCCCAGTCATCCAGCGCGGCGTTGGTGTAGCCGGCCGGGTTTTCCTCCGCCGCCGCTTCCAGCCGGGCATAGACGAAATCGGCGGTGACGTCGGCAATGGCCGGATAGTCGGTCGAATCGGCATAGACGATCGCGACGTTCGCGGCGCGCGCCATCGCGACGAAGGCGGGATCGGCGAAGCTGTCGTGCCGCACCTGCACCGCGTGCCGCAGGGCCACGCCGGCGTGCGATGCCGGCAACAGCTTGAGGAACGCGGCCATGTCGTCGGCGTCGAACTTTTTCGTCGCCATGAACTGCCACAGGATCGGGCCGAGCTTGTCGCCCAATTCGGTGATGCCCTGCCCGACGAAGCGCTCGATCGATTCACCTGCCTCGGCCAGCACCTTGCGGTTGGTGCAATAGCGCGAGGCCTTGACCGCGAAGACGAAGCCGTCCGGCACCGCCGCCGCCCAGTTGGCGAAGCTGGCGGGCTTGAAGCTGGAATAATAGGTGCCGTTGATCTCGATCGACGAAAGCTGCGACGCGGCATATTCCAGCTCGCGCTTCTGCGGCCATTTGGCGGGATAGAAGGTCCCGCGCCACGGCTCGTAGGTCCAGCCGCCGATCCCGATTCGTATTGTCATGAAGTCGCTGTACCACCGTGCTTGGGAGGATGGCGATGAAAGCGCTGCTGGTCACGATCGGATCGCTCGGCGATCTCCACCCGTTTATCGCGATCGGGCTGGCGCTGCACACGCAAGGTCACGACGTGCTGCTCGCGGTACCCGCCGATCACGCCGACAAAGTGCACGGAACGGGGCTGGCCGCCGCCGTGATACTGCCAAGCTTCGCGTCGATCTGCTCCCGACTAGAGATCGATGCGGCCGAAGCCGCGCGTCGGGTACTGACGCAACGCAGCTTCGTGATGGAATCCGTGATCCTGCCCTCGCTGGCGAACAGCGTCGCAGCTCTTGATGCGCTGGCCGGCGACGTCGATGTTATCGTCGGATCCACGTTTGCGCTGGCGGCGGGGATAGTCGCCGAGAAACGCGGCCTGCCGCTTGTCTCGCTCAACTTGCAACCGATGGCGCTGCTTTCTGCCTGCGATCCGCCGGTGACGCCGGAATTGCCGATCATGGTGCATGCCCCGACCGGACCGATCGGACGGCGGTGGAACGCCGGAGTGCTTACGATGCTGCGCCTCGCCATACGCGCACGGTACGGTGGTGCCGTGACGCGCGTCCGCGCCGCACACGGCCTGCCGCCAAATCGTACGACGCCTCTGTTCGATCCAGTGGCGGCACAAGTGGCGACGCTTTGCTGTTACTCGCCGGTGCTCGCGCCGATACAGCCCGACGCACCACCGGGAACAGAGGCGATCGGCTTTCCGCTGTTCGACCGCGAACATGGCGCCCTTGCGCCGCTCGATCCTCGACTGACAGCGTTTCTCGACCGCGGCCCGGCACCGATCGTGTTCACGCTGGGATCATTCATTGTCCATGCGCCAGGCGCATTCTATTCGGACGCGGTCGCAGCGGCACGGACGTTGGGGCGGCGTGCGGTGCTGCTGACCGGTGCACAGGATGTGCCTGACGATGCTGGCGACGTCATGACCATAGGCTATGCGCCGCATTCACAAGTGTTTGGGCGTGCGGCGGCAGTGGTGCATCATGGTGGCATTGGCACCACCGGGCAGGCGATGCACGCAGGCGTGCCGCAGTTGATCGTCCCTTTCTTCGGCGATCAATTCGACAATGGCGCACGAATCGCCCGGCTGGGAATCGGGGCTACGATCCGTCCAATCGCGTTTCGCGGAGAGGCGGCGCTGGCGGCCATCCGGCGCGTGGTCGAGGATACCGCGATCGCCGCTCACGCAGCGACGGTCGGTGCGATCGTCCGTCGCGAATCCGCCGCAGAGCGCGCTGCCGAACGGATTGCCGCCGTCGCCAGGGGTGCCATCTAAACAGCCTAGCCGCTTATTCGAACGCATAGGGCACGATCGTGCGGCGGTCGGGGTCGATCAGCAGGTCGCGGCCGGCGGGCGGGAAGGCGCGCTGATCGCAATCGCGGCGCGGGCAGATGCGGCAGGACGGGCCGATCGGCGTCGCGCTGTCCGGACCGGTCACGTCGAGGCCGTCGCCATAGACAAAGTCCGCCGCCTGTTCGACCTCGCACCCCAGCACCACGGCGTAGCGGCGCGGCGTGCGGCGGTAGCTGGCGGTCGCCTTCACCAGCCCCTTCGCCATCGACACGTAGCGGGCGCCATCGGGCATCTCGGCGACCTGGACGAGGATGCGGTCTGAGATCGCGACCGCCTCGTGCGCCACCCATAGCGGGCAGGCGCCGCCATATTGCGCGAATTGCAGGCGGGTGGCGGAATGGCGCTTGGTGATGTTGCCGGCCATGTCGATGCGGCAGAAGAAGAACGGCACGCCGGGCGCGCCGGGCCGCTGGAGCGTCGACAGGCGGTGGCAGACCTGTTCGAAGCTGACGCCGAACCGCTGGCGCAGCGCATCGACGTCGTGGCGGCGGGCGCGCGCTTCGCTGCGAAACCGCGCATAGGGCAACAGCAGCGCCCCCGCACCGTAATTGGCGAGGCCGACGCGGAGCAATTCCCGCGCCGCGTCGGATCGCAGCGGCGCGGCGGCGACGATCCCCTCGATCAGCGCGTCCGCCTCCAGCCGGATCAACTGGTGCGCCAGCTGGAAGTGCCGCGTCTCGATCGGCTGCGCGCCATCGATGCGCAGCGTCGCCCGTTCGGCATCATAGGCGCGTAGCGCGCTGCCATCCTCGACCACCGCGATGCCGTGCGCGTCGCGCAACCGCTCGGTCAGCACGGTCGCGGTCGATCGGGTGCCGGGCAATTGTTCCGCCAGTCCTTCCGCGAACCGGTCGAGCGGATCGATGTAATTGCCGCTGCCCTGGAACCAGTCGCGCACCTCCTCCCAGGGCAACAGCGTCGGCTGGCTGGCATCGACGCGGTCGTCGAGGACGCGCAACTGTTCCTGCGACCGCCGCAGCGCCGCGTGCAGCGCGGTCATCCGCCGCGTCACCAGCGGCTGTTGCTTGAGACCGCGCAGGATCGCATCCTCGTTCATCAGCGCCGCCGGCACCGACGGGTCCGTCCCCGCCTCCAGCGCCCCGACGAGTGCGGCGCTGTCGTCCTCGGGCGCGACATCGACCCAGTCGAGCGGAAAGGCGCGGGCGAGCGCCCCGAGCACGCCGCCGGTGATCGGCCGGTCGCCGCTTTCGATCTGCGACAGATAGCTGGTCGAGATGCCGAGCCGGCGGCTGAGCCCCGTCTGGCTGAGCGACAGGCGGGCGCGCAACGCCCGTACGCGGTCGCCGGCGAAGATACGGGGGCGGGGCGGAACACTGGCCATGGCCGACCGTAGTTTGCAAACCCTCCCGTTGCAATTTTGCAAAACCACAGTTGCGAGCGCGGGTTACACAGGGCGAAGAGACGCGCAGGAGCCGCTTATGTCATCGAAGCTGAACGAACTCGAACGCCGCCGTGCCGCCGCCCGCGCGGGAGGGGGCGAGAAACGCGTCGCCGCGCAGCACGCCAAGGGCAAGCTGACCGCGCGCGAACGCCTGGACATCCTGCTCGATGAAGGATCGTTCGAAGAGATCGACATGTATGTCGAGCACAATTGCGTCGATTTCGGCATGGCGGAGCAGATCATCCCCGGCGACGGCGTCGTCACCGGATCGGGGACGATCAACGGCCGCCTGGTCTATGTCTTCAGCCAGGATTTCACCGTGTTCGGCGGATCGCTGTCGGAACGCCATGCGCAGAAGATCTGCAAGGTGATGGATACCGCGCTGAAGGTCGGCGCGCCGGTGATCGGCCTCAACGACAGCGGCGGCGCCCGCATCCAGGAAGGCGTGGCATCGCTGGGCGGCTATGCCGAGGTGTTCCAGCGCAACGTGCTGGCGAGCGGCGTGGTGCCGCAGCTCAGCCTCATCATGGGGCCGTGCGCGGGCGGCGCGGTGTATTCGCCCGCGATGACCGACTTCATCTTCATGGTGAAGGATTCGAGCTACATGTTCGTCACCGGCCCCGACGTGGTCAAGACCGTGACGAACGAGGTGGTGACGCAGGAAGCGCTGGGCGGCGCGGTGACGCACACCACCAAGACGTCGGTCGCCGACAATGCGTTCGAGAACGATATCGAGGCGCTGCTGGCGGCCCGCGACTTCATCGACTTCCTGCCCGCCTCGAACCGCGAACCCGTGCCGGAACGCCCAACCGCGGATGCGTGGGACCGGCTGGAACCGAGCCTCGACACGCTGGTGCCCGCGTCGGCGAACCAGCCCTATGACATGCACGAGCTGATCCGGAAGGTCGTCGACGAGGGCGATTTCTTCGAGACGCAGCCGGCGCATGCGGGCAACATCATCACCGGCTTCGGCCGGATCGAGGGCCGCACGGTCGGCGTCGTCGCCAACCAGCCGATGGTGCTGGCGGGTGTGCTCGACATCAACAGTTCGAAGAAGGCGGCGCGTTTCGTGCGCTTCTGCGACGCGTTCGAGATTCCGATCGTGACCTTCGTCGACGTGCCGGGCTTCCTGCCCGGAACGGCGCAGGAGCATAACGGCATCATCAAGCACGGCGCGAAGCTGCTGTTCGCCTATGCCGAGGCGACCGTGCCCAAGATCACCGTCATCACCCGCAAGGCCTATGGTGGCGCCTATGACGTGATGGCGTCGAAGCACCTGCGCGGCGATCTGAACTACGCCTGGCCGACCGCCGAGATCGCGGTGATGGGCGCGAAGGGCGCGGTGGAGATCATCTTCCGCGGGAAGACGCTCGAGGAGATCGCCGAGCGCACTGCGGAATATGAGGCGCGCTTCGCCAACCCGTTCGTCGCGGCGAGCAAGGGCTTCATCGACGAGGTGATCCAGCCGCACTCGACCCGCCGGCGCATCGCGCTGGGGCTGCGGAAGCTCAAGGGCAAGACGCTTGAGAATCCGTGGAAAAAGCATGACAACATTCCGCTCTGACCCCGTCATCGCGGGCGAGGCGACGCGATCCACAGCGTCCGGATGTGGGGCTCTGGATTGCTTCGCTACGCTCGCAATGACGACGGAAAGGGCGGTAGGATGCGGCCAGCGATATACATGATGGCGAACGGGCGAAACGGCACGATCTACGTCGGCGTGACCTCGAACCTGACCCGTCGCGCATGGGAACATCGCGAAGGAAGCAGCGACGGCTTCACCAAGCGTTACGGCTGCAAGCTACTCGTGTGGTTCGAAGCGGCCGATACGATGGAGGCGGCGATTCTGCGTGAAAAGCAACTCAAGGCCGGATCGCGTGCGAAGAAGATCACGCTGATCGAAGCGATGAACCCCAAGTGGCACGACCTTTACGAGCAAATCGCGCATGGCTGAACCCACCTTCACCCCGTCATTGCGAGCGCAGCGAAGCAATCCAGAGCCGGACCCGGACGCCCTGGATTGCTTCGCTGCGCTCGCAATGACGGACTTAGGAAAACCCGCATGACCCTCGGCCGCCTCAACCATGTCGGCGTCGCCACGCCGTCGATCGCCCAATCGATCGACACCTACCGCACCCTGCTCGGCGCGGAGGCGATCGGCGAGCCGTTCGACCTGCCCGCGCAGGGCGTGAGGGTCTGCTTCATCGACACGCCCAACACGCAGATCGAGCTGATCGAGCCCTATGACGACGCTTCGCCGATCGCCGGTTTTCTGCGCAACAACCCTGCGGGCGGGCAGCATCATGTCTGCTTCGAGGTGCCCGACATCCACGCGGCGGTCGCCGACCTGAAAGCCAAGGGTGCGCGTGTGCTCGGCGAACCGCGCATCGGCGCGCACGGCACGCCGATCGTGTTCGTCCACCCGAAGGACATGGGCGGCGTGCTCGTCGAACTGATGGAGACGCCGCATGGCGATCATTGAGACCAACACCGGCGAGGATAGCGGCGCGACCACCAAGGTCACGCCCGCCCCCGAACCGACCCCGCATCCGACGCTGTCCGACTGGCAGACCGCCGCCGCCAAGGAGGTGAAGGGCAAGGACCTGACGTGGCATACGCCCGAAGGGATCGCGGTCAAGCCGCTCTACACGGCGGAAGACGCCCCGGTGGACCCGGGTCTGCCCGGCTTTGCGCCCTTCACGCGCGGCGTGCGCGCATCGATGTATGCGGGGCGGCCTTGGACGGTGCGGCAATATGCCGGCTTCTCGACCGCCGAGGAATCGAACGCCTTCTACCGTCGCAACCTTGCCGCCGGGCAGAAGGGGCTGTCGGTCGCGTTCGACCTCGCCACGCACCGCGGCTACGACAGCGACCATCCGCGCGTCACCGGCGACGTCGGCAAGGCGGGCGTCGCGATCGATTCGGTCGAGGACATGAAGATCCTGTTCGACGGAATTCCGCTCGACCAGATGAGCGTCAGCATGACGATGAACGGCGCGGTGATCCCGATCCTCGCCTTCTTCATCGTCGCGGGCGAGGAACAGGGCGTCGACCGCAAGCTGCTCGACGGGACCATCCAGAACGACATCCTCAAGGAGTTCATGGTCCGCAACACCTATATCTACCCGCCCGAACCGAGCATGCGGATCATCAGCGACATCTTCGGCTACACCAGCCGCGAGATGACTAAGTTCAACAGCATCTCGATCAGCGGCTATCACATGCAGGAGGCGGGAGCGACGCAGCTCCACGAGCTCGCCTTCACCATCGCCGACGGCATGGAATATGTGAAATACGGCGTCGCCTCCGGCCTCGACATCGACAAATTCGCCGGGCGCCTCAGCTTCTTTTTTGCGATCGGCATGAACTTCTTCATGGAGATCGCCAAGCTGCGCGCCGCGCGCGTGCTGTGGCATCGCGCGATGACGCAATTGGGCGCGCAGGATGAGCGATCGAAGATGCTGCGCACGCATTGCCAGACGTCGGGCGTGTCGCTGACCGAGCAGGACCCGTACAACAACGTCATGCGCACGACGATCGAGGCGATGGCGGCGATGCTGGGCGGTACCCAGTCGCTGCACACCAATGCGCTGGACGAGGCGATCGCGCTGCCCACCGATTTCTCCGCCCGCATCGCCCGCAACACGCAGATCGTGATCCAGGAAGAGACGGGGATGACCAAGGTCGTCGATCCGCTGGGGGGCTCCTATTACGTCGAGAGCCTGACGCAGAGCCTCGTCGATGGTGCATGGGAGATCATCGAGCGCGTGCAGGCCGAGGGCGGCATGGCCAAGGCGGTCGCCGCGGGCTGGCCCAAGGCAATGATCGAAGAGGCCTCCGCCGCACGCGCCGCGCGCGTCGACCGGGGCGAGGACGTGATCGTCGGCGTCAACAAATACCGCAAGGCGGACGAGGACCCGATCGACATCCTCGACGTCGACAATGTCGCGGTCCGTGAGGCGCAGATCCGGCGGATCGAGCGAGTCAAGGCGACCCGCGACGCGGCGGCGTGCCGGACGGCGCTGGATGCACTGCGCGAAGGCGCGCGCGGTTCGGGCAACCTGCTCGCGCTCGCGGTCGATGCAGCGCGCGCCCGCGCCACGCTGGGCGAGATCAGCAGCGCGATGGAAGACGTGTTCGGCCGGTTCGGGACGCAGCCGACGCCGGTGAAGGGCGTATACGGCGGAGCCTATGCCGACGACGTGCGCTGGGAACGGCTGGCGGACGGCGTCGCCGCCACGGAACGGCGCCTCGGCCGCAAGCCGCGCATGCTCGTCGCCAAGATGGGGCAGGACGGGCATGATCGCGGCGCCAACCTCGTCAGCAGC
The DNA here is from genome assembly GCF_010450875.1 of Sphingomonas insulae. NCBI lineage: Bacteria > Pseudomonadati > Pseudomonadota > Alphaproteobacteria > Sphingomonadales > Sphingomonadaceae > Sphingomonas > Sphingomonas insulae. The sequence continues at coordinate 513,541 of NZ_CP048422.1, forward strand.
ATGTTCGGCGATCTGGGATTCGAGGTCGTCCCAGGCCCGCTGTTCCAGACGCCGAAGGAAGCCGCCGTCCTTGCGCTGGAGAGCGACGTCGACGTCGTCGGCGCCTCCAGCCTTGCCGCGGGGCACAAGACGTTGATTCCCGAACTGATCGGCCATTTGCGCGAGGCGGGGCGTGCCGATATCAAGGTGATCGCCGGCGGCGTCATCCCGGCGCAGGACTACCAGGCGTTGCGCGATGCCGGGGTGCAGGCAATCTTCGGACCGGGTACGAACCTCATTAAGGCGGCGGAGGATGTCCTTCGCCTGCTCGGCCACAACATGCCCCCGCAGGAGGATGCCGCAGGATGATCCGTATCACCGTAATGGCCGCACTGCTGATCGCCACCCCGGCGTTCGCGCAGACGCAGGCGCAGATGAACCAGACCGCGGGCAGCCAGTACAAGGCCGCCGACGCCGCGATGACCCGCCAATGGCAACGCACCTATGCCTATATGAAGGGTCGCGACGCGCAGGACCGGTCGCGCGGCGGCGGCTTCGGCTATGCCGCGGCGACGCTGGCGAGCCAGCGTGACTGGCTTGCCTTTCGCGACGCGCAATGCACGATCGAGGGCGGCGAATTTGCCGGCGGATCGATGCAACCGCTGGCCAATGCGCAGTGCAAGACCCGATTGACCCGCGAGCGCACGGCGCAGCTCGCCAAGCTTCTATGGACGAACCGATGACCCGTACCGACTGGACCCGCGACGAGATTGCCGCGCTGTTCGATCTGCCCTTCGACGAGCTGATGTACCAGGCGCAGACCGTGCATCGCGCGCACCATGCGCCGAGCGAGGTGCAGCTGTCGACGCTCCTCTCGATCAAGACCGGCGGCTGCCCGGAGGATTGCGGCTATTGCTCGCAGTCGGTCAGCGCCGACAGCGGCGTCAAGGCGACCAAGCTGATGGACGTGCGCGCGGTCCTGCAGGCCGCGGCGCAGGCCAAGGACAATGGCTCGACCCGCTTCTGCATGGGCGCGGCGTGGCGCAACCCCAAGGACCGCGACATGGGCGCGATCGTCCAGATGGTCGAGGGCGTGCGCGGCATGGGTATGGAAACCTGCATGACGCTGGGCATGCTGGAGCCGCATCAGGCAAAGCAGCTCGCCGCCGCGGGCCTCGATTACTACAACCACAACATCGACACATCGCCCGAACGATACGCCGATGTCATCACGACGCGCAGCTTCCAGGAACGGCTCGACACGCTGGACGCGGTGCGTTCGGCCGGGATCAACGTGTGCTGCGGCGGCATCGTCGGCATGGGCGAGACGCGCGAGGATCGCGTGGGCTTCGTCCATGCGCTCGCCACCCTGCCGGAGCATCCGGGCAGCGTGCCGGTCAACGCGCTCGTGCCGGTCAAGGGGACGGTGCTGGGCGACATGCTCGCCGACACGCCGCTCGCCAGGATCGACGAGATCGAATTCGTCCGCACCGTCGCCGTCGCGCGCATCACCATGCCCGAAAGCATGGTGCGCCTGTCGGCGGGGCGTGAGAGCATGTCCGAATCGACGCAGGCCCTGTGCTTCATGGCCGGCGCCAATTCGATCTTCACCGGCGACAAGCTGCTGACCGCAGGCAATGCCGGCGACGACAAGGATACCGCACTGTTCGCCAAGCTGGGCATGACGCCGATGGCGGCGGACTGCCGGCTGGCCGAGGCGGCGGAGTGACATGCCGACGGTGCTGCGGATCGGTGCATTTCGTTTCTATTTCTACAGTCACGAACCCAACGAACCGCCGCATATCCACATCGATCGCGGCGATGCCACGATCAAGGTGTGGCTGACCGTCGTGGAGGTCGCAAAGAGCCGCGGCTTCCGCGCGCACGAGATCAACGACCTGCTATCGATGGTCGAGGAACACCGGACCGGCTTGCTGGAGGCGTGGCATGAATATTTCGGCTAGGATCACCGACGAACGCGTGCTCGACGTGCGCTTCGACGCCGCCAGCCTGATCGTCGACCTGATGGACGGCCGCAGCATCGCCGCGCCGCTCGCCTGGTATCCACGGCTGCTGCACGCCACGCCCGAACAGCGTGCGCATTGGGAAAAGGCGGGTGCCGGCTACGGCATCCACTGGCCCGACATCGACGAGGACCTGAGCACCGATGGCCTGCTGCGCGGCGCCCCCGCCGTCACGGCCACGCGCTGACAATCAAGGAACGCACATGTTCAAGAAAATCCTGGTCGCCAATCGCGGTGAAATCGCCTGCCGCGTGTTCCGCACCGCGAAACGGATGGGGATCAAGACCGTCGCGGTCTATTCCGACGCAGATGCCCGCGCGCCGCACGTGCTGATGGCGGACGAGGCGGTGCGCCTCGGGCCGGCACCCGCGGCGGAGAGCTACCTCAAGGCCGAGCTGATCCTGCTCGCCGCCAAGGAAACCGGCGCCGACTGCATCCACCCCGGCTACGGCTTCCTGTCGGAACGTGAGAGTTTCGCACGCGCCTGCGCCGACGCCGGCATCGCCTTCGTCGGCCCACCGCCGAACGCGATCGCGGCGATGGGCGACAAGATCGAATCGAAGAAGCTCGCCAAGGCCGCGGGCGTCAACGTCGTCCCCGGTTTCCTGGGTGAGATCGCCGACACCGACGAGGCGGTGCGTATCGCGTCCGACATCGGCTATCCGGTGATGATGAAGGCGTCGGCCGGCGGCGGCGGCAAGGGCATGCGCCTCGCCTACAGCGAGCAGGACGTGCGGGAGGGGTTCGAGGCGACAAAGCGCGAAGGCCTCGCGAGCTTCGGCGACGACCGCGTCTTCATCGAGAAGTTCATCGAATCGCCGCGCCATATCGAAATCCAGGTGCTCGGTGACCAGCACGGCAATATCCTGTACCTCAACGAACGCGAATGCTCGATCCAGCGCCGCCACCAGAAGGTGGTCGAGGAGGCACCCTCGCCCTTCGTCACGCCTGCGATGCGCAAGGCGATGGGCGAACAGGCGGTCGCCCTTGCGCGCGCGGTCGGCTATTACAGTGCCGGTACGGTCGAGCTGATCGTCTCGGGCGCGGACACCACCGGTCAGGGCTTCTACTTCCTCGAAATGAACACCCGGCTGCAGGTCGAGCATCCGGTGACCGAGGAGATCACCGGCCTCGACCTGGTCGAACAGATGATCCGCGTCGCCGCGGGCGAACCGCTGGGAATTAACCAGGACCAGGTCGGTATCAACGGCTGGTCGATCGAGAACCGCGTCTATGCCGAGGATCCCTATCGCGGCTTCCTGCCGAGCATCGGCCGACTGGTGCGCTACAACCCGCCGGTCGCCGCAACCGCCGAGGACGCGCGCGTCCGCGTCGACGACGGCGTGCGCGAGGGCGGCGAGGTCAGCATGTTCTACGACCCGATGATCGCCAAGCTCGTCACCTGGGCGCCGACCCGCGAAGCGGCGATCGATGCGCAGGTCGCCGCGCTCGATGCGTTCGAGATCGAGGGGCCGGGCACCAACATCGACTTCCTGTCGGCGCTGATGCAGCACTCTCGCTTCCGCAGCGGCGCGATCACGACGGGCTTCATCGCCGAGGAATATCCCGACGGGTTCCATGGCGCGCCGGCCGCGGCCGACCTGACCCGCATGCTGGCCGCGGTGGCAGCCTTCGCCGCCACCGCGCATGCCGATCGCGCGCGCCGGATCGATGGTCAATTGGGTCACCGCCTGCAACCGCCCGGCGACTGGGCCGTGCGGATCGAGGGCACCGACCATGCCGTGCAGGTGTCGACCGACGGTATCGTGGTGGACGGCGAAGCGGTCGATATCGCACTGGAATACACCCCCGGCGACCGGATGGTGGAGGCGGAGATCGGCGAGGACGACCATCTCTCCGTCCGCATCGCACCGGTGCGCAGCGGTTTTCGCCTGACCACGCGCGGCGCCAGCCACGTCGCACGCGTGCTGCCCGCACACATCGCGCCCTACGCGCAGCACCTGATCGAAAAGATGCCGCCCGACCTGTCGCGCTTCCTGATCGCGCCGATGCCGGGACTGCTCGTCCGTCTCGATGTCGGCGAAGGCGATGCGGTCGAGGCGGGGCAGCCGCTCGCTGTGGTCGAGGCGATGAAGATGGAAAACATCCTGCGCGCCGAGAAGTCCGGACGGGTCAAGGCCGTCTCCGCCGTGGCGGGCGACAGCCTGGCGGTCGACCAGATCATCCTCGAAATGGAATGATCCGGTCGGCTGGTGCGGCGGGCGCAATCCGGGGCTCGATCGCCCCCGCCTGCCGTTTCCTTGGGAGACGGGGAAATCCCGGGTCAGGCGTTCGACACGGCCTTGGCCCCGGGTCTTGTCGGTAAGGCTTCCGAGGCGCTAGGCATCGGCGTCGAGTCGTCAGCGACGCGTAGGCGCCCCCGCCCGTGCCGGCCGCGAACGCTCTGCCTGATCGCGGATGGCATGCGCGAACAGTGCTGGCCGGGGGAAGGAACGACGCCCCGCAGCCCTATGATGCCAAGCGCCGCCATCGTGTTCGAGGATTACATGACCCGACTGACCCGCCGCCGCTTCCTACGCGATGCCACGCTTGGCGGCGGTGCGATCACCGCCGCCTGGCTGCCCGGCTGGGCGCAGCCGGTTTCGGCAGGGATCGCGCAGGGTATTGCGACGCCGCTTCCCACCCTGTCAGGCGACACCATCGCGCTCCGGGTCGCGCATCAGATGATGACGATCGATGGCAAGCCGTCGCATGCGATCGGCATCAACGGCACCGTCCCCGCCCCATTGATCCGTCTGAGACAAGGACAGACCGCACGTCTGACGGTCACCAACGATCTGGACGAGGAAACGTCGATCCACTGGCACGGACTGCTCGTGCCGTTTCAGATGGACGGCGTACCGGGGATCAGCTTTCCCGGAATTCCGGCGCGTTCGACGTTCACCTACGAGTTTCCGGTGATCCAGGCGGGGACCTATTGGTATCACAGCCACTCGGGATTGCAGGAGCAGATGGGGCATTACGGCCCGATCGTGATCGATCCAGCCGGCGCCGATCCGATCGGGTCGGACCGCGAACATGTGATCGTCCTGTCGGATCACAGCCCGCTGCATCCGCACACCATCTTTCGCAAGCTGAAGCTTCAGGGCGGCTATTTCAATTACCAGAAGCAGACGCTCGGCAGCCTTCTTGCCGGGCGCGACCAATCGGCCGGCGAACGGCGGATGTGGGGCGGCATGCGGATGGATCCGACCGATGTGTCCGACGTGACGGGCGCGACCTATACCTATCTGGTCAACGGGCATGGGCCGGGGGACAATTGGACCGCTTTGTTCGCACCGGGCGAACGCGTCAGGCTGCGCATCATCAACGCATCCGCGATGACCAACTTCAACGTCCGCATCCCCGGCCTCACGCTGACCATCGTGCAGGCCGATGGTCAGGACGTGAAACCGGTGACGGTCGACGAATTCCAGATCGCGGTCGCCGAAACCTATGACGTGATCGTCGAGCCGACCATATCCATCGCCTACACGCTGGTCGCGGAAGCATGGGATCGATCGGGCATGGCACGGGCGACGCTGGCACCGCGGGTCGGCATGACCGCCGTCGTCCCTGCGCTGCGCAACCGCCCGCTCGCGACCATGGCGGACATGGGGATGGGCACCATGGCCGGGATGGATCATGGGTCATCGCATGACATGCCGGCGATGGCGCATCCTGCGACCAAGGCGGATGACGCCGCCGCGGCATGCCCGCCCGAACACGCCGCGATGGGGCATTGCACGCCCGGGGCCGGGGCGAGCGGCACTGCCGCCATGGCCGGCATGAGCCATGGGATGCGCGACTTCGCGAACGCGCCGGGCCTGCCGAAGACGCCGACGGTGCAGACCGTCGCACCGATGCCGGTCGATCGAACCGGCGAACCCCCGCAGGGACTTGGCGACGCTGGCCATCGAATATTGGTATACCGGGACCTCGTCGCGGTGAAGAGCAACCCCGATCCGCGCGCGCCATCGCGCCGCATGCAGATTCATCTTACCGGCAACATGGAACGCTACATGTGGGCGTTCGACGGCGTGAAGCTTAACGAGGTGAAGGCGCCGATCCCGTTCCGGCAAGGCGAGCGGATCAGGGTGACGCTGGTCAACGATACGATGATGGCGCATCCGATCCATCTGCACGGCCATTTCTTCGAACTGGTGACCGGTCACGGCGACCATGCGCCCCGCAAACACACGATCAACGTCGCCCCCGGTGGCACCGCGACGTTCGACCTGACCGCAGACGCGGTCGGCGACTGGGCGTTCCATTGTCACATGCTCTATCACATGCACGCGGGCATGATGCAGGTCGTCACCGTCCGTCCGGACGGCGCGGGCATCGACGGCAAGACGGAAGCGGCATGACGACACTGGCCATGACCCTGGCGATCGCGGCGGCGGCACCTGCTGCGGCGCAGATGCACGACATGGGCGGCATGACGATGCCGAACATGACGATGCCGGCCAAGCAGGCCCCGGTCAAACGCGCCCGCAGAACGCCTGCACCGGCAGGAGCCGCGCCGCGCAAGCCCGCGCCATCCACGATACCGGCGAAGGTCACCCCCGCCCGCGGCGCCGCATCGCCGCAGGCAGCAACGACCATGCCGCACATGGCGATGCCCGCCGCCGCGGATCCATGTCCGCCAGAGCATGCAGCGATGGGTCATTGCACCACGGCGGCGATGGCGTCCGATCCCGTGCCAGAACCGGTCGGCACCGATCAGGACGCCGGCGATGCCCCCCCGCCCGCGCCGCCCACCACGCTGGCGGCGGCACGATTCTACGATCCCGCCGTCATGGCGATGGCCAACCGCAAGATGCGCGACGAGCATGGCGGCATGCCGATGAACCAGATCCTCTTCAATCTCGCCGAGGTTCAGGTGCGCAGCGGTCGCGATGGCTATCGCTGGGATGGCGCGGCCTGGTTCGGCGGCGACATCCATCGACTGGTCGTCAAGAGCGAAGGAGAAGGCGCTTTCGCCGACCGGATCGAACGTGCCGAGGTCCAGGCGGTATATTCCCGCGCGCTGGACCCATATTGGAATCTGCAGGCCGGCATCAGGCAGGATCTGGAGGCTGATGCGCGGCGGAGCTATGCCACCATCGGGGTCGAGGGGCTCGCACCCTATTGGTTCGATGTCGAAGGCGCCCTGTTCCTGTCCGACAAGGGCGACGTGCTCGCCCGGGTCGAGGCATGGTACGATCAACGCCTCACCCAGCGTGCGATCCTGCAGCCGCGCGTCGAACTGAACCTTGCCGCGCAGGATATGCCGGGCAGCCGCATCGGCGCGGGCCTGTCGACCGCCGAGATCGGACTGCGGCTTCGCTACGAATTCAAACGGGAACTGGCACCCTATATCGGAATGTCGTGGGAGCGTAATTATGGTGCGACTGCGCGCTACGCACGCGCCGATGGCGACGATGGCGGCGGGCTTGCATTCGTTGCCGGATTGCGCGCCTGGTTCTGACGAGGGATGATTGCGGGGCGTAGGCGGCACCGGTCGACCGTGCCCCGCGTGCGCTGATGGGCGGCCGCACGACGAGATCGCGGGAGTAACCGTTGATCTTCGGTTCGGTGGCGGTCTTCGCAGGCTCGGGAGATATCACTCCCACCTCGAGCGGCCTGTGAGTCTTTGAGAAGACTGGAGCGGGCGAAGGGAACTCAACAGGGCGCTTTTGAGCACCATCGTCGTGAGCCTGGTTCGACGCTGTGCGGAGGGCTTTTAAGCGTTGTTCGAGGCGTGCATTTATGGTCCGGATCGACAGTCCTGGTTCATCGTCCTGGAGAGCATTCAGAAGCACTGCTGGTGTGTCGGAAACTTGGCTCATGCTGGTCTCACGATGCGGCGGGCTGTGGCGGGCGATGGTGGGGCGTCAGGTTGGGTCCGGGGAATGATGTCACGCCGAGGTCGGGCCATGTGATCCACCGTTTGAGACCATCGCGCTGTATTGCGGCCTGAACAGCATGGATGATCCACTCCCGACACGCGTCTGTTGGCGCGTCAGCTTCATCGAGAGCATCGGGGTGGTGGAAATTCGAGGTGTTGATGTTGACCTCGGCTGATGTTTCACCGGTTTCGATGTGGGGGATGTGCCATGCGATGACGGCGGGTGCGGCTCGGATCGAAATTCGCACTGGATTTGCCACTTCGATCTCCACAAAGATGACCCGATGACGAAGGGGACGACTGAGACCGGCTATCGGAACCGCAATGGCCAGATCGTCATTCGCAGGACGGACTTGTCGGGCAACGACCACAACCAGATGACCTACGTTCTACGTTGTGACGGCTGTGGTCACGAGTATGGTTCGAACGGCTCCGACATCTTCCAGCGACGCTGCCCGGCCCATGGGGGTGCTGCGGGCTTACCAATATCCTCCTAAATCATCCGACGAGAAGATATCCTCGCAGGCGGTGTGGAAGCTTCCGTGTATACGGATCACGTAGCTCTCGTGCCTTTGCGTCCCAGACCATCCAGTGATGATATTCGTCGCCATCATCGTTGAGCATGACGAAGACGAGTGCATCACCGGTAAGGTCGTCCAAGACGGTTGAGCCGAATGGTTTTCGACGGCCTGCGTCAGGCTGTCGGCCAAGCTTTACGAGGGCATCACGAAGGGCGTTCGTCTTCGTCTTTCCCACTCTCTTACCGTTGGGGAAGATGGCCTCGAGAGCTTTGTCATAAGCTACATCGGCGAGCATCGCGACACAGGCGACCCCGCAGTCGCATTCACCCCTCTGCTTGACGGTTTTCATGCAGCCAGCGCCCGGTAAACCGACGCGCGCCCAATCTTGAGGCGCTTGGCGATCTCGGTCGCGCCCAACCCCTCGGCCCGAAGCTGGCGAACATCGTCCTGGCTGATCGTGGCGGGCCGGCCCTTGTAAACATCACCTCGGGCCTTCGCGGCGTCGATGCCCCTGCGCTGCCGCGCCTTGATGAAGTGCTTCTCCATCATGCCAATCATGCCAAAGATGGTCAGCATAACCTCAGCCATCATGTCCGTGCCATCCAGCGTGATGGCCGGATCATAGATACGCAGGATTGCACTACGCTCGATGACGCGCTTGCCGATGGTGAGCAGATCGCCGGTGTCACGAGCGAGACGGTCGGGATGAAGGGCCAGAAGTTCATCGCCGGGTTCGAGCAGCCGGATTGCCGCCTCAAGCTGGGTCCGACCGTCCAGGGAAGATCCATTACCAATGTCGCTGAACACGACCACAGCACCAAGGCCTTCCAGCTTGGCCTTCTGGGTCTGAACGTCCTGGTCGTCCGTGCTCACCCTCGCGTAACCCAGCGTCTTCCCCATACCGACCGCCTTAGCCCTTAGCCGGAACGGTCTTCTCGACCTCCACGCAACGGAACTTCTGCGCCCGGAAGTCTTCTCCGGCCTTGTTGGTCATAAGTTCGCCGACCCGCCTGCACTCGACCTCGGTCGAGATGTTGTCGATGACGAATGCGCCAGTGCCCTGGTTTTGCAGCGTCATCATCAGCAGAACCCAAACCTTTACCGTCAGCATCTATACCCCCATTGTCTCATTTGCTTCTTAGACAGACTCGCTCCAGCCGTCTCTGAAGTCAAACGCCACCCACTCGGGACGCGGACGATGTCTCACTGATTGTGCCAGATAGGGTTACCCAAACGGGGCTGTGATGGGGATGGTAGAAGAGGTGAACCGCGCTAATCGGCCATCACGACACACAGATTGGCTTCTATCATCTCCCACCCTCGCCTACGGGCGGCGCACCATGGGAGTTGGAATGAAAAAGCTGACACAGACCGAGTTAGAACGGCATCTCTGGGGTGCGGCGGACATCCTCCGTGGGACGGTGGATGCCGGCGATTACAAACAATACATCTTCGGTCTCCTATTCTACAAACGGCTCTGCGACGTATGGGCGGAGGAATATGACGCGCTGCTTGCGGAGACGGGCGATCGTGACGAGGCGGCGGACCCGGACGAGCACCGTTTCCACATACCGCCCGAGCATCGCTGGGAAGCGGTGCGCCAGCAGTCCACGCTGATCGGTCAGCGGCTTAACAACGCGCTGGCCGCTGTCGAAGATGCCAACCTACGGCTGCGCGGCGTGTTCGGATCGGTTGACTTCGCCAATCAGGATCGCTTCTCCGATGCCCTTTTGGAGAAGCTACTCGCCCATTTCGAGAAGCATCGGCTTCGCAACGTCGATGTCCCCGCCGACATGCTCGGCGACGCCTACCTCTACCTCATTAAGATGTTCGCCGAGGGGGCGGGCAAGAAGGGCGGAGAGTTCTACACTCCGCGTTCCATCGTCCGGCTGATGATCGAGATCATCGAGCCGCGCCCCGGCATGTCGGTTTACGATCCCACCTGCGGTTCGGCGGGCATGTTGCTGGAGGCGGTCCAGTATCTGAAAGACCGGGGCGAGAACGCGCGCAGCCTGTCGCTCTACGGGCAGGAGAAGAACTTCGCCACGTGGGGCATCGCCGAGATCAACCTGTTCTTGCACGACGTGGACGACGCCTTCATCGCCAAGGGCGACACGATCCTGTCGCCCAAGCGATATGACCCCAAGGCCCGCGAGTTTGTGGAAGGGATCGGCGCGTATGACCGGGTGCTGGCCAACCCGCCGTTCTCGGAGAAGGTGTGGGGCTACGAGATCTGGCAGAACGGCGATCCGTTCGGGCGCGACGAATATGGTTGCCCGCCCAAGGGCTATGGCGACCTTGCCTTCGTCCAGCACATGCTGGCCAGCCTCAAGGATGGCGGCGTGCTGGCGGTGGTGGTGCCGCACGGCGTGTTGTTCCGTGGTGGGGCCGAGGGCCGCATCAGGGAGGCCATGCTGGCCGCAGACGTGATCGAGGCGGTGGTGGGGCTGGCCCCGAACCTGTTCTACGGAGCGGGCATCCCTGCCGCCCTGCTGATCTGCCACAAGAAGAAGCCCACTGACCGGCGCGGCAAGGTGCTGATCGTCAACGGCGATGCCACCTACACGCCTGGCAAGGCGCAGAACTTTCTGACCGACGACCATATCGCCACACTGGCCGATGCCGTCCACGGATTTGCCGACATCAACAAGCTGGCCCGTTTGGTGCCGGTGGAGGAGATTGCCGCCAACGGCCACAACCTCAACATCAGCCGCTATGTCCAGACCAGCGCGGATGCCGAGGCGGTCGATGTCGCGGCGGAGGTTGCCAAACTGCAAGACCTGATCGCCAAGCGTAACGAGGCGGAAGCCGTAATGTACGGGCACCTCAAGAGGCTTGGCTATGTCGGGTGATGTGCTTGACACTTGGGCCGTCAAAAAGGTTGGAGAGATTGCCTCCATTACGATGGGGCAATCTCCCCCATCATCCACAGTAAGCGACGACGGAGACGGCCTTCCGTTTATCCAAGGAAATGCAGAGTTCGGCGCTCGCTATCCCAAACCTCGACAGTTTGCGGCTGACTGCCCCAAGGTCGTCGAAGGCGGGGACATTCTGTTGAGTGTGCGTGCCCCGGTAGGGGAGGTTAACGTCGCACCGGAGCGGCTCTGCATCGGACGCGGGCTGGCGGGACTGCGCCCTAAGGACGGTGACCATGACTTCCTTTACTATGCACTTGGCGGACTGGCCCCGGTCTTCGAGCGCCTGTCGCAAGGAAGCACCTTCGACGCGATTAATGGCAAGGATTTGCGATCCATCCCCTTGCTTGTCCCCCCGCTCGACGAGCAGCGGCGGATCGCCGAGGTGCTGCGGTCGGTGGATGAGGCACTCGCATTGAACGCTGCGACTGCCAAGCACCTGTGGTCATTACGGGAGCTTGCACTTGCCGAGTTGTTTCTTGCCTCGGGAGGTGAGGAAGCGGAAACGACAGTGCTCGGGCGGTTGCCTGCTGGTTGGCGGGTAGTCGCTGCGGATACCGTGTGCGACGCCGTGATTGACTGCAAGAATAGGACGCCGCCAATGACGGATGAAGGTCCAGCCGTCGTGCGGACGATGAATGTTCGTCGTGGGCGCTTCGTCCGGGTGAACCTTGCTCGCACCGATACGCTGTCATTCGATGAATGGACTAAGCGCGGAAAGCCGCAAGTCGGCGATGTTCTGATTACCCGCGAAGCTCCCATCGGAGAGGTGTGTGCAGTCCCGCACAATGAGCCGGTTTGCCTCGGGCAGCGCATGATGCTGTATCGCCCACGTCAAAGCGATCTGCATTCTGGCTATCTGCTCTACGCGCTCCAGAGCGCCGGAGTTCAGGAGCATCTCATTCGCTTGGCCGGTGGCTCAACGGTTGGGCATGTTCGGGTTGGGGACGTTCGCAACTTGCCGTTGCCCGTGCCGGACATGGAAACGCAGGTAGCAATCGCAACCGCCATGGCGGACATTGATCTTGCGCTCGATCATTCTGAACAGGCCGTTGCAGGTCTCCAATCCTTGAAGGCATCGCTGTCTGCCGACCTTCTGTCCGGTCGCGTGCGGGTGCCCGCGTGAGCGAGTATCGCCTTGCCGAGAAGCCCGCGCTCGATGCGCTGGTGGCGATGGGCTGGCAGGAACTGTCGCCAGCCGACGCCTTGGCGATGCGAGTGGAAGAGAACCGGGTGATCCTCAAGCCCGTGCTAATCGCGGCGCTGCGCGACCTCAACGGCATCGGCGAGGCCGATGCCGAGGCGATCTACGCCGACCTCGCCACCCTGTCCGACAACGAGGACTGGCAGCGCAAGCTGCGCGGTGGCTACTCCCGCCGCCTGACCGGCGAAAACCGCGACAGCCCGATCACACTGATCGACTTCAAGAACCCCGCCCGCAACCAGTTCCACGTCACCCGCCAGTTCCGCGTCGCCGCCCAGCGCCCGCGCATCCCGGATGTGGTGCTGTTCGTGAACGGCATCCCGCTGGTGGTGATCGAGGCCAAGTCGCCGCTGAAAGCCACGGCGCGGGCCGAGGAAGCCTTCGAGCAGATCAAGCAGTATGAGCGCGACATCCCGCGCCTGTTCGCGCCGAACGCCTTCAACATCGTCACCGATGGCATGGCAACGCTCTATGGCGCGACGGGCAGTCCGGCGCAGTTCTATGCCCCGTGGCCGGATGCTTGGCCCCGGACCCGCGCTGACTTCCCGGACGACCTGTCGAAAGACCTGTGGTGTCTGTGTGAGCCGTCGCGCCTGCTCGACCTGCTGGCGCATTTCATCGTGTTCGAGGTGGACCCGGAGACGGGCCGCAAGATCAAGAAGGTCTGCCGCTACCAGCAGTTCCGCGCGGTCAACAAGGCCGTTGAGCGCGTTGCAGCAGGCGAGCACCGCAAGGGCCTGATCTGGCACACGCAGGGCAGCGGCAAGAGCCTGACGATGGTGTTCCTCGCACTCAAGCTGAAAACCCATCTCACGCTCGACGCGCCGAGCCTCACCAACCCGAACATCCTTGTGCTGACCGACCGGATCGACCTCGACAACCAGATCAGCAACACCTTCGTCGCTTGCGGCCTACCCAATCCGGCGCAGTGCGGATCGGTGGCGGCGTTGCGTGAGGCGGTGAACCGGGGCGGCAACGGGCAAATCCTGCTCTCGACCATCTTCAAGTTCGCCGGATCGAAGGAGGCAATCCCCAACTCGGCCAACTGGATCGTGCTGGTGGATGAATGCCACCGCACGCAGGAGAAGGACTTGGGCGCGTTCCTGCAAGCGACGCTGCCCGATGCCCACTTCTATGGCTTCACCGGCACGCCGATCAAATCGACCGACAAGGACACCTACGCCCGGTTCAGCATCGCTGGGGAAGGCTATCTCGACAAGTATGGCATCGACGACGCGGTGCGCGACGGGGCGACGGTGCCGATCCTCTATGAGGGCCGGAAAGCCGACTGGTCGATCAACGAGGCCGAGATCGACATCCTGTTCGACCGCTGGTTCGTCGATCTGCCCGACGACAAGCGCGAGGAACTGAAACGCAAGGGGCTGACGCTGGCGACCATCGCCAAGCACCCCGAACGTATCCGCCTGATCGCCCTCGACATATGGGAGCACTTCAAGCAGGTGTGCCAGCCGGACGGCTTCAAGGCGCAGATTGTGGTGGTGGATCGCGAGGCGGTGATCCTCTACCGCGCCGCGCTTGCCGGGGTGATCGCCGCCGATCTGGTGCGCGGCGGCACGGATGCCGAAGCTGCGCGGTCGCAGGCCGACGAGATGATCGCCTGCGTCTTTTCCAAGAGCCAGGAGGACAACAAGCCCAGCGAGAACGTGGAAGTGCAAGCGCTCCGCGACGGGCTGGAGGCGTTCTATCTCGACGCGGAGGGCGAGAAGGACGTCAAGAAGCGGTTCAAGGCATACGGAGCGCAGCCCAGCTTCCTGATCGTGTGCGACAAGCTGCTTACCGGGTTCGACGCGCCCATCGAGCACGTCATGTATCTCGACAAGCCGTTGAAGGAGCACAACCTGCTCCAAGCCATCGCCCGGACCAACCGCACCTGCTCGATAAAGAAGCCCGATGGCGGCGAGATCGAGAAGCCCAATGGCCGGATCGTCGATTACATCGGCGTCACCACCCATCTCGACGAGGCGCTCAAGTCCTACCGTGCCGACGACGTGGAGAACGCGCTGCGCGACATCGCCGTGCTGGGAAACGACCTCAAGGAAGCCCACGCCCGCTACCGCACGCAGAAGCGCGCGATGGGGCTGGACGGCATGGACGAGAAGGCCGCCGCCTACGCGGCTGCCGCCATCGCCGCCGAGGGCCGCGAGGACGAATGGTTCGATCTCCAGCGCCTCACTCGGACCTTCATCAAAGTCTATGCCGACCTGTCGCCAGATCCCGCCATCCTGGACTTCACCGCCGAGGTGAAGTGGGCGGCAGCGTTCCTGCGCCTCGCCACGCAGGCCATCGCCAAGGACGAGAGCCTCGATCACCGCAGCTATAGCGGCAAGATCAGGGACATGCTGGAAGCGCATGTTCACGTCACCGGCCTGTCCACCACGATCCGGCTGCGCAACCTGACCGATCCCAACTTTGCCGACGACTTCGACACGGACGAGAAGTCCGAAGCCGAGTTGCAGGAGGCGTTCGTGCGCAAGTCCGCCGAGCTTCGCCGCGTTACCCGCGAACTGGTGGACAAGAACCCCGCGCAGTATGGGCGCTTTTCCGAACGGGTGCTGGAAATCATCCGCCGCTTCGAGGCCGGCCAGATCGCTGCCGCCGATGGCTTGGCCAATTTCAAAGGCCTGACCGGCGACATTCAGGCCGAGCAGGGCACGCACGCCGATCTCGGCATGGACGAGAACGCCTTCTCGATCCTACGCATCATGGAGGCCATCGCCCCTGACACCGCGCATGAGACCTTGCAGGCCGCCGCCATCGCCATCGGCGCGATCTATGCCGATGCCGCCGCGACCCAGCCCGCCTTCGCGCACATGGAAGCCTACCTCCGGTCGCTGCGCCAGCAGGTCCGCCGCATCCTAACCGAACATGCCATCGGCGAGACCAAGACCATCCGTGAGAAGGTCGAGGAGTTCGCGGTCAACGCCTACGGCGGCGGGGCCTGATGCCCACGATACAGATTGGCCGGGCCGAGATCGCCTACGAGCTTCGCCGCAGCGCGTGCGTCACGGAGCGTCGAATTACGGTCGCACCCGGACACGTCGAAGTGATGGCTCTCGCCACCGACGGCGACAACGACATCGCGCGCTTTCTCAACCGCAAGCGCGAATGGCTGTTCAATACGATGCGCGACATGGAACGCATCGAAGCCAGCCGCCATGCCGTGCCCCGGTTCATGACCGGTTCGAAGATACCGTATCGTGGCCGCAAAATGCCGCTCACCGTCCGGCGCACCGATGCCGAGAGGATCGAGATCGCTTATCGAAACGGCTTCCAGGTTAACCTGCCCGCGTGGGCGGATGCCGATCCCGATCGGCTCGTCGCCACTGAATTAAAGCTATGGCTTAAGCAGCGCGCCAGACGCGACGTGCGGGCGATCGCTGCGGCCTACGGTCGACGTTTTAATCTAAGCCCTCGCTCCGTTCGCATCACCGAACTCGCGGGCGGCTGGGGCTCCTGCGGGAAAGACGGCAACATCATCATCGACTGGCACCTGATTTTTGCGCCAAAAAAAGTGCTGGAATATGTCGTCGTGCACGAAATGGCGCACCTTCGGCATCGCTCCCACAAGCTTGCCTTTTGGCAGTTGCTCGGAACGCTCATGCCGAATTACATGGAGCCAATGGACTGGCTCGACAGAAATCAGTCAACAATTTCCGCCAATTTCCTGGATTAAGCAGTTTCACCATCGGCGTGGATGTCTGTCGGGGTCGCCGCAATCACCCTTCTGTAGAACTTACGCATTCAAGAAATATCGACTTTAGGATCATCAGCCATCTACGAGACGTGAATCCAATTTTGGGTTTTCGGAGTAGAAGACATGATCACACTCTCTCGAGATTTAAAGAGCTATCTCGAACCAGCGATTGCACATCACTGCACCAATCGCGTCGACGTAGGTTTATTCGCATTTTCTGGATGCGGAAGGAGCAGGCGAGGCATCAAGGAGGTTTTTTCGTACAATGATACGATCGCGATTGCGGCGCTTGTAATAAAGGGCTTTACTATTCGTGACGCAGCCGCATACGTCAGGCAGGGTTTTGTAGCGGCTGCGCCCCATCGCTCCAGTGAAAAATTGGCAGAGTGTGAAAATCAACAACACGAACTTCG
Organism: Sphingomonas insulae; assembly: GCF_010450875.1. NCBI lineage: Bacteria > Pseudomonadati > Pseudomonadota > Alphaproteobacteria > Sphingomonadales > Sphingomonadaceae > Sphingomonas > Sphingomonas insulae. Next base: position 530,205 of record NZ_CP048422.1, read on the forward strand.
TGTTGGCTTCTTTCGGCTTGCTGACGGCGGTATTTGGTCGGTTACGGCTGACATTGACACCAAGGCCACGCCCCCATCACAAATCGAGGGAGATTTCTTTGCGGTCGCGACGCGTGGAGCGACGATCGTAGACGAGGACCCTGTAGATCATGCGCGCCACCTGGTTACCGAGTGTGATGCAAGAGGTCTTGCAGTGCGAGCGACGTGAGGTTGGGCGCGCACCCGCATCCTCGGGTGCGCCTCCCCGCTGAGCACGGCCCCCTTGTCCGTGCAAAATCTGATCCCTACCGGGGTCTTATGTTGCTTCAATATCTGCGGGAAGCTCGCAATCGAAAGGGGCTGACGCGCGAACAGCTTGCGGCGACGATCCAGGTCGATGTTCAGTCGATCAAACGGTTAGAAGTTGGCATCGGAAATGTGCCCACCCTTGTCGCCACGATGGTCGCGTTGGATCTTCACCTTGCTGGCGTCGGTCACGCGGCTTCCCTACCGCAGCAACTCCGAGCGGCACGCATTAGGCGAAAATGGTCTCTACCCGATCTGGGGAAACGGGCGGGGCTTTCGCCTGCCACCATCGCGGCTGTTGAGGGTGGCCAAGGAACTGTTGCCAGCGCCCTGAAGATGCTGCGTGCCCTCGCCCCCGACGCCCGCCCCAGACAACCTTCCACGCGGGCCTTTTGGGCGCTCGACCCTTTAACCGAGCGAGACGTTCGATTCACTCCCCCAGAGTTCCTTGAGCGGGTCTACACCGCTTTTGGTATTCCCGATCTCGACCCATGCGGTCACGCGCAGTCCCCCGTGCTTGCGGGTCGCAAGATCACGCTTGCTGATGGTGGTGATGGTCTCACGGACGATTGGAGCGGCGACTTCGCATATGTAAATCCGCCATTTTCCGGCCTGCTTCGTTGGCTTCGGCGGGCCGAGGACCAAGTTCGTTGTGGAAACGTCCGCAAGGTCGTTGCGCTCGTGCCCGCTCGCCTCGACGCGCCTTATTATCACACGACCCTTCGCCACCATGCCGACATCTGGATCCTGCGAGGGCGACTGTCGTTCGGAACTCTCAGCGGCAAGGGCAACCAAGCTCCATTTGCGCTCATGGTCGTGATGTTTGGGGTAACGGAACATGAGATCGATGCGTTCACCAAGACTGTACCGGGAGCATGGTTTGCACCTCGCCGAGAGCGTCCGGACCACTGGCCATCGATCGCCTAACCCTGCTGGCTTTTGATCATGCAGACCGGCACCGTAAAGGTTGGGATGTCACGTCGCGCTACTATTTCCGGCGGCGCTTCGCGCCTGTTCTATTGTCCTTCTTGGGCGGGAACGAAGTAGGCGGCAGCCAAGCGAGTCGAGGTGATGGCAACGCCATGGCGTCGAACTCGCTTGATGCCTGTGGACCGATCGCAAGAGCGGTTCGCAGTTCATTTCTCATAAGATGATCGTAGGGCGAAGCCGCCCTCAGGCGACTTGCACCCGCCCACGCGTCAGCCGCAATTCGATTGTCACAGCGCCGCTGCGCCCATCGAACCGCGCCATGAGCGCTGAGGCGATGTCGCTCTGACAAACAAATCGACTTCTGATCCGTCCACCAACTACGTCAGTGCTACAGAAAGGATTAGATCGTGATGTCACGCTTTAATCCTATACAGTAGAAGATTGAATAGTGACACAATACGAACAGAGTTACAGTAGCGCCGGCGTGACGCCCCACATTTCACGTGTGCAGACGAGATTCTTTTACGACGCACGCGCCGCAGGGGCAGGTAAGACCTATGCTGAGTGCGATAACATGCTCCGACATTCAGGTTTATACATTTTGGCGGTCGAACTTATTAATGGAATGGCCGAGCGCCTTGCCATGCTTAATGACATCAGTGCGCAGCTTAGTGCGTGCCCAAAGATCGTCGAGATCTCTTCATCCCTCGCAAGCATGATGGAGGCGAAGAGAGGTCCATCGGTAAAGGCGCAGATTGAGGCGCTGTGCGGCACGTATGAAGCGGGGCACGTGATCGCTCTTGTGACCCACGCCGGACTGATGGACGCGGATCTGTCGGGATTTCAAAAATGGAACCTCGTCATCGATGAGGTGCCTTCGGTTTTCGAAAGTAAATCTGTAGCCAGTGCGCTCACATGGCAATGGCTTGGGGACCATTTCCAGATCATCCCAGGTGACAATTTGAACGGGGTCGTTCTTGGAGAAGCCAGCAAGGCGACCACCGCCGATTTTCGCCGCGACAGCCTCGCCACGGCCCTCGCGACATTCCATCGCCGGGTGGCGAGTCCGCAATATGACGTTTTCGCGGATATATGTGCGTGGGATGCTCTGGCAGAGGACCCACGTTGGCGTTGGGCGTCGTTTTGGTCCCCCGCGAAATTAGGATCCTTCCGACGCGTGAAGTTTCTTGCGAACGCATTCGATCGAAGTCTGACGTATGCGGTATTTCGAGCACGGCACCCGGAGTTAGCTTGGCAGCGTGACGAACTTCCCACGACCCGGACGTTTGTCCGGCGATTGATGAAAATCCACTTCTTTGCACGGGCGCATCGTGCGACTCGGGGGCTGTTCAATACGGTCAGGGGAAAGCGAAACCTCGAGGTAATTTCAAAATGGATCGCCCGATCCAGAGGTAGCGATGGACACATTTGGATGTGTAATGAAGCCGACAAAGCATCACTCCCTCGTATGCCCGGCGTAAAGCTTGCTCCCCGGCAAGCGGGCTCCAACCGCTACCAACACGTCGATGCGGTAACGGCTCTCTACACCGCAAAGCCCGAACCTGCTGAGTGCCAGATTCTAGAAGCGTGCGGAATAGATCCCAACACGGCGATCGAAACGCGCGAGTATGAAACAATCTATCAGTTCGTTGGGCGATCTTCCATCCGAGACGCATCGTCCTCACGGGAGGTGCATGTATACGTATACGACAGTGGCCAGGCCAACTATCTCTTCGATATGTTCTCTAATGCTGGATATATCGATGTCGAACTATTGCCGGTGGACCTTGGGTTTATTGACGAAAAATACGATTCGAAGGCGGGCCGACCAAAGTGTGAACTGACCGAGGCAGAAGTGGCCGCAAAAAATGATCTAAAGCGGGCGCAAGCTCGCGAGCGGCAGAGGTTAAAGCGGGCTCGGGACAAAATGGCGCGAGATCATAATGACGAGTATTCTTTAGAGCGAGTGGGTAACACGTAGTTAGCCTAACCGTCGAAGATATAGACTCACGAGTATCCGAAACTCTAATATACGTCTATGAAAAAACCACCACGTCTCAGATGCACTTGCTCAAGTTACATCGTCCAAGCGATGAAGGCTCGTAACCGGGTAGAGAATATTCCAATCTCAGTGGGAGAGATAAGGCAACGTAAGCGGATAGAGCTATTGGACCAGCGCCCCGACCTGACGGATCGGGAAGTCGAACTTCGGATTGACCGGGATATGGCTCGGGGTAGCAAGCCGACCACGAGCACGGCACTTCCCGCCGGAGCCATACCCGTCGAAGTGCGGCAGGCGAGAGACGATGCACGACGTGAGATCGCGAGGCGGCGCAAAGGCCGCAGGTAAACCGCGTTCTTCCGCTTTCCGCAAATCTCGGATATAATACGGTCCATGAAGACAGTCGCACGAGAAGGCCAGCCGCTCCTACGAAGATAGGAGCGCTTTATGAAATCAATTGTATCAGTCCAAGGATGGACGCTAGATATTGCCGTTGAACTCGATCGTCACTCGATGGGGTTCGCGGGTTACTTTTTTCGTGCGAGCGACGAGCGCCGACAGGTCATCGCCGCGTATTTTGCCATGCGCATGCCTCAGGTAGATGTGATGGAAAGCTCGGCTATGACCGAGCATGCCCAATTGCTACTCAAAGCGGACCATCAGCACATTCTCATCGAAGCCTTTGGTAAGGTTCCTGTGGGGCTGCGCCCAGCCCTGGCGCGAGCCGGGGGGCAGCCGCACGAGCCCCGGTTTTACCGCTACCTCCATGACTTGCTGACCAACCCTCCCCACCAGATGCTGGCTTCTGCACTGGGGCAGATCGGCAAGATCGATCTCACGAGGCTGCGCGTGCTCAAGCGCCTTCCCGAAGATCTGGCTTATGGGCGGCTCGCGGTGATCATGCGTGATGTCGATTACGTCACATCTGCGCTCTCCCTCATCGATCTGCTCGTCAGTGCGAACGTTGATCGCGACGCATTGACCGGAGCGCTGGTGAAAGTCGAAAGCCGCTCGCAGTTGAGTGCGTTCTGGCGGCGCTGGGCGCTGAAGACGACATTCCCGAGCCACCCCGTCCCGCCAAGCTCTTTCTACGCGCCGATTCAAGACGGCCACGCGTTGAAGGCGTCGGCTTTGCGCTTTCGGAACTGCTCCGAGCGCTATCTCGCGGCAGTCCTGGAGGGGAAGGCGGCATTTGCCGAGTTTGAACACGTTGATCAGCACGTCGTGGTTCATCTGCTCAATCGCCGAGGAGAATGGATGTTCGAGAGCGCTTATGGGCGACAGAACCGCAACGTGAGTGCAGCGGTCCGATCGGAGGTTCTCGAGTATCTCGCGAGCCACGGAGTCTTCGAGAGGTGCGATCGCCAGAAAGCACCAGGCCGCTGGGAGGCCCTTCGCGATCTTACCAGCCGGGTCGGCTTCTACGACGAGGACGACGAGGAAGACCAGGATGGTTGAATCCATCTGGCCCCGCCGCAACGTGAAAACCCTCGATCCAACCTGGCCAGCGGCTAAATACATCATGACAGACACCCCGGACCAAACAGATGCTTTACCGAAATCGCGCATTTACCGGGCGTCAGCCGCCGACATCGCGCGCCAGTGGATCAAGGGTGATCGTCACGCGAGGGCGAGGATCGACGCGATGCTCGAGTGTCAAAATGAACAAATCCGCCGATGGACGGACGATCTGAACGACGGCGTTCAGTCCAATGAGACTTGAAGGCTGCCGGCTTCGCGCTTCCAAATGAAGCAGTCGTCCCCTCTGCTCGTGTCCGTGTGAGCCCCGTTTGGGTAACCCTATCTGGCACAATCAGTGAGACATCGTCCGCGTCCCGAGTGGGTGGCGTTTGACTTCAGAGACGGCTGGAGCGAGTCTGTCTAAGAAGCAAATGAGACAATGGGGGTATAGATGCTGACGGTAAAGGTTTGGGTTCTGCTGATGATGACGCTGCAAAACCAGGGCACTGGCGCATTCGTCATCGACAACATCTCGACCGAGGTCGAGTGCAGGCGGGTCGGCGAACTTATGACCAACAAGGCCGGAGAAGACTTCCGGGCGCAGAAGTTCCGTTGCGTGGAGGTCGAGAAGACCGTTCCGGCTAAGGGCTAAGGCGGTCGGTATGGGGAAGACGCTGGGTTACGCGAGGGTGAGCACGGACGACCAGGACGTTCAGACCCAGAAGGCCAAGCTGGAAGGCCTTGGTGCTGTGGTCGTGTTCAGCGACATTGGTAATGGATCTTCCCTGGACGGTCGGACCCAGCTTGAGGCGGCAATCCGGCTGCTCGAACCCGGCGATGAACTTCTGGCCCTTCATCCCGACCGTCTCGCTCGTGACACCGGCGATCTGCTCACCATCGGCAAGCGCGTCATCGAGCGTAGTGCAATCCTGCGTATCTATGATCCGGCCATCACGCTGGATGGCACGGACATGATGGCTGAGGTTATGCTGACCATCTTTGGCATGATTGGCATGATGGAGAAGCACTTCATCAAGGCGCGGCAGCGCAGGGGCATCGACGCCGCGAAGGCCCGAGGTGATGTTTACAAGGGCCGGCCCGCCACGATCAGCCAGGACGATGTTCGCCAGCTTCGGGCCGAGGGGTTGGGCGCGACCGAGATCGCCAAGCGCCTCAAGATTGGGCGCGCGTCGGTTTACCGGGCGCTGGCTGCATGAAAACCGTCAAGCAGAGGGGTGAATGCGACTGCGGGGTCGCCTGTGTCGCGATGCTCGCCGATGTAGCTTATGACAAAGCTCTCGAGGCCATCTTCCCCAACGGTAAGAGAGTGGGAAAGACGAAGACGAACGCCCTTCGTGATGCCTGACGTGACCCCCGTTTCTTCATCCACCTGGACCTAGAGACCGGCCCCTCGAAGGGACGGACGGAATGAAGCGGAAGCAGTTTTCGGAAGAGCAGATCATCGGCATCCTGAAGGAGGCCGAGGCGGGTGCGGTGGTGACGGAACTGTGCCGCAAGCACGGCATGTCGAGCGCGACCTACTATGCATGGAAGGCGAAGTTCGGCGGCCTGGAGGTATCTGACGCGAAGCGTCTGAGGTCGCTTGAAGAGGAGAACGCGCGGCTCAAGCGGCTGCTTGCGGACACGATGCTGGACAACGCGGGGTTGAAAGACCTGCTGTCAAAAAAGTGGTGACGCCCGCCGCGAAGCGACAAGCGGTTGCGCATCTCCAGGCGACGTTGGGGATGAGCGAGCGGCGGGCGTGTGCTGTCGTCGGGGCGGACCGCACGAGCATGCGGTATCGCTCGTGCCGGGCAGATGATGGCGACCTTCGGTCGCGTCTGCGCGAGCTGGCGCAGCAGCGCCGACGGTTCGGCTATCGACGGCTGCACATCCTGCTGCGCCGGGACGGCATCACGATCAACCGCAAGAAGACCCAGCGGCTCTACCGTGAGGAAGGGCTGACGGTCAGGCGCCGGAAGGGACGAAGGCGCGCCGGTGGCGCGCGGGCACCTGCGCCGGTGCTGGCGCTCCCCAACCAGCGCTGGAGCCTGGACTTCGTGCACGACCAGCTCGTCACTGGCCGACGGTTCCGCGTGCTCAACATCGTCGACGACGTGACGCGCGAGTGCCTTCGGGCAGTGGTGGACACGTCGATTTCGGGCCGGCGGGTCGTGCGCGAGTTGACCGATCTGATCGCGGAACGTGGCAGGCCAAAGATGATCGTCAGCGACAACGGGACCGAACTGACGTCGAACGCGGTGCTTGCCTGGTCCAGCGACGCGGGCGTCGAGTGGCATTACATCGCGCCGGGCAAGCCGACGCAGAACGGGTTCGTCGAGAGCTTCAACGGTCGCATGCGCGACGAGCTGCTCAACGAGACGCTATTCTTCACGGTTCGCCAGGCCCGCTCGATCCTGGCGCGCTGGGTCGACGACTACAACACCGAGCGGCCGCACTCGTCGCTAGGCTACGCTACCCCGGCTGCGTTCGCTGCCGGGCTCGAACAGCAATGGGCGGGGTTAACCCCGCCCATTGCTTCAACTGCGCTCATGCGCAACAACACCGGTCGGTCTCTGGTCGCAGCTGGATGAAAGACTGGGGTCACGTCAGGCCCTCGTAAAGCTTGGCCGACAGCCTGACGCAGGCCGTCGAAAACCATTCGGCTCAACCGTCTTGGACGACCTTACCGGTGATGCACTCGTCTTCGTCATGCTCAACGATGATGGCGACGAATATCATCACTGGATGGTCTGGGACGCAAAGGCACGAGAGCTACGTGATCCGTATACACGGAAGCTTCCACACCGCCTGCGAGGATATCTTCTCGTCGGATGATTTAGGAGGATATTGGTAAGCCCGCAGCACCCCCATGGGCCGGGCAGCGTCGCTGGAAGATGTCGGAGCCGTTCGAACCATACTCGTGACCACAGCCGTCACAACGTAGAACGTAGGTCATCTGGTTGTGGTCGTTGCCCGACAAGTCCGTCCTGCGAATGACGATCTGGCCATTGCGGTTCCGATAGCCGGTCTCAGTCGTCCCCTTCGTCATCGGGTCATCTTTGTGGAGATCGAAGTGGCAAATCCAGTGCGAATTTCGATCCGAGCCGCACCCGCCGTCATCGCATGGCACATCCCCCACATCGAAACCGGTGAAACATCAGCCGAGGTCAACATCAACACCTCGAATTTCCACCACCCCGATGCTCTCGATGAAGCTGACGCGCCAACAGACGCGTGTCGGGAGTGGATCATCCATGCTGTTCAGGCCGCAATACAGCGCGATGGTCTCAAACGGTGGATCACATGGCCCGACCTCGGCGTGACATCATTCCCCGGACCCAACCTGACGCCCCACCATCGCCCGCCACAGCCCGCCGCATCGTGAGACCAGCATGAGCCAAGTTTCCGACACACCAGCAGTGCTTCTGAATGCTCTCCAGGACGATGAACCAGGACTGTCGATCCGGACCATAAATGCACGCCTCGAACAACGCTTAAAAGCCCTCCGCACAGCGTCGAACCAGGCTCACGACGATGGTGCTCAAAAGCGCCCTGTTGAGTTCCCTTCGCCCGCTCCAGCGACTTCCAAACCATTGGAAGTCCTCGCAAAACCGTCGAAGCGACGGTCCGGCACCAAGATCGTCCCCACTGATCGTCTACACAATGATGCCGGTCGAGGTGTCTCAACTCCTCGCAAATGCTCGGGAAACCGTGGTCAGGTATCACTGCACGGCTCGATCCACGCAAGTTGGTCGAATTTGGGGCTCAGCATCGATCCGCGCACCGGCTTAACTCAGCTTTGAAAGCGGGTAAGTTTCATCGCTCATAAGCTCGCCCTCAGTCGAAACTTTCACATGAAGGCTCTTCCCTTCAACGCTAAACTCAACGGTATCCTCAGTGCGCCAGCGGCCTTGCTGCCCGTCGCCGAAAGCGTCAAACTGAGCCCACGTAAGGTGGTTCGCATCATCGATGCGGCACCGCGATTGCCAGCGCTTCCCGTCATCGGGGCGGATATAGGAGACGTGAACGAGATCGTCGGCGAGCTTCTTGCCCTTCATCGTCGCCGGATCGCGCCCGTTGAGCGCGGCTATCGCGGCCTTACATGCCTCCACGGCGTAGGGTGTGGTTGCTGCCACCGTTGTGGCGGGAGGTGTCCCGTTCGCAAACGGATCGCTCATGAGATTGCCGATATCGCCGGTTTCGGCGTCGTTGCGCGAGGTCGGCGTCGGTGAGCCACCACAAGCCGTCAGCATGAAGCTCAGCGCCAATGGCGCAGCAATGAAACGCATCCTATCCATCCCCCGGTATCTCAAGCGCTCACTTTGTATCGAGGATCACTCGATATTCCAGTTCCTTCGAATCGGGTGCGTAGCCCTCGATACTTGGCGCGGATGAGCAAACCTTGAAACTCTCGCCGGGTGCGATGATCCGATCGGTTCGCCGGTTCGCGTCCGTGAATGGCGTCGCCATGTCGAGGCCGGTTAGGTTGTCGGAGTGGTTCACCCGGTTGACGGCGAAGTGCCATGACACTGAGCGCGTTGCCTCCGAACCGTTGTTCTTGAGCACCAGCGCGATTGGAAGCCCCTGAGCGGCGCAATCCTTGTCGGCAAAATCTATAGATTCGGCGACAACGGGCGACTGCGCCGTCTTCGTTGTGGATGCGTCCGGTTCCTCCTCAGAGCCGCCACAACCGGCCAGCATGAAGCTCAGCGCCAACGACGCGCCCATGATACGCATCTATGATCCCCTTGATGCTCAGTCGATATCCGCAAACCAATCGATCTTAGGCCCTATCCCGTAATTTGCCGAGCAACCCGGCACGCAATCGCTTGGCGGCATGATCTTGGCGTTCGCCGCGTCCGTCACCAGTCCGTCAAGGCGATTACAGGCGGGGCATTCACGATGTAACGTGTCGTGAAGGTATCCGACGAAGCCGCGTCCAGCATGAGCACGCATCGCTTCGCCCTGAGCAACGCGGTCATGGCGTAACCGGGTGAAGGTGGCGCGTAGAAGGGTGATCTCATGCGCCGCCAGCGGCTCGGCGAGGCCAGCGGGTGTAATCTCGGCAAGCGCGGCGCGTGAGAGGAAGCCATTGCGGCGAATGCCAAGCGACTTCTTCTCGGCATCGGATATCTGCTCACCCTCCTTGCGGTAGTGGGTCGCAATCGCGCGGGGATGCTCACTGAGATCGTTGGCAAGCAGGCTTGCGATCGTCGGAATGGCATCGGGGGTAAGGAGCCCCAAGGTTATGACGGCTTCGCGCGCGGCGTCTTGTTTGATCGTCATAGGGTGCTGTCACCGGGCAGGAGGTTGGCGACGAACTCGCTCTGAACTTTCTCTACAACGGCAACGACAAGCCGTTGGGCGAGGTCGATCGTGCGCTTGATCTCCTCATTCTGCTCTTCGATAAACGCCGTCGTGAGCGGCACCACGGCCCTACCGCGCTTTATCACAGGCACGATGTTGATGAGCGTGCCTTGATCATCAAACTCAGGATGAAACCAAAAGGGGTTGTGCGCCATCGCGTTCCGTAAGGTGCGAAGTGACGTGAGCTTTCCGTCAAAATCTTTGTAATCGGCAGGGTCAAGAAAATTAGCGGCGATGATGAGCGCCAGCGATATGCGGCGCTCAAACGTCAGGCGCTGAAGGATGCCCTCATCGAACGCCTCTTGAACCTCAAGATCGCGCATCCTGCCGCCAAGAAAGTAATGAATGATCGCCGCGCTAAGCATCCGCTCAACCGCGAACGCGCCAGCCATGATGCCGCCGCGAACCTGTCTTATCCATTCGTGTATGTCGCTGGTGACATCATGGAGGGGTTTGCCGTGAACCTGCCCTTGCGGGTGGCGACCGGCCCAATCGATAGTGCCCTCAGCGATCATTTCGCACCCGGTAGGAGTGAGAAATAGGGGAGGCTTAGCTCATCGAAGCGCGGCACTGGAATAGTTTCTGCCTCATCGGCAAGCCTATCGAGGGCGTGCGGCAGATAGCGCTTAGCAAACTCAAGGGTGAAGCCGAAGATAAAAGAGTTGAAGTTCACCGTCTGAACGCGAGTGTCGGTGATTAGCTGATGAAGCGCCGCTATATGATTACCCATGCCAGCGAGATTTTTTAACGTCTCATACTGTAGCATTTCAATGGTGTAGAAAAGCGTGTTTCCAATGCTCCGGTGTAGGTAGTCGCCGATATCCGCGTCGGGATCGAGCGACTGATAAGCCGCCTCGACGTGCTCAGGTAGATGATGGAACGCCATTCCGTCGCGCACATCAAGGATGAGGCTTCGCTTGCCGCCAAAGTAGGCAAGAATTGAGTTGAAACCTTCGCGGGCCTCATCGCTAAGATTGGCCTGATAATTAGCCTTGATCATGCGAGAGAACTTAGAAACGAGCTTCCAAGCCTCGTTGAGCCGCCCAGTAAGCATCCGCAGAATCATTAACCCGAACGCTGAGTTGCCTTGGTTAATGAGCCGGTGCCCCGCATCGTCCTGTTCAAGGATCACTGCCAGCGTCTTATTGAACATTTGGGTATCGTTGGCAACGCTGGACGCCATAAGGAAGAATAACCGCTCATCGGGCGGGGCGCGGTCGAGATCGGCTTTCGTGTAAATGAGAGTATGGACGGTGATCTCGCTCATGAGGCTGTATGGCGGGGGCACTTGCGGAAGTTAGACGCGCCCGCCTTCCGTCCCGTGAGTGTTTTGCCACCATCTATAAGCTTGAGTGACCATGTATCATTATACTGGTTCTTATCGTCGTCGTAGCCGGTTACGTCGATGTCAATCTCAGTGGGCGAGTAGAGCTTCACCCTCGATACGTTCTGCTCAACCTCAAAATTGAACATCGTAGCCGCCAACAGATTGAACCGGGCCTCACGTTCCGCGCATCCATCGCTGACGATCTCATCCCAACGCCCACGAAAGGCGCTTGGAATCGTGCTTGAGTATCGAGGGTAGCTCGGTGTCGGCGAAGCGGTAGGTGTTGGCGTTGGGGACGGCGGAGGTGTCGGTGCAGCAGCGGCGGCGCTGACTGTAGGTGACGGCAATGGATCGGGAGCGTGCGAGCTTACCGTTTCACGTCCAATGACAAACGCCAGCGCGAGCGTAGCCAACCACGCTATCGCGGCGAATGCCGCCGTCACTTTGTTCATCCTGATCCCCCGATCGAGTGCGGCAAGTTGCTGATTTCGGGGTTAGCTTATCGCCGGTAGTAAGGTAGGTCACGCCCGCGATTCACTTCGTAGCCCGAGCACCGCGAGGTGATCGAGGTTGAGCACCGGGAACCGCACGGCATTCAGCGCCTCGGCCAGCGCGCGCGGGTGATATCCGCTGCCGTAGTTGTCGGCCACAACGGTCCCCTTGCCATCGGTCGTCCAGCCCCCGAGCAGGAATGCGACATCGCGATCAATCTTCGCCTCGCGCAATCCGTCGCGGAAGTTGTGCCGGAAGCTGTGAAAGCAGGTCAGCGGCGCAGCGGCTCCGGCGTTTTCAAGAAAGCGCGTGAACCATCTCGATATGGTAGTGGAGCGGTAACCCAGATGGCCGAACGGAAGCTCCGGGAACAGGTTCGTTTCGCCGCATAGGCGTTGAGAGACAGCGAACGCCAGAAAACCGCACCGGACCAGTTCGTCGTGAACCGGCACAATGCGCTCACTCGCGTTCGTCTTCACGCGTTTCTCATCGCCAGTCAGGCTAACTCCAGAGGCCACGCGAAAGCACGGGATTCCGTCTATCTCGGGAATGTCGGAAACCTCAAGCTGGCAAATCTCATTGAGCCGCAGCCCGCTGAATAAGGCAATCAACGGCACCCAGAATCGAGCACGGCGGGGGCGCTGGTCGCCGGGGACGGCATAGCCGTTCATGTCGTCCCGACATCCAGTGTAGATCGGCGCATTGAAGATGCGCCGAAGCTGTTCGGGCGAGAAGGGGTTGCGCTTGTCGCGCTTCCTCACCGGGTCGGGAAGCTTGAGCCCCTTGAGCGGATTACGATCGAGATAGCCCTCGTTCATCGCCCAGTTCATCACTCCTCCAAACCGATTGATGTAGGCGTTGAGGTTCGCGGTGCTGATCAGGCGGCGCTCGCCCTTTATCTTTGCGGCAGCGATCACCTCCCTGACCGTCATGTCCGGGTACCGCTGATGCGCGCTTCTCGGCATCTCTCGCAGGAGGGCCACGAAGTCGCGACAACCTTCGCGCGTAATATCAGTGAGTGGCGTGTCTTCATCGAACACTTCGATGACCCATTTTCGGGTCGTCGCGTGCGCGATCTGTGTGCGCTTGCTCCATTGATGCTTTGGATCGGCTATGAAGCGATCATAGACATCGCCGATGGTGCGCGTGCTCGGCGGCGGTGCGGGCGGCGAGACAATCGAAGTCGATGGCATCGAAATCGCCGGATCGCCATCCGTGGTGGCGAGCAGCTTGGGATCGACCGCGCGACCGATTGAACAGCGGGCCTGCTCGAACTCGGCTTCGACGTCAGCGGCGACCCGGTGAATGCGCCGAAGCGCCATCGCATAACTATCGGTGTCGAGCGAACGCCACACTTCCCGACCTCCCCATACCGTCAGGAGGACGGTCGGCACCCGTCGTCGATAATGGAAAATGCCACGCTTCGAGCAGAGCCCAATCGGTCGATTGTGTAGACGCCTTGTGTAGACGCCCTGACCACGGTTTCCCGAGCATTTGCGAGGAGTTGAGACACCTCGACCGGCATCATTGTGTAGACGATCAGTGGGGACGATCTTGGTGCCGGACCGTCGCTTCGACGGTTTTGCGAGGACTTCCAATGGTTTGGAAGTCGCTGGAGCGGGCGAAGGGATTCGAACCCTCGACCCCAACCTTGGCAAGGTTGTGCTCTACCCCTGAGCTACGCCCGCTCTGGCGCCTGTCCGACCGGCTGGTCGGTGGGTGAGGGGCGCTCTTAACCGCGTGTTTTGAGGGCCGCAACCCCTAAGTCAAAAATACAGCAACACGATTCAGGCTTGGCGACTCGATAAATAGAACATTACAAGAACATGTATGTCCGACTCGTCTGCCCTGATCGCCCAGTTGCGGCGCCTTGCCGCCGGCACGGATCCCGCGCAAGCGGTGGCCGCGCCGGCCGACGCCTGGCTGACGGACGGTCTGGGGCGGGCGCAACTGCATGATATCTATGCCGTAGAGGACGACGATGGGCCGAGTGGTGCCGGCTTCGGCATCGCCGCCGCACTCGCCGCGGGGGCAATGCCGCTGTTGTGGCTGCGCACCGAGGCATGCGAGCGTAGCCAGGGCCGGCTGCATGCGATCGGCCTGATCGAATTGGGCCTCGCCGCCGATTCGCTGGTGCTGGGCGTCGTCGCCGACGATACGGCGCTGCTGCGCGCGGCGGCGGATGCGGCACGCTGCGCCGGCCTTGGCACCGTGCTGGTCGAAAGCGTCGGCCGAGCGCCGGGATTCGACCTTACCGCGACACGGCGGCTGGTGCTGGCCGCCGAGGCCTCTGGCGTCACCATCCTGTCGCTGCGCATCGGGGCGCAACCGACGCCGAGCGCCGCGACAACGCGCTGGGGCGTAACCGCCGTGCCGTCGATAGCACTGGATCAGGGCGGGGGAGCGGGTGCGCCCGGCATGCCCGCCTTCGACGTCGAATGTCTGCGCCGACGTGGAGGCCCCGCGGGGCAGCGCTGGCGCGTGGAATGGGATCGTGATGCCAAGAGTTTCCGTGGAGCGTCGCTATCTGGCGCTGGTCTTTCCGTGGCTTCCGATCGAGCGGCTGCGCGCCACCCGGCCGCACCTGTTCGCCGGACGGGGTGAGACGCCGGTCGCCTTTACCGAGACGATCGGCAACGCCGTGCGGCTGACCGCCACTGACCTTGCGGCGGCGCGCGCCGGCCTGGGGCCGGGGCTGACGCTTGCCGATGCACGTGCGCGGGTGCCGGAGCTTGAGGTGTTTCCCGCCGATCCACATGCCGACATGGACTGGCTGGAGCGGCTGGCGGACGGCTGCACGCGCTACAGCCCGACGGTCGCGCTGATGCCGCCCGATGCGCTGGTGATCGACATCGCGGGGTGCATCCACGCCTTCGAGGGGGAACGGCCGCTGGCGGCCGATGTCGAGGCGCGGATGGCGCGGCGCGGGATCCTGGCGCGCCATGCCTTCGGCGACACGCCCGAGATTGCGCGTGCGCTCGCACGCTATGCCGGCGCGCCCGCACCCGACGAGTCGCGCGCGGTGAAGCGCTTGCCCGTCGTGGCGCTGGAACTGGACGACGACGCGACGGTGGCGCTGGCGCGTGCCGGGCTGAAGACGGTCGGCGACGTGATGGCGCGGCCGCTGGCGGGAATCGCCGCGCGCTTCGGCGAGGAGGCGGCGACCGCGGTGCGGCGGCTGTCGGGCGATCACAAGGCGCCGGTACGGGCGCGGGTGCGGGTGGCGCCGGTGGCGGTCGAGCGCCGCTTTGCCGAACCGATCGCACACACCGATTATGCGCTCGACGTGATCGAGGAACTGGCAGCAGAGGCGGCGGCGACGCTGGCCGAGCGGCATCAGGGCGGGCGACGCTGGGAAGCGCGATTGTTCCGCAGCGACGGGCATATCCAGTCGCTGCGCATCGAAACCGGCATGCCGACGCGCGACGTACCGCTGCTGATGCGGCTGTTCGCCGAACGGATCGATACGCTCGCCGATCCGCTCGATCCGGGATATGGCTACGACCTGATCCGGCTTGACGTGGCGCTTGCCGAGCGACTCGATGCCGCGCAGCTGCGGCTGGAAGGAGGCGCGGCGAGACAGGATCAGGTCGCGCAGCTGGTCGACCAATTGTCGACGCGGCTGGGGCGCGAACGGGTGCGGCGCTTTGCCCCGCGCGACAGCCATATTCCCGAACAGGCCGAGCTGATGCTGCCCGCCGCCGCCGATGCCCCCGCGGGCGTCTGGCCGCAGGCGGAGGCAGGTGAGCCAGCGCTGCGTCCGATCTACCTGTTCGATCCGCCACAGCGTATCGAAAGCGTGATGGCCGAGGTGCCGGACGGCCCGCCGCATCGCTTCCGCTGGCGGCGGCGGGTACATGAGGTGGCGCGGTCTGAGGGGCCGGAGCGGATCGCGGGCGAATGGTGGCGGCGGCACGATACCGTCATCCCGACGCGTGATTATTACCGTGTCGAGGACCGGCGCGGGCGGCGCTTCTGGATCTTCCGCCACGGCCTGTATGACGAGCAGGAGCATCCACGCTGGTATCTGCACGGGCTGTTCGCGTGAGGGAAAAGGTTGGCCAATACGGTGGCGATGGGGGACGAACGCCTCATTCGCTCTTTTTGTCACCCCGGACTTGGTCCGGGGTCCACTCTGCGGCGCGACATACGGCAAGAGGCTCGCACGATATGCTGGCCGCACGGTGGACCCCGGACCAAGTCCGGGGTGACGGAGGACCTGGGGCGTCGGTGGACCGCTCCCCTCCCCCATGACCGCCTTCGCCGAACTCGTCGCCGCGACCAATTTCTCGTTCCTCGAGGGCGCGAGCCATGGCGAGGACATGGTCGCGCAGGCCATCGCGCTGGGGCATGCCGGGATCGGCATCGCCGACCGCAACACCGTCGCGGGCGTGGTGCGTGCGCACAAGGCGCTGCGCGAGATCCGCGAACGCGCGATCGAGGGCGGGTTCGGAACGATCGATTTCAAGCTCGTCGTCGGCGCGCGGCTGGTGTTCGCCGACGGCACGCCCGACATCGTCGCCTATCCGGCGACGCGTGCTGGCTGGGGTCGACTGACGCGGTTGCTGACCACCGGCAACCTGCGCAGCCAGAAGGGCGATTGCATCCTCGGCTTCGGCGACCTGCTGCGCCATGCCGACGACCTGCTGCTGATCGTGCTGACCGCATCGAGCGCACGGCCTGCGCGACCCTATGGCGGTGCGATGCTGCCGCCACGGCGCAGCGATCCGGGGCTGGCCGAAACACTCCGCCGCCTGGGGAAGGCAGCGCCGGCGCGGGTGTGGCTGGGGGTGACGATGCCGCGCGACGGCCGCGACCGGCGGCGGCTGCATCGTCATGCGGGAATCGCGGGGCATGCGGGCGTGCCGCTGCTTGCCACCGGCGATGCGCTGTTCGCGGACCCCGGCGACCGGCCGCTCCACGACGTGCTCACCTGTATTCGCGAAGGCACCACGATCCAGGCAGCGGGGCGTCGGCTCGCCGCCAATGCCGAACGCCACCTCAAATCCGGCGGCGAGATGGCGCGGCTATTCGCCGACGCGCCCTGGGCGGTGGCGGAGAGCGTCGCGATCCTCGACCGGATCGACTTCGCGTTGACCGACCTCGCCTACGAATATCCGCACGAACCGGTGCCGGCGGGGTGGGACGCGCAGGAATGGCTTGAGCATCTGACTTGGCAATGCGCGATCGAGCGGTATGACGGCTGGGTTCCCGACAAGCTGCTGGACCTGCTGCGCGAGGAGTTCGCGCTGATCGAAGAGCGCGGCTACGCTCATTATTTTCTGACCGTCTACGACATCGTTCGTTTCGCGCGCACCGTGGAGCCGCCGATCCTTTGTCAGGGGCGTGGCTCGGCCGCCAATTCGGCGGTCTGTTACGTCCTTGGCATCACCTCGGTCGATCCAATGCGCTACGATCTGCTGTTCTCGCGCTTCGTGTCCGCCGAGCGCAACGAGCCGCCCGACATCGACGTCGATTTCGAGCACGAGCGGCGCGAGGAGGTGATGCAGTATATCTACCGTCGCTACGGCCGCCACCGCGCGGCGATCGCGGCAACCGTCATTCATTATCGGCCAAGGAGTGCGGTGCGCGAGGCGGGCAAGGCGCTCGGCCTGTCGGAGGATGTGACGCAGCGGCTGACCAGCACCGTATGGGGCAGCTTTTCGCAGCGTTTCGAACAGCGTCGCTTCGACGAGACCGGATTCAGCACCGACAATCCGGAAATCGCGCGGCTCCGCGACGTGGTCGACAAGCTGCTCCGCTTTCCCCGCCACCTGTCCCAGCATGTCGGCGGTTACGTGCTGACGCAGGGGCGGCTCGACGAGACCGTGCCGATCCATCACGGGGCGATGGAGGATCGCACCTTCATCGAATGGGACAAGGACGATATCGACGAACTGAAGATCATGAAGGTCGATATCCTGGCGCTCGGCATGCTGACCTGCATCCGCAAGGCGTTCGACCTGATGCAGCACCATGGCCTGGGCACGCATCTGCTCGACACCATCGCCAACGACGAACATCCCGCCGTCTATGACATGCTGTGCAAGGGCGACAGCATCGGCGTGTTCCAGGTCGAGAGCCGTGCGCAGATCAACATGCTGCCGCGCCTGCGCCCGCGCAAATTGTACGACCTCGTCGTACAGGTGGCGATCGTGCGACCGGGACCGATCGAGGGCGACATGGTCCACCCCTATCTGCGCCGGCGCGCGGGCAAGGAGAAGCCGGAATTCCCATCGCCTGCGCCACCAAATGACCCGAACGAGCTGCGCAACCTGCTGAAGGAAACCTATGGCGTGCCGCTGTTCCAGGAACAGGCGATGAAGCTCGCGATGGTCGCGGCGGCCTTTACCGCCGCCGAGGCCAACCAGCTGCGCCGCGCGATGGCGACGTTCCGCAATGTCGGCGGCATGGAGAATTTCGAGGAGAAGCTGGTCGAGGGCATGGTCCGCCGCGGCTACCAGCGCGACTTTGCGGAACGCTGCTACAAGCAGATCGAGGGGTTCGGCAGCTATGGCTTTCCCGAAAGCCACGCACTGTCGTTCGCGCGGCTGGTGTATGTGTCGTCGTGGCTCAAATGCTTCCACCCCGCGGTATTCTGCTGCGCCATCCTCAATGCGCAGCCGATGGGATTCTACGCGCCGGCGCAGCTGGTGCAGGACGCGCGCGAGCATGGCGTGGTGGTGCGACCGATCGACGTCAACGCCAGCGTCTGGGACAATGCGCTGGAGCGGCTGGACGACGGTAGCCTCGCGATCCGGCTCGGCTTCCGGCAGATCGACGGCTTTCGCGAAAGCTGGGCAACGGCATTGGTCGAGGCGCGCGGCGACATACCGTTTGCGGGGATCGAAATGGTGGCGGCGCGGGGCGGACTGCCGACGCGCGGGCTCAACCTGCTCGCCGATGCCGATGCGTTCGGCTCGATCGCCATCGCCCGGCGCGATGCATTGTGGGAGGTGCGGCGGACCCCGCCCCGCCAACTCGCGCTGTTTGCCGCGACGGAGGCGCCGGAACTGGGCGAGGAGGTCGACGCTCGCCTGCCTGCGATGCCGCCGAGCGAGCAGGTCGCGGCCGATTACCAGACGACGCGCCTGTCGCTGAAGGATCATCCGATGCGATTCCTGCGCCCCGTCTTTGCGGCGGAAGGCGCGCTGTCGAGCGCGCAGGCGGCACGGGCGAAGGACGGGCGACGGGCCAAGGTGGCGGGCGTGGTGCTGGTCCGCCAGCGTCCGGGCAAGGGCAATGCGATCTTTATCACCGTCGAGGACGAGACCGGCGTCACCAATGCCCTGATGTGGGCGCGCGATTTCGAGGCGAACCGGCGCGCGGTGATGGCGGCCAGGCTATTGGTGCTGGAAGGCGTGATCCAGCGCAGCGAGGAAGGCGTCGTCCATCTGATGACGGTCAAGGCGTACGACCGCACCGACGAACTGCGGCGCCTGTCGTCCGACTATAACGCCGAAACGCCGCTGCTGCCGGTCGATGAGGTGATCCGCCCCAAGCCGATCATGAGCCAGGACCCCCGCGGTCGCCACCCGCGCGATGTCCGCGTGTTGCCGCCTTCGCGGGATTTCCACTGAGCGGCGCAATCGCGCAATAGCCGAAACGCGCCGTCACGCGAGAGCAACGGGTACGGCGCGCTATCCGCTGTTGCGCAGCGCCGTAGCGACCGCGTTGATCGACAACAGGATGCCTTCGCCGATGCGGGGATCGTCCTCGCCTGCGCGGTGGCGCTTCATCAGCTCGATCTGCAACAGGTTGAGCGGTTCGATATAGGGCAGGCGCAATCGGATGGAGGCGTCGAGCGCGGGATGCTTTTCCAGCAACCGGCCCTGCCCCGTCACCTCCAGCAGCCCGTCGTGGGTCTGGTGCCAGGCATCGCGTATGCGGGTGAAGATGCGCGTGCGCAGTCCGGCATCCTCGACCAGCTCGGCATAATGGCCCGCAATGTCGATATCCGACTTCGCCAGCACCATCTCCATGTTGGCGAGGCTGGAGGCGAACAGCGGCCAGCCCTGCGCCATCTCCTTGAGCAGGCCCTTGTCCTCGAACGCCGACAGCGCCTGCCCCACGCCATACCAGCCCGGCAGCATGACGCGCGCCTGCGCCCAGCTGAACACCCAGGGGATGGCGCGCAGATCCTCGATCGCGTCCGATTTCTTGCGGCTGGCGGGCCGGCTGCCGATCTTGAGCCCGGCGATCTCGCCGATCGGCGTCATCTGGCGGAAGAAGGTCCGGAAGCCCTCGGTACCGTAGACGAGGTCGCGATAGGCGTGGAACGCGGTGTCGGACAGCCGGTCCATCGCGCCGCAGAATTCGTCATTCTCCGCATTCGACAGCCGTTCGGGTTCCAGACTGGCGAGCAGGGTGGCAGACGCGATCGCCTCCAAATTGGTCATCGCACTGTCGCGGGTGCCATATTTGGCGGCGATCACCTCGCCCTGTTCGGTGATGCGGATGCGCCCCTGCACGGTGCCGGCGGGTTGCGCCCGGATCGCCGCAAAGGCGCTGCCGCCGCCGCGGCCGACCGCGCCGCCGCGGCCATGGAACAGCTGCATGCCGACGCCCGCCGCCTCGAACACCGGCTTTAGCGCGGTCGAGGCCTTGGACAGCTGCCACGTCGAGGTCAGGTAACCCCCGTCCTTGTTGCTGTCCGAATAGCCGATCATCACCTCCTGGTGCCCGCGTGCCGCGGCGATGGCGGCGATTTCGGGCAGGGCGAACCAGGCGGTCATGATGGCGGGCGCGGCCTCCAGATCGCCGACCGTCTCGAACAGCGGCACCGCCATGATCGCCGCGCCCGGTTCCTCGCCGGGTCGGTACAGCCCGACCTCCTTCAACAGCAGGTTGATCTCGAGCAGGTCGGACACCGACTGCGCCATCGAGACGATATAGTTGGTGATGCACGCCGGCCCGTATTTCGCGTGCGCCTCCGCCGCGGCGAGGACGATCTTCAGTTCGGAATCGGTTTCGTCGGAATAGGTCGTGAAGCGGCTGGCGAGCGGGCGGGCGTGGGCGAGTTCGCCGCGCAGCAAGGCGACCCGCGCATCCTCGTCGAGTGACAGATAATCCGCCTCCACCCCGCGGTCTTCAGCAGTTCGGCGACGACGCGTTCGTGGACGGCGCTGTTCTGCCGCAGGTCGAGCGTAGCGAGGTGGAAGCCGAACGTCTCGACCGCGCGGATCAGCCGGCCTAGCGCGCCGCCGGTCTTGAGCGCGCCGGCGGTGGACAGGCCATGCGCGATCGCGACGAGGTCGGCCCGGAAGGCCTGCGGGTCGGCATAGGCCTCGCCGGTCAGATGGCCGGGGCGCGGCGGCGCCTTGCCGGTCAGCCGGACATGCGTCGCGGCGAGGCGCGCGTAGATGCCCGACAGGGCGCGGCGATAGGGTTCGTCGGAACGGCTTTCGGCGGTGTCGCCGCTCGCCTCCGCCAGCGCCTCGACCGCGGCGTCGACCGGCACGTGCTGCGTCGAGATCGACAGTTCCGCGCCCAGCGCATGCACCGCGTCGAGATAGAACCCGAGCACCGCCTCGCATGCGCGGCCCAGCGCGGTGCGGAGCGAATCGGCGGTGACGAAGGGGTTGCCGTCGCGGTCGCCGCCGATCCAGCTGCCCGGGCGTACGAAGCTCGGCACCCGTTCGCCGAACGCGCGGTCCCATCGCTGGTAGAGCGCGGGCAACGCGGGCAGGAACACATCGCGCATGTAGGACAGCGCCGTTTCCACCTCGTCGGTGACGTACAGGCGCTCGCGGCGCAGCACGCGCGTCTGCCACAGCAGCGCGATCTGCCGGGTGATCGCATCCTCGACCCGATCGCCGTCCGGCGTCTCGTCGCGCCCGGCATCCTTCAGCGTCATCAGTTGCGCGATGCGATTGCGGTGATCGATCATGCTCTTGCGCCGCACCTCGGTGGGATGCGCGGTCAGGACGGGGACGATCAGCGCATGGGCGAGCAATTGCTGGACCGCGGTGCGATCGATCCCCTCGCCCGCCAATCTCGCCAGCGCGGCGGCCACGTCGGCACCGTGTTCGGCGGCGACGCCCTGGCGATCCTCGGCAAGGTTGGCGAGCATCGAAAACAGCATGAAGCCGCGGACGAAGTCGAGCGTTTCATCGAGGCTCAGGTCCTGCAGATGGCCCTGCACCGCATCGGCGTTGCCGGTGCCGCGATGGCGCTCCACCGATGCGCGGCGGATCGCCTCGGTCGCCTCGAACAGCGCATCGCCGCCATAGGCGCGGATAACGTCGCCCAGCTTGGCCCCCAAGAACCGGACATCCGGATTGTTGGCGATCGGGGGAAGCGAAGCGGGGTCGACGGTAGCCATGCCGGTATGCTGCGCTGCGGCAGGTACGGGGTCAACCGCAGATGGCGTTTCCGGGGAAGAAGCGGGGTTTACGCGAGAATCGGTCCGGCGGCGCTCCTTCGGAACGGTATCTCCAAGTCATCACGCGGATGATCGTGGGAACAGTTTGACGTGGGCGGCCAGGTCGACGCGTATCGGTCCGACATGAGGCACACGCCACCTCGCCGCCCCTCCCGAATGCCGCTGGCGGTGCCGTGTCCGGGCCCCGCCGTTCACCGCACCGCCGAACAGGGCGGTCAGGCGCGTACCGGTTACCGCGCGGTCGTCCCGCTGTTGCTCAGCGTATCGCCCAGCACCGGCGTGGTCGGGACGGCGGCGGGGGTGCGGCCGGCGGCACGTGCAGCGCGCCATTCGCTCTCTTCCTCGGACGTCACGGTGCCGTCGTGGTTGAGGTCCATCTGGTCGAAGCGCTTGATCGTGCCTTCGCCCCATTCGATCAGGCTGATCTCGCCGTCCTTGTCGCGGTCCAGGCTCATCAGACGGCTGTTCTGGCGGGGGAGTTCGGTCTTGTCCAACCGGTCGTCGCCGTTGCGGTCTAGCTCGCGGAACCGGCGCTCCATCGCGCTCGAGAAGTCGACGCGGCTGGTCACCGCCGGCGGCACGAAATCCGCGGCATTGGCATCCGCCTGCGCCGCCTTGTCCTCGCGCCCGCTGCCGCAACCGGCCAGCGCCGCCAGCGCGGCCACGATCATCAGATTGCGCAAAAACGGCCCCCTTCGGTCTTCGGTCATGCTTCCAATTCAACGTCCCAATAGAGCCAGTCGTGCCATGTGTCGTGGAGATAGTTGGGCGGGAACGCGCGACCATGCTCCTGCAGATGCCAGTTGGTCGGCCGGATCGGTTCGACGTACAAGGGCATCTGCGCCTGTTTCGGCGTCCGCCCGCCCTTCTTGAGGTTGCACGGCGCACAGGCGGTGACGACATTCTCCCACGTCGTCCTTCCCCCTTGCGCGCGTGGTACGACATGGTCGAACGTCAGGTCGCGCCCGATGCCGCAATATTGGCAGGCGAAGCGATCGCGCAGGAACAGGTTGAAGCGGGTGAACGCCGGAAATGCCGATGGACGGACATATTGCTTGAGCGCGATGACCGACGGCAGCTTGATCTCGGCGGTCGGGCTACGCACGGCGCGTTCGTAATGCGCGACGATGTCGACGCGGTCGAGGAACACCGCCTTGATCGCGGTCTGCCATGGCCACACGCTGAGCGGATAATAGGACAAAGGCGTATAGTCCGCGTTGAGCACCAGCGCGGGGCAGCTATCGGGGTGACGGATCAGATCGGGATGAAACACGGCTCCTCCCACGGATTACCCGCAGGCCATGTCGCCCACGAGAGTGACGCTGGTATGACAGCACGGGCAGCGGACGTCGGTCAAGTGGTCTGCGGCGGGCGCCGGGCTCTCCGCCGATGAACGCGGCAATCCCGGTCGTCACGCGCTTCGCACCGAGCCCCACGGGGCGGCTGCACCTCGGCCATGCCTATGCCGCGATCCGGGCGCACGACCATGCCCGCGCCGCCAAAGGCACCTTCCTGCTGCGGATCGAGGATATCGACGGTACCCGTAGCCGCGAGGAGCATGTCGCCGGGATCGTCGAGGACCTCGCCTGGCTGGGACTGACGTGGGACGGCGCCGTGGTGCGCCAGTCGATGCGCCTGGAGCGATACGCCGATGCGCTGGCCCGGCTGCGCGACGATGGCCTGCTCTATCCCTGTTTCTGTACCCGTGCCGATATCGCGGCGAGCGTCAGCGCACCACATCACGGCCCCGACGGCGTGATCTATCCCGGCACCTGCCGATTGCTCGGTTCCGGGCAGGCGGCTGCGCGGATCGCGTCCGGAACGCCGCATGCATGGCGGCTGGCGATGGACGAGGCGGCGCGGCGCGGCGGGCCGCTCGACTGGATCGACCGCGCGGCCGGGCGGCAACATGCCGAACCGCTGGCGTTCGGCGACGTGGTGCTGGCGCGCAAGGATGCGCCGGCAAGCTATCACCTCGCGGTGACGGTGGACGATGCCGCACAGAACGTCACCGACGTGGTGCGTGGCCGCGACCTGTTTCGCGCGACCGATATCCATCGGCTGCTCCAGGCGCTGCTCGGGTTGCCGACGCCGGTCTATCATCATCACCAGCTGTTGACCGGGCCGGACGGCGCGCGGCTCGCCAAGCGCGACGGAGCGCCGGCGCTGGCCGACCTGCGCGCGGCGGGGCGCGATGGTGTCGCCCTCGCCGGCGATCTGCGCGCCGGGCGGCTTCCCATTGGCTTTGCCGCGCGCGATGCCTAGATAGGTATTATGAACACTTTCCTCGTCATTCTGCTGATCGCGGCGATGCTGGCGACGGTGGTCGCACTGGTCCGCGGCGTCATCGCCTTCCTGCAGGAAAGCCACGCACAGGTGCGCAATGGCGATGGTCCCTCGGCGGCGTCGCTGAAATCGAACAAGATGATGCAGATGCGCATCTTCTTCCAGGCGCTGGCGATCCTGATCGTGGTGCTGATCCTGTTCATGGCCGGTCGCACCTGATCGTTTCCGATGGTCAAGCTCAACCGCATCTACACCCGAACCGGTGATGCCGGGACGACGGGCCTGGTCGACGGCTCGCGGGTATCGAAGGCGGCGGCGGTGATGGCCGCGATCGGCGACGTCGACGAGGCGAACAGTGCGATCGGCGTGGCCTTGGCCGCGCTCGGCGCCCGTGTCCCATCTGTGCCGCTGCTGGTCATTCAAAACGACCTGTTCGATCTCGGCGCCGATATCGCGACGCCGGACGGCATCGAGGGTGCGCTACGTATCCTGCCGGAGCAGGTGGCCCGACTGGAAGCGGAGATCGATGTGATGAACGCCAATCTGTCGCCCCTGACCAGCTTCATCCTGCCCGCCGGCGATCCGGCTGCGGCGGCGCTGCATTTGGCCCGTGCGATCGTGCGGCGGGCGGAACGCAGTGCGGTGGCGGCGGGTGGATTGAACGCACCTGCGCTGGCCTATCTCAATCGTCTGTCCGACTGGTTGTTCGTCGCTGCGCGCATGGTGAACGCGGGCGCGGCCGGCGACGTGCTCTGGCAACCCGGCGCCAACCGCTGATCCCCAGCCGGCGC
This sequence comes from Sphingomonas insulae, assembly GCF_010450875.1. Taxonomy (NCBI): domain Bacteria; kingdom Pseudomonadati; phylum Pseudomonadota; class Alphaproteobacteria; order Sphingomonadales; family Sphingomonadaceae; genus Sphingomonas; species Sphingomonas insulae. The sequence continues at coordinate 555,533 of NZ_CP048422.1, forward strand.
CTCGCCGGTGCCGCGGCTTCAGCCGGCTTTGGCCAGCGCCTCGCCGATCAGCACGCGGGTGTTCGCCACCCCGTATAGGGCGATGAAGCTGCCCATCCGCGGCCCCTGTTCCGATCCCAGCAGCGTCTCGTACAGCGCCTTGAACCAGTCGCGCAGCTGCTCGAAGCCCCCGGTCTTGCCGATCTCGTAGACGATATTCTGGATGTCCTCGGCGCTGGCATCCGCTGGCAGCGCCGCAAGGTCGGCATCCAGCCGCTGCAAGGCCGCCACTTCCACACCCTCGGGCGCACGGCGGTGCAGCGTCGGCGCGACGAAATCGCGGGCATAGGCCAGCGCATAGCCGATCAGCCGGTCGAGTTCGGGATCGCGTTCCGGGGTCGCATCGGGCACGTAATTGCGCAGATAGCCCCAGACCTGCTCCTTGCTCGCCTCTCCCATCACGCCGACGAGATTGAGCAACAGGCCGAACGTCACCGGCAACGTCGCGGCCGGCACCTTGCCGTCATGGATGTGGTGGACCGGATTGCCGAGCTGCTGCTTCACATCCTGCGTCGGGTAATTGCCGCGGAACTGCCAGTAATCGTCCACCGCGCGCGGAATGACGCCGAAGTGCAGCGCCTTCGCCTTCTTCGGTTCGCGATAGGCGAAGAACGCCAGGCTCTCCTCGGGACCATAGGTCAGCCATTGTTCGAGGCTGAGGCCGTTGCCCTTGGACTTGGAGATCTTCTCGCCCTTTTCATCGAGGAACATCTCATAGTTGAACCCCTCGGGCGGGCGACCGCCAAGCACGCGCGCGATCTTCGACGACTGGGTGACCGAATCGATCAGATCCTTGCCCGCCATCTCGTAATCGACGCCAAGCGCGACCCAGCGCATCGCCCAGTCGACCTTCCACTGGAGCTTGGACAGGCCGCCGAGCGCGGACTGGACGACCCGTTCGCCGGTTTCGTCGACGAAGGCGATCGTGCCCGCATCGGCATCGACGACCTCGACCGGCACCTGCAACACGATACCGCTGGTCGGACTGACCGGCAGGACCGGCGAATAGGTACCGCGCCGCTCGGCGCGCAACGTCGGCAGCATCACGTCGAGGATGCCCTGATAGGCGCGCAGCACGCCGCGGATCGCGTCGTCGAACCGCCCGCCTTCGTAATATTCGGTGGACGAGGCGAATTCATAGTCGAACCCGAAGCGGTCGAGGAATTGCCGCAGCATCGCATTGTTGTGCGCGGCAAAGCTGTCGAACTTGCCGAACGGGTCGGGGATGCGCGTCAACGGCTTGCCGAGATGTTCGCGCAGAATGTCGCCGTTGGGGACGTTGTCCGGCACCTTGCGCAGCCCGTCCATGTCGTCGCTGAACGCGATCAGCCGCGTCGGCTGGTCGGACAGCGCGTGGAAGGCGTTGCGCACCATCGTCGTGCGCAGGACCTCGTTGAACGTGCCGATGTGCGGCAGGCCCGATGGACCATAGCCGGTTTCGAACAGGATCGGCGCGCCGCCGGGCTTGTCCCCCGCCCCATTCGCAGCGGCGGGATAGCGCTTCAACAGCTTGCGCGCCTCTTCGAAGGGCCAAGCCTTGGAGTCGAGGGCGGCGGTGCGGAGGCTTTCCGGGCGCAGGTCGGTGTCGGTCATGATGCCCGCGCCCTAGCGCATGGTGAGCGACACACACAATGCGGGGTTGTCGTGTGGATTGCGGTTGCCATTCTGTTCCGTCGATCTAATCCGTTGCCATGTCCGGATCGCCCTATCCCGCCATTCACGCCAGCCATGGCGGCATCTGGATCGCCAACGCGGAGGGCACGCGGCCGATCGGGCGGGGCGAGGCGATCCGCATCGCCGCCGATACGCCGGTGATCCTGCTTAACGCGGCCCTCATCGGACAGCGGCTCGGCTATCCCGAGCTGTCCGGGCTCGACCTGCTCGAACTGTTCGCCTTCCTGCATCCGGCGCGCTTTGCGGTGCCGACCCCAGGGGGCTGGCGCGCGCGGTTGATCTGTCGCCGCCGGCGAAGGACGAGGATGTCGCCGCCTTCCTGCTCGAAGCGGCGGCGGCGCTGCTCGCGGTGCCGCAGGGCGACTGGGCCGAGCGCGAAGGGGCATGGACCGCGGTACAGTCGCTCACCCGGCTGCGCTGGCCCTGGGCGCCGGCGATCGGGCCGCTGCTCGCCAAGCCGCAGGTCAACGAACGCTGGCTGTTCGCGAAACTGCCCGAATGGGAGGAACAGGCGCCGCGGCCCGCGCCTTTGTCCACGACGATCGCCGCCGCGGACGCCGAGGCACGGCTGGCCGATCTGACCGGCCACGGTGCCGAGGAACGGCTGGGCCAGCGTGCCTTCGCCGCCGCGGCGACCGATGCGTTCAATCCGCGTGCGATGCGCGACGCCCCCAATCTGGTGCTGGCCGAGGCGGGGACCGGGATCGGCAAGACCCTTGGGTATCTGGCGCCCGCGTCGCTGTGGGCGGAGCGGGCCGGCGGCGCGGTATGGATCAGCACCTATACCAAGGCGCTGCAACGCCAGCTGTCGAAGGAAACCGAGCGCGTCTATCCCGATGCCGCGATTCGCCGGCGGAAAGTCGTCACCCGCAAGGGCCGCGAGAATTATCTGTGTTTGCTCAATCTGGAAGATGCGTTGCAGGGCGGGTTCGCGGGTCGTGCCGCGATCCTCGCGCAGCTGGTCGCGCGCTGGGCGGCGTATAGCGCGGACGGCGACATGGTCGGCGGCGACCTGCCTGGCTGGCTGCCGACGCTGTTCCGGCGCAACGGCCCCGCCGCGCTGACCGACCGTCGGGGCGAATGCGTCTATGCAGGCTGCCCGCATTACCGGAAATGCTTCATCGAACGCGCCGCCCGCGCCAGTGCGGAAGCGGATGTCGTGATCGCCAATCACGCGCTGGTCATGGTCAATGCCGCGCGTGGCCGCGAAACGACGACGCGACCGACCCGCTACGTCTTCGACGAGGGCCATCATTTGTTCGAGGCGGCCGATTCGATGTTCGCCACCGCACTGACCGGCCAGGAGACGATCGAGCTGCGCCGTTGGATCCTGGGTCCGGAAAGCGGCGGCCGGGGGCGGCGGCGGGGCCTTCAGGCGAGGCTGTCCGATGTCGCCAGCTATGACGAGCAGGGCGGCATCGCAATCCAGGACGCGATCGAGGCGGCGCGGCACCTTGCCGCCGATGGCTGGCTCGGCCGCATCGCGGAAGGCGCGCCGTTCGGGCCGATCGAGCATCTGCTCGCCGCGGTCCGCGGGCTCACCTATGCCCGCGCCGAGCAGCCGGGTGATGCGGGCTATGGCCTGGAGACCGAACTCGCCGAACCGACACCCGAATTGATCGAGGCCGCCGCCCCCGCGGCCGCCGCGCTCGATGCCCTGGTGCGCCCGCTGGTGACGCTGGGGCGGCGGCTGGAGGCGGTGCTCGCCGAGGCGCCCGACTGGATGGACGGGCCGGCACGGGCGCGCGTCGAGGGGGCGATCGCCTCTATCGGTTGGCGGGCGGAGACGGTGGCGGCGTGGCTGTCGCTGCTCGCCCGTATCGGCGGCCCGGTCGATCCCGCGCATGTCGACTGGCTTGCGGTCGATCGCGCCGAGGGGCGGGAATATGACATCGGCCTCCATCGCCACTGGCTTGACCCGACCAGGCCGTTCGCAGACATCGTGCTGAAGCCGGCGCATGGCGCGCTCGTCACCTCTGCCACGCTGACCGGCGGCGGGGATTGGGAGACGGCGGAAGCGCGCGTTGGTGCGCCGCACCTTGCCCGTGCGCCATCACGGTTCGAGGCGAAGAGCCCGTTCGACTATCCCGCGCATGCGGAGGTGCTGATCGTCACCGACGTCAAGCGCGGCGACTTGCCGGCGCTCGCCAATGCCTATGCGCGGCTGATCGTGGCGGCGGGCGGCGGGACGCTGGGCCTGTTCACCGCGATCCGGCGGTTGCGCGGCGTGCATGGCCGTATCGCCGACCGGCTGGCGCGCGAAGGCCTGCCGCTGCATGCGCAACATGTCGATCCGATCGACACCGGCACCCTCGTCGATATCTTTCGCGACGATCCGCATGCCTCGCTGCTCGGCACCGACGCGCTGCGCGACGGGGTCGACGTCCCCGGATCATCGCTGCGGCTGGTGGTGATGGAGGGCGTGCCCTGGCCCAAACCGAGCGTGCTGCATGGTGCACGGCGGCTGGCGGGGGGCGGATCGACCTATGACGACCGGATCGTGCGGGCGCGGCTGGCGCAGGCGTTCGGGCGGCTGATCCGGCGCGCCGACGATCGCGGCGCGTTCGTGATGCTGTCGGCGGCGATGCCGTCGCGCCTGCTGTCCGCCTTTCCCCCGGGGTTGGGGATCACGCGCGTGACTCTCGACGAGGCGGTCGCGCGGGTGCAGGCGCGGCTTTCCTTCTCGCAGACGATGGGGCAAGAGGCGCCCCTCGCGATCGATCACGGAGACGCCGGTTGAAGACGCTGACGCTGCTGCGCCACGCCAAGTCCGGCTGGGACGATCCGGTGACCCGCGACTTCGACCGCCCGCTCAACGCAAAGGGCAAGCGCGCCGCACAGACCGTCGGACGCCACCTGCGCGATCTCAACCTGGCGTTCGATCATATCGTCGCGTCGCCCGCGATCCGCGTCGGCGAGACACTGGACGCGATCGAGGCGGGTTATGGCCGCAAACTGGCGCCGGTGTGGGAGCGGCGGATCTATCTGGCATCGGCGGCGACACTGCTCGACGTCATTCACGAACTGCCGACCGATGCGGATCGCGTGCTGCTGGTCGGTCATAATCCCGGGCTGGAAGATCTGGTGCTGATGCTGGTCCCGGAGATGGCGGACGATGACCTACGCGCCCTGGTGGAGCAGAAATATCCGACCGCGACGCTGGCGGAGATGACGCTGGATATCGGCGGCTGGGAAGGCGTGGCGGTCGGCGCGGCGAGGCTGACGCGCTATATCCGCCCGCGCGACCTTGATGCTACGCTGGGGCCGGACGAAGACTGAGCCAGCGGTGCGCTCCGCACGTGCCAAGGATGGATGGTTTCGGCGTCGGTTCCCCTCGGCCGCAATGTCGGTGTCGCTTGGAACCCGTCGGCGACGTGCCGCACCCCTTCCCGGCGGACGTTCGGCGTAACGGACCCGAAACGGCGCCGATGTGTTGTGTTGCCGACGACGCAAGGACTGCGCGAGGGGGACATAGGTGATCGACAGACGGCGGCTCGAGTCGGGCGGGCTCATCGCGTTTCTGGTGCTCGTGACGCTGGGGCTGATGCTGGTCGTCTCGTCCTTTGCGGGGGCGTTGCTGTGGGCCGTGCTGGCGGCGATCCTGTTCCAGTCGCTGTTCCAGTGGTTGCTGACCCGCTGGCCGGGACACCGCAATCGCGCCGCCGCCGCAACCCTGCTCATCATTCTGGTGGCGGTCATCATCCCGACGCTGGCGATCGCCGGCATGGTCGTCGACCAGTCCGCCGGCGTCTATGCCAAGGTGCAAAGCGGCCAGATCGATTTCGCGACCTATTTCCGGCAGGTCCACGACGCCCTGCCCGACTGGGTCCAGCGGCCGCTCGACCGGGCGGGCCTTGGCAGTTTCGACCGGGCGCAGGCCCGGATCGCCGAAGGGTTCCGCAACAGCTTCCGTTCGATCGCGGCGCAGGCGCTGTCGATCGGGCGCAATGCCGCCGCGTTCCTGCTGGCGTTCGGCGTCGGCCTGTACGTCACCTATTTCCTGCTGCGCGACGGCGAGACGCTGGCGACCAAAATCCGCGATGCGCTGCCGCTGGAACGGTCGGTGGCGGACCGGCTGCTGGGCAAGTTCGTGGCCGTGGTTCGTGCCACGATCAAGGGATCGGTCGTCGTCGGGCTGGTGCAGGGTGCGCTGGGCGCGATCACGTTCTGGATCGTCGGGCTGCCGGCCGCCCTGCTATGGGGCCTGTTGATGGCGCTGGTGTCGTTGCTGCCCGCGGTCGGGCCGGCGATCGTCTGGGTTCCGGTCGCGGTGTACCTGCTCGCCACGGGAGCGGTATGGCAGGGCGTCGTCGTGATCGTGTCGGGCGTCGCGGTGATCGGCCTTGCCGACAATATCCTGCGGCCGATCCTGGTCGGGCGCGACACCGGCATTCCCGACTGGCTGGTGCTGGTAACGACGCTCGGGGGGATCGAGGTCGCCGGCCTCAGCGGCATCGTCGTCGGGCCGGTGGTCGCAGCGCTCTTCATCGCCGGGTGGCAGATCCTGACCGAGCAGCGCGAGGGGCGACGGATCGCCAATCCCGACGCCGCCGATGCGCCACGCACCGATCCCGGCGGCTGATCCCGTCAGCGCTTGTCGAGCAGCGCCTTCAGCCCGTGCAGCGCGCCGATCGGGCGGTGTTCGTCCTCGCTGATGACGCCCGCCGCACGCAGCGTCGCTTCCGCCTCGGGCCCGCGGGGGAAAGGGTCGAGCGCCAGCGCCATCGTCTCGGCGGCAGCCTCGCCCAGATCGACCGCACCGCCCTCGATCTCCACAACGTCGAGCGCGCCGGAGTCGAGTTCGACCTCTTCCTGTTCGTCCAGCGCCTCGACGAACAACAATGCGACCGGTTCGTCGATCGCCGCGTCGAGCGGCGCGCCGGTGACCGAGCATGCCTGCACCACCGCGCCGGTGACCTGACCGCGCACCGCGATGCCAGCCGCCTCGCGGCGAATGGTCAGCACCGCCGCCAGCCGCTCCACCGACAGCACGCCGAAGCGCCTGGCCAATGCCGTCCGTTCGCCTTCGTCGGCGGCGATCCGTACCTCGCGTTCGCCGGCGCCGATCGCGTCGAGCCGTTCCGGGCGGCTGAATTCGGGGGTCATGCCAGCTCTCCTGCGGTCAGTCGGTCGAGCGGCACCGCGTCCAGATCGGTATGCAACGCGACCAGCGCGGCGGCGACATGGGCGACCGCGGCCGGCGCCGGCGCATCGCCGCGGTAGAGGTTGCGGACCAGCGCCGGTGCGAGGTCGCCCGCCGCCAGACCGTCGCGATAGGCACCCAGTCGCCCGCCGAGCATGCTCATCATCTTGCCGATATGCTTGCCGACGACGATGTCGCCCATGCCCATCTGACGCAGCTGGCCGTCCATGTCGTCGACGAACCGTTCGGTGAGGTGCGCCGACAGCGGTGCCGCCCCGGCCTGCGCCTCAAGCCGCAGCAATACCATCGAGAGCACCGCGGCGATCATGTCGAAGCGGCCGTCGACGGTGTCGGGGACCGCGCCGTCGAGGTACCAATGCTCCGCCCGGCCGCGCATCACCACCGCATTATAGAGCGGCAGCGCCTCGTCGCGCGTCTCGCCGAACAACCGTCCCCACCAGCCCACGTCGCGTCCCCGTCCTGCGCGCCGCCGCAGCCGGCGCTTGATGCCCATTCGATCCTCGCATATCGAGGCGATCGGCGGGCGATGCAATCGACCATGCGCGCCGATGCCGCTGGAGATAGTGATGAGCGTATCCTTTGCCCGTGCAGGCCTGATCCTGGGCCTCGGGCTGACCGTCGCGAGCGGGGCCTGCGCACCGCTGCGTTCGCACCAGGGCTATATCATCGACGCCGATCTGGTGAATTCGGTGCAGCCGGGCGTCGACAACCGCCAGTCGGTGGCGCAGGTGCTGGGCCGCCCGACGATCGCCAGCCAGTTCGGCGCGGAGGATTGGTATTATGTCGCACGCGACAGCCGCAACCTCAATTTCCAGAAGCCCAAGCCCAAGGAGCAGATCACGCTGAAGATCAGCTTCGATCCCAGCGGCACGGTGAAGTCGGTGACGCGGACCGGCGTGGAGCAGATCGCCAAAGTCGACACCTTCGGCAAGACGACGCCGACGCTGGGCAAGAAGCGCGGCTTCTTCGAGGATCTGTTCGGCAACATCGGCACCGTCGGCGCGGCGGGCGCCGGTGGTCCGGGCGGCGGTGGCGGCGGCGGGCGCGACACGCCGTAAGGCGGCCGCGCGATACTATCGGGCGCAGCGGAAGGGTGAATGGACACGGCGGTATGGCGGCCGGGTCGCGGCGGCCGGTCGCCATCGACAGATGATCGCGAGAGTGTTCGTCGTCAGTCAGGCGCCTCGGCGCGACTGTGTGCTGAGCGGGTATGGTACCAAGCCGCGGTTGGCCGCGTCGCATGCTACGCATCGACGCGGCCGTGCCGTGCTTGGACCGGCACTGATCCCGAAAGGGGAAAAGGGATCAGTGACGGCAAACGCGCCATGGTGGGAATGGTTCGCCGCCACGCCGACCGAGGTTGTGTTTTTACGCCGCGGTGCCGACCCGGGAACGGCGATGCCCGCCGTGGAGGATGCCGCGTGCGTCGAAAGTCACGAAAGTCTCATTCGTGAGAAGAGGCCGGGTCCCCGCCGGGGAGTGAAAGAGCGACCGTGCGAATCGGTTGCCGCAGGGCCTGGCACAGCGGCGCGCTGTAGGACAGGCCCGCCCGGAGCCGCCGTTCAACGCATTGTAAACATGACCTGATCGACGACGCGGCCGGCGAAGTCGACCAATCGCAACCGATGCGCACCCGGTCCCGGCAGGATCATCGGCGCGTGATCCGCCGGCCCCAGGTCGCGCCGGTCGAGCAGCACGCGATGCGCCGCCGCCGCACCGCTGACACCGATGCTGAGGCGCTGGCGATCGATCGGGATATCCGGGTCGAGCGCATAGACGCTGCCGGCGACCGGATTGGTGAAGCGGGGGCGGCGGGCGGCGGCCGGCGCGGCGGCGATCATCGTCTGGGCGGTGCCGCGCAGGAAATATTCGCGACGCGGCTCTTCGGTGCCGTCGGCGAAGGCGATGCGGCTCGCCTGCACGTCGGCCGGTGGCGGCGGTTCGCGGCCGACGGAGCGGGCATGGAGCGCCATCATCATGTCGCGCCAGACCGGTGCGGCGCCGCTGGTGCCCGACACCGCGCGCATCGGATCGCCCTCTGCATTGCCGACCCATACGGCGACGGTGAAACGGTCGGAATAGCCGATGCACCAATTGTCGCGCATCGCCTTGGACGTGCCGGTCTTCACCGCCGCCCAGAACGGCAGGCGCAGCGCCGAATCGAGGCCGAAGGTCGCGGCGCGGGCGTTGGGATCCGCGATCATGTCGCCGACGATCCATGCCGCCGCCGGCGAGACGATGGCGCGTGACGGTGATGCGGGCTGGGCCAGCGTCAGCCGCGGGGCGCTCCAGCGCCCCCGTTCCGCCAGCGCGCGGTACGCCGCCGCCTGTTCCAGCAGCGTCACCTCGGCCGAGCCGAGGGCAAGCGAGAAGCCGTAATAGGCGCCGTCCTCGACCAGCCCGCGATAGCCGAGGTCCCACAGCCGGTCGCGGAACGGTTCGACCCCGACGAGCAGCAGCGTGCGCACCGCGGGGACGTTGAGCGACCCGGCCAGCGCCGTGCGCGCCGATACCGGACCCTTGAAGCCGCGATCGTAATTCTGCGGCACGTAGAGGCCCGAGGCGGTGTCGAGCTGCACCGGCGAATCGTCGAGGATCGAGGCGGGGGTGAGATAGCGCCGTTCGATCGCCTGCGCGTAGAGGAACGGTTTCAGCGTCGATCCGGCCTGGCGGTAGCTGGCGGCGTTGTCGACGGCGGGGGCGGTGGACGCGCCGCCGATCCCGCCGACATAGGCGAGCACGTCGCCGCTCGCATTGTCGAGCACGACGACCGCACCGTCGCGGGCACGCGTGCCGCCGAGGCCGAGCAGCTGGCGACGCAGCGCCGCGGCGGCGAGGCGTTGCAGGCCGGCATCGAGCGTGGTGGTGATTCGCAGGCCGGGCCGGGTGAGCAGCCGCTCCGACAGATGCGGGGCGAGGCCGGGATCGAGCGCGAGGCTGCGGGCCGGGCCGAGCATCGCGGCCACGGCGGCGGGGAAGCGGGCGCAGTCGCGCGCGCGCCCAAGCGCACACGCCCGGCGTGCGATCGCCGCGGCATCGGCGCGCGGATCGGGCAGCAGGGCGGCAAGCAACAGCGCATCGTCGTGCGACAGGCTGGCGGGCGTCTTGCCGAACAGGCCGAGCGCGGCGGCGCCGATGCCCTGCGCCTCGCCCCGGTAACCGGCGAGATTGAGATAGGCTTCGAGGATCTGGTCCTTGCTCCACCGGTCTTCGAGCGCGCGACCGGCGCGGATCTGGCGCAGCTTGTCGAACCAGCCGCGGGCGCCGGGGCGGGCGAGTGCCGGGGAGAGGAAGGCGGCGACCTGCATCGACAACGTCGAGGCGCCGCGGGGGCGGTTGCGTTCGATCCGGTCGCGGGCAGCGCCGCCGACGGCGAGCCAGTCGACGCCGGCATGCGAGCGGAAGCGGCGGTCCTCCGCCGCGACGATGGTGTCGCGGGCGGCGGGCGCGATCTGGTCGAGCGGCGTCCAGGCGAGGCGACGGGCGGCGAAATCGACGCGGGCGCTGTCGATGAGCGTGCCGTGGCGGTCGTAGAGCCACGATTCCGACGGCTGCCAGCGGGCGCGGACGGTGGCGTAATCGGGCAGCACCGGCGGCCGGGTGGCATAGTCGAGCGTGCCTGCGGCGATGCCGAGCCCGGCGACAAGGGCGATGGCGCGGGCGGGAGTGGCGATCATACCGGGTGGCGCGGTGGGGTATCGGAGCCACAGAAATACGGTTCGTCATTCCCGCGCAGGCGGGGATCTGGACCGGCTGGCCTCGTGAGTCCGCCGGCGACCGTGGCGTATCTGGATCCCCGCCTGCGCGGGGATGACGGTGATCGGAAGAGAAGGAGCGGCCGGTGATACAGGCCAGAGGACGTTACTCTCGTCCTTCCGGGCGACGCCGGGAGCCTTGGACGTGCTGCCGCTGCCGATCCGAACGCCACCGACCAACCGTGTCCGTGGGTCCCGGCGTTCGCCGGGATGACGATAGGGCGGCGACGACGGGATTCGCGATGGCGTCGGCTCGTCCCGTTCGCGCGTTTCGAATCACGCAGCGTCATCCCTGCGCAGGCGGGGATGCACACTGGCTGGCCTTGAGAATCCATCAGCGACCCTGGCGTATCTGGGTCGCCGCCTGCGCGGGGATGACGATGGTTGGGAGAGAGAGCGGCGGGTGATGCAGGTCGGATGACATTGCCCTCGTCCTTCCGGGCGACGCCGGGAGCCTTGGACGTGCTGCCGCTGCCGATCCGAACGCCACCAACCCACCGTGTCCGTGGGTCCCGGCGTTCGCGGGGATGGCGATGGTGGGAACGGGATGGTCGCCCGCGCTCATCGTTGCGCGATCACCATCGGCGCGTTCGGCACCTGTGCGCGGATGCTTGGCGCATACATCGCCTCGACCCGGGTCGGCGGCAGGCTGAAGCGGCCGGCGCCGTTGAGGCGGACCGCATAGCTGACCGTGAAGCGCCCACGCGGCACCCAGGCGAAAAAGCCGCGCCAGCCGTCGTTGCCGCGCTCGACATAGGAGGGCTGGACGCCCTCGCCCTGCCCGCCTTCGCCCAGCATCTGCGACTGGTTGGCCATGTCGCCGACGATCGTGGCGCCCGCCGGGATCGGATCGCTGACGACCACCCAGTTGCGCTCTGCGGTGGCGTCGACGGTGATCGTCACGCGCAGCACGTCGCCGCGCGTCCACTGCCCGACGTTACGCACCTGTACCGGCGTGACGGTGCGGGTGGCGCGATAGCCGGCGAACAGCGGCGCCTTCAGCGGCACCGCGGCGCGGACCGACACCATCGCCCATGGGCCGCTGCCGCCGCTCTGGCTCAGCAGCAGCGGGGTCGTGGCGGCGGGCAGCGGCAGGCTGACCAAGCGCGCCTGCGGGCCGAGGGGCCAGGCGCGCGAGACGCTGGTGGCGCCCAGTTGCAGCGTGGTCGTGCCGGCGATCGCCTGCGCCGGGTACAGCCCTGCAAACTTGCGCACCGCGACCGCACCCCAGGCGTTGGCGGTGGTGGTGTCCCAATGGCCGCGCGACTGGCGTGAGGCGACGCCGACCATCATCTTCGCCGCCTCGCCCTGCCAGCCGGGGCGACCGAGCGTCACCAGCAGCGCCTTGATCGACGATTCGTCGGCGGACGACATCAGCCACCATGGCGCCGCCGATGCATCGGACAGATCGAGCCGGGTGCCTTCGTAGACGAGGCGGCTGCGCAGCACGCCCTCCGCCTGCCCCTTGAGCGCGGCGGCATTGGCGAGCCCCACCCGATCGAGCGCGGCGATGTAATCGGCCAGCAGCGCGGTCGGCATGTCCTGCGCGGCCAAGCCGACCTGCCCCAGCATCGCCGGGGTCGCCTCACCCGCGCGGGCCAGCGCGGCGAAGGCAACCAGGCGTTGCTGGCGGGGATCGCCGTAGCTTTCGTGGCGCAGCCGGCCGTCGAGCACCGCCTTCAGCCCCTCGACCATCCGCGCGCGCGGTGCGGGCGGCAGCGGCAGGCCGGCTTCGCTGGTCAGCGACAGGACATAGGCGGTCAGCGCCTCCGACCCCTCCAGCGATTCGCTCGGCCAATAGCGCAGCAGGCCGTCGGGCGCCTGATAGGTCGGGATCGCACCCGCCAGCGCGGTCCATTTTACGGTGTCGCCGAGCGCGACGATGCGGCTCAGCTGCTGTTCGAAGCAATTGTACGGATAGTCCGCCATGTAGCGCCGCACCCCGGTCAACGGCGGTGCGAGCGTGTCGGTGAGCTGGACGTCGACCGACCCGCGTGCCGGCAGCGCGCCGGCGGGCGGCGCGATCGGCAGGGCGGCGGCGCCGACGCGGGTCAGCGCTGCCGCCCATGTCTCGACCGGTATTGCGGGGACCACGTCCTGGGTGGCCGTCAGCCGATCGGTCGCCTTGCCGTCCGCGCTGCGGGCGGTGACCTGCCAGCGCAGCGTGCCGCTGGCCTGCGGTGCGGTAAGGTTCCACGCCACCGGCGCGGCGCCACCCGCGGGAATCGTGACGGTCAGCGGCTTGCCCTGCGCGATGCGCGGGAAGACCTCGACGTTGGCAGTGACGGTCATCGGCCGGTCGCTGCCGTTGCGCAGGGTGAAGCCCGCCGCATACCAGTCGCCGCTGCGCACCAGCGGCGGCAGGCCGGCATAGACCGACAGGTCCTGCGCGGTACGGATCGCGGTGCTGCCGGTGCCGAACAGGCCGTCGCCGTCGGTGGCGATCGCGACCAGCTTGAACGAGGACAGGGCATCGGACAGCGGCACCGACAGGCGGGCGCGCCCTTGCGCATCGAGCGCGACGCGTCCCTTCCACAGCAGCACCGGCTGGAAATTCTCGCGGTTGAGCGCCGCCGCGGCACCACCGCCGCCACCGCCGGCCTCCACCGCCTTGCGGCCGTAATGGCGCTTGCCGACGACCTGCATCTGTGCGGTCGAGGTGAGGACCGACAGCGGCCGGTCGCCCATCATCGCAGTGAGCACGTCCCAGCTGTCGTTGGGGGCAAGTTGCAGCAGCGCCTCGTCCACCGCGACGAAGGCGACATCGGCATCGGCATCGGATGCTGCGCTGCCGTCCGGCCGACGGACCTGCAATGCGACGTTGGCGGTGCCGCGGGGCGAGAAGCGTTCGTGATCCGCCTGCACCGCCACGCCGAGGGTATGGCCTTCCCAACCGACCTTCACCCTGGCGATACCGAGGCGGTAGGCGGGCTTGGACAGGTCGACCAGCGCGGTGGGTTCGGGCGCCGGTTCCTGTTTGACCAGCCCCAGGCGCTGGCCGATGCCGCGCAGCCAGCTCGTCCAGCCGCTTTCCACCCGGCCGCGCACGACCATCACCGAGACATAGACGTCGGGCGCATAGCTGCCCGGCATCGGCACCTCGACCACCGGATCGGTGCCACTGAGCTGCGTGACGAAGCTGGACAACACGCCCTCGCGCTCCACCGTCACCAGCGCGGTGGCGGACCGGAACGGCATGCGCACCTGGAAGCGCGCGGTTTCGCCCGCCTTGTAGGCGTTGCGTTCGGGCACGACGTCCATCCGGTCGCCGTTGTCGCCGCCGAACCACCAGGCGTCATCGCCCGCCAGCCAAACCGATCGCACGGCGCGCGCGACGTTGCCGTCGCCATCCGCCGCAGTGGCGACCACATAGACCTCGCCCGATACGCCGGGATCGACGCTGCATTGCGCGAGGCCCTGGGCGTCGGTGGTCGCGGTGCAGGACGCATCGAGCCGCGTCGTGCGCATCTGGTTGTCATAGGCGTAGAAGCCGCCGATCAGGCGTCGCCGCGCGGTGAGAATCTGGCGGCTGTAGAGCGCGACCGAGACCTTCTGGTTCTTCAGCGGCTTGCCACCGGTATCGAGCGCGACGAAGCGGAGGCGCAGGTCGTCCTGCTTCATCAGCCAGCCGTCGGTCTTGACGCCCAACTGCACGGCGGAGGCGTAGATGGGGACGTTGCGGCTGGCGGTCAGCACCTCGCCATTGGCATCCTGATAATCCATTTCGACCCGCATGTCGGCGAGGCCGTCGAGCGGCGGCACGTCGACGCTGGTCCGCGCGGTACCGCCCGCGCCGAGCGTCACCGGCAGCGTCTGGGTCGGCGGCAGCGGCGTCTGCTGGTCGTCGCCGTCGCCGTTCATCGGCTTGACGCCTTCCTCCACACGCGCGCCGCCGAAGGTATAGCCGTCATAGCCCGCCGGCGTGGCGCCGTGCGCGAACCAGCCGACGCGCACGTCGACGGGCAGGCCGCCCGCGCCGCCGCCGGACAGATAGCCGACGTAGAGGTCAAGCGGCAGCGACCTGGGCCGCACCGCCGCCGCCTTTGGCCCGGTGACGCTCGCACGCATCGTCGGCAATTTGTATTCGTCAACCTTGAACGACTGGTCGGTGAAGGTCACGTCGTCGCCGCGTACGATGCGCAGGTCGTAATCGCCCATCGGCGCGCCCTGCGGCGCCGTCCATGTCGTCTCGCCCCGCCCACGCGCATCGATGGTCAGCGGCAGGTCGAACTGCGTATCCGAACCCCGGTGTGCAAGGCGTAGCGTGCCAGTGAAGCCGGCGGGGATCGCAAAGCCGTTGCCGTTGGGACGACGGACGATATGCTTCATGTGGATCGTCTCGCCCTGACGGACGAGCGCGCGGTCGAAGACGGTGTGGAACGTCTCGGACGGCGCGGAATAGCCATAGGGCAATTCGAAGTCATAGGGCCGGATGCCGTCGCCCCAGCTGGTCAGCGCGAAGCTGAAATCGTCGCCGCTGCGCGCCGAGATCATCAGCGGGTGCGCGGTCGAAGTGTCGTTGCAGCTGCCGTAGGTTTCGGGTTCGGGCAGGCCCGCCGGGATCATCAGCCCGCCGCTGCGATCGGTCGCGCCGCGCGCGAGCAGCCGGCCGGAACAGCTGTCGCTGATCTGCACGCTCGCGTTGGCGACGGGCTTGCCGGTGTCGAGCGACGTCACCCAGGCGAGGCTGCGTTCGCGGCCCCATTTGAAATGCACCGCCATGTTGGTGACCAGCGCCGCGGTGGCGACGTAGCGGGGTGCGTCGCGTCCCAGCAGCGCACGGCCCAGGGCGGGGCTGGCGAGTTCGACGACGTAGAAGCCGGGCTTGCCGAGCGGGATGCCGACGACCTCGAAATCGCGGCCCTTGCCGGGCAGGCCGATCGTCATGCCGGTGCCTTGATTGCCCAGGATCGAACGGTCGCCGGTGTGATTGATCCGGCGCACGACCTCATCGCCGCGCTTGACGTCCTCGATGTTCGTCTCGTCCGCCGCATCGACGGTGCGCAGCCATTCGGCGACCGCCGCGTCGCTGTCGCCGACCTTCAGCGTGCGCCCGCCGATCGGCAGGCTCTTGCCCTGCAATGCGGGTTCGACGTTGCGGACGGTGACCGGCAGCACGCCGCCCTGCGCCGCTTCGAGGATGCCGAAGCCGGCGGCGAACTTCACCAGCGGTGGTGCGGCATCGAAGCGCACGTCGAGCGGGAAGCGTTCGGCGTTGGACAGCGCCCGCCCGCTCTCGTCCTTCAGGCCAGCGGGCAGCGTCAGCTTCGCCGTGGTTTCGTGGGGCAGCGGCGCCTT
The DNA here is from genome assembly GCF_010450875.1 of Sphingomonas insulae. NCBI lineage: Bacteria > Pseudomonadati > Pseudomonadota > Alphaproteobacteria > Sphingomonadales > Sphingomonadaceae > Sphingomonas > Sphingomonas insulae. The sequence goes on from NZ_CP048422.1 coordinate 571,463, forward strand.
GAAGGTGACGTCGGCGATCGTGGCCTTCTTCTTGTCGTCGTCATCGAAGGTCGGCGTGATCTGCCGGCCATCGGCCATCGTCAGGCGGATCGCGGCGGCCTGGCTCATCGGCACGGGCGCGGTGAAGCGGACGTAGGCGGGCTGGACCGGGCTGCAGCCCGCCTGCGGATTGGTGCGGCTGCATTCGAAACGCGCGGCGAACGGCTTGCGGACGGTATAGTCGAAGCGCTGGTCGCTGCCGGCAAGCCGCCCGGTGGCGGAAGCGATGCCCTGCGGCCAGACCAGCGCCATGTCGCGGCCCGGCGGCAGCGCGCGGCGGCATTTCAGCGCGGTGACACCGGTGTACAGCGCCTGACGATCGGCCGGCTTTTCGGGAATCGCCTCCGGCAGGCCCGCGCGGTCGAGGAAGCTGCGCACCGACCAGTTCTGCGTCCCCATCTCGCCGATCAGCCTGGCGGGCAGGTCGGCGGACAGGACGTCGACCGGAATCTTTTCGCCGATACCATCGACCGCGCAATAGGCATTGGCGGCGACCGAGGCGCGGGTGGGGGCCAGTGTCGCGGCGACGAGGAAGACCTGGTCCTCCTCGATCTCGTCGCCGTCACCGGAGGGCAGCACCGCCCGTGCCGATGGCCCGCCGGCGTCGACCGAATAGCCGGTGCGACCGTTCAGCGCGTAACCGGCGACGCTCTTGAGCCCCTTTGCCGCTTCGAAGCTGCACCGCGCATCGCCCGCCAGCGGCGCGGCGAAGTCGAAGACCCAGGTCTGCTGGTCGACCCAGCGGCCGGTGCCGGCACAAGCGGTGGTGAACGGCGCAGGCGCGCGTGGATCACCCAACGGCACCATCGGCTGGTTGAAGCGGATCGTATAGCGTTCGACCGCGCCCGCCGCGCCGCCGATGCCCGGCTGCGCGAGCACGACCTGCGGGCTGTTGTCGCCGAACGCCGCCACCGGGGCGAGCGCCAATGCCAGCACTGCCCACCGCATCGCCCCGCGCATCCACCCTCTCCCCGTAGCGTATCGAGGCTAGTCGTCCCGCGCACGCGAATCCAGCGGGAAGATGGGCGGCGACGCACCGCGGCATTGCACCGATTCGGTGGAAAGTCCGGCGTCGCGCACCATCGGCGATACGGCAAAGTCGGCCCGACGTAACGACTTGCCCGGAAACGCTTGCGCGATGTTCGTCCACAATGGACCTTGGCGCAATCGGCGGAATGGATGCGCGTGGATCTACTGACAGCGATACTGGGTGCAGCGGCACGCGAAACCATGCTGTTCGCCGCGGCCGGCCTGCTGATCGGCGGGATCGACGATCTGATCGTCGACCTGTGCTTCATCGTCCACCGCCTGTCGGGACGCGCCGCACGGCTGAGCGTCGACACCCTGCCCCAAACCGCCACGCCGGCATCGTTCGCGGTCTTCGTCGCCGCGTGGGACGAGGAGGCCGTGATCGGCGAGATGCTGGCAACCGCGGTGCGGCGGTTCGATTATCCGGATTACCTGCTCTACGTCGGCGTCTATCCGAACGATCCGGGGACGATCGCCGCCGCGCAGGCCGTCGCCGCGACCGACCGCCGCGTCCGCGTGATCGTCGGTGACCGCGACGGGCCGACGACCAAGGCGGATTGCCTCAATACGTTGTGGCAGGCGCTGATGCGGGATGAGTGCGCGGGCCGTGTCACCCGCGCGGTGGTGCTGCACGATGCCGAGGATGTCGTCCATCCGGCCGAACTGACGGTGTTCGACGCGCTGATCGACGACCACGACCTGGTACAGCTGCCGGTGTTGCCGCTGATCCGCCGCGGATCGTTGGTGTCGGGCCATTATGCCGATGAATTCGCCTATGCGCACAGCATCCAGCAACCGGTGCGCGCCATGCTGGGTGCGGCGATGCCGCTCGCCGGCACCGGCTGTGCCATCGCGACCGCGATGCTGCGCGGCATCGCCGCCGAACGCGGTGGCGCTCCGTTCGACGCGAGCAGCCTGACCGAGGATTACGAGCTGGGACTACATGTCGCCGAGCGCGGCGGCACCAGCCGTTTCGCCCGGGTCCACGATCCCCGCGACGACACGCTGGTCGCCGTCCGCGCCTATTTCCCCGACAGCCTGCCCGCCGCGACCCGGCAGAAGGCGCGCTGGATGACCGGCATCGCGCTTGCCGGGTGGGACCGGACCGGGTGGGGGCGACGCCACGCGATCGCCGACCATTGGATGCGGATGCGCGATCGGCGGGCGCTGGTGTCGGTGCTGGTGCTGGCGGTCGCCTATGCGGCGGTGCTGCTGTGGCCGATGAGCGCCGGGCTGCGCTGGGTCCGCTCGATGCCGGCGGCGGACGACCGGCTGGCGGACTGGCTGTTGACGACGACGTCGCTACTGCTCGTGTGGCGCCTGTCGATCCGCATCGCCTGCACCGGCAGCGCCTATGGCTGGCGCGAGGCATGTTGGGCGCTGCCGCGCTTCTTCGTCGGCAACCTCGTGTCGCTGATCGCCGCGCCCCGCGCCCTGCACCGTTACCTGCGACTGCTGCGCGGCGAGGCGGTGGTATGGGACAAGACCGCGCACGTATTCCCCGACCAAGCCGCCGTCACGCCGACATGACCGGTGGCCGCCCCTTGCGTTTCCTGGCGATCCTGCTGAGCGGCTGGGCGACGGCGCGGGGCATCGACATCTACAATGGCGCAGCAGTCGCGTTGCCGCACTGGATCGCGCCGGTCGCGCGCGTGATCGCGTCGCTGGGGAGTACCGCCGCCGATGCCGCGCCGCTGCCGGTGGGAATCACCAACAGTCCACGCCGGGCGGCAAGGACGATCGCGATGCCGGCGGGCCCCGGACTGCCCCACGCACGCCTTGCCGCGGCGCGGGCCGACCGGGCGGTTCCGGCGCCATCCGTCATGGATGGGCAGAGCATCCCCCCGCGTTCGTCGCCATCGCCGCTGCTGTCGCCGGCGGTGCTGCCGCCATCGATCGTCCGATCCGGCCCGCGGTTGGCGGGCAGCGCCTGGCTGATCGCGCGGGGCGGGTCGACGGCGAGCGTCTCGGGCAGCCAGCTCGGCGCATCGCAGGCGGGCGCGCGGATCACCTATGCCCTTGGCAGCGGCCGCCGTGTCGCCCTTGCCGCGAGGGTATCGGCGCCCCTGGCCGGGCGCGGCAAGGAAGCGGCGATCGGCTTCGACTGGCAACCCATACGGGCGCCGATCCACATCGTCGCCGAACAGCGTTTCGCCCTGGACGGAGGGCGCGGCGGCGCGATGCTGGGCGTGGTCGGCGGCTTCGGACCGGCCATGGTCGCGCGCGGGCTGCAACTGGAGGGCTATGGCCAGGCGGGGGTGATCGTGCGCGGCGGCGGCGAAGGCTTCGCCGACGGCGCGTTGCGCGCATCGCATCCGCTGTCCGCGATCGGTGCCTTGCGCGTGGATATCGGGGCCGGGATCTGGGGCGGGGCGCAGCGGAGCGCCGCGCGGGTCGACGTGGGTCCGTCGATCGGCGTGGTGGTGCCGGCCGGACACGGCGCGATCCGGCTGACCGCGGATTGGCGCCAGCGGATCGCCGGGACCTCGCGCCCCGGTTCCGGCCCCGCCCTGTCGATCGGCACCAACTTCTGAACGCGACGACCGGTGCGAAGCGCACTGGTCCGCGGCGGCCAGCGGCCTATAACGCCACATCGTGGACCTGTACCTTCCCATCGCCAACCTGTCGGTCAACGCGATCGTCATCGTGCTGCTGGGCGGCGGCGTCGGCCTGCTGTCCGGCATGTTCGGGATCGGCGGCGGGTTCCTGACCACGCCACTGCTGATCATCTATGGCATCCCGCCGACCGTCGCCGCCGCATCGTCGGCCAGCCAGGTGACGGGCGCCAGCGTATCGGGCGTGATCGCGCATTTCCACCGCAACGGCGTCGATACCAAGATGGGCGGCGTGCTGGTCGTGGGCGGCATCCTCGGCAGTTTCGCAGGCGCCTGGATCTTTCGCCTGCTGCAGGCGAGCGGCCAGATCGATACCGTGATCGGCGTCGTCTATGTCGTGCTGCTCGGATCGATCGGGTCGATGATGGCGTATGAATCGATCGTCGCGATCGGCGTGGCGCGCGGGCGGCGGGTCGCCAAGCCGCGCAAGCGCCGCCATCACCCGCTCGTCGCCGCGCTGCCGCTGCGGACGCGCTTTTACGCATCGGGCCTGTACATCTCGCCGCTCGCGCCGCTGCTGCTCGGCTTCGGCACGGGCATTCTCACCATCCTGCTCGGCATCGGCGGCGGCTTCATCCTGGTCCCGGCGATGATCTACCTACTCGGCATGGCGACCAGCGTGGTGGTCGGCACGTCGCTGTTCCAGACGCTGTTCGTCACCGCGGTAGCAACGATGGTCCATGCGACCACGACCAAGGCGGTCGACATCGTCCTCGCCGGCCTGCTGCTGGTGGGATCGGTGATCGGCGCGCAGCTGGGCGCGCGGTTCGCGACCAAGGTGAAGCCCGAGTATCTGCGCCTCGCGCTGGCGGTGATGGTGTTGCTGGTCGGAACCCGCATCCTGCTCGGCCTCGTCTGGCGGCCGGAGGAGATCTTCACGGTCGAGCTGACGTGACGCGCCGACTGCCGCTGCTACTGCTCGCGCCGCTGGCCATGGCGCAGGCGCCGCGGGATGCGCCCAAGCCGGTGCTGGTGCCGGACGTGTCGCAGCGCGACATCGAGATCGCGTACAGCTTCACCGGTGCCGAACTGCTGCTGTTCGGCGCGATCCTGTATCCCGGCGGGCGGCTGCCCCGCGGCGAGGCACCGACCGATATCGTCGTCGTAGTCAAAGGACCGACGCAGCCGGTGCTGGTGCGCGAGAAGCGGAAGGTCGCCGGCATCTGGGTCAATGCCGAGCACCAGCGCTACAGCTCGGCGCCCAGTTTCTATGCGCTGGCATCGTCGCGGCCGATCGGGCGGATCGTCGACGAGCGGACCCGCGCGATCTACGAACTGGGGCTCGACAGCCTGCAATTGTCGCCCGGGTCGAGCGCGATCAGCACGGTCGAGCATCGGTTCCAGCAGGGCCTCGTCGACCTGAAGCGCCGTGCCGGCCTGTACGTCGAGGTGCCGCATGCGGTCGAGATCACCGATGGCGTGCTGTATCGCGCGCGGCTGACGATTCCGGCGCGCGTGCCGGTCGGGCGGTTCACCGCGGAGACGTTTCTGATCCGCGACGGCCGCGTGCTCGCCGCGGCGGTGCGCGACATCGACATCCGCAAATCGGGGTTCGAGCGATTCGTCGCCCGCGCCGCGGATCGCGATGCGATCGTCTACGGATTGGTCGCGGTCGCCCTGTCCGTCGGCCTCGGGCTGGCTGCCGGGTGGATCGCGCGACGTGTTTAACGGCGTGCTGACGGTATGTTAACCGCCGCCGCCTAGACCCTTCGGTCTGATGGACAGGGATCTGCCGTGATGACCGACATGCCGGGGCCGGGTGCGTTCGCAGGCGCGACGCCGCTTGCCGCAGGGCAGATCGCCGGATTGAACCTCGGCCCGACGCCGGTCGGCTGCGTGCTGGCCGTCGCGGGCGGCAGCAGCCGCGTGCTGTTCGACCGGCACGCGCTGGACCTCGTCGCGCAGGATGCCGATCCCGTCGTCGCGAGCGCGGGTCAGGTCGGCGGACAGATCAAGATGCGCGTCGGCGGATCGTGGCTGGTCGCCAACGTCCGCAGCCTGGCCTTGCAGGACGGCAACACCGACTGGGTCGTCGCCGACATCGATTTCCTGGGCGAAGGCGACGAGGAGCGGCTGACCGGCAAGCTGTACAACTTCCGCCGCGGCGTCACCCGCTATCCGATTCCCGGCTGCGAGGTGTTTCCGATCGCGACGATCGACCTGACGCAGATATATTCCGCCGCCGACCAGCCACATATCCAGATCGGCACCGTCTATCCGACCCGCGACGTGCGCGCATCGCTGTACGTCGATGCGATGCTGGGCAAGCATTTCGCCTTGGTCGGATCGACCGGCACCGGCAAGTCGACCAGCGCCGCGCTGATCCTCCACCGCATCTGCGACCTGGCACCGCAGGGCCATGTGGTGATGATCGATCCGCATGGCGAATATGCCGCGGCGTTCCGCGGCAACGGCGCGATCTACGACGTCAACAACCTGCAGATGCCCTATTGGCTGATGAACTTCGAGGAGCATTGCGAGGTGTTCGTCACCTCCAGCGGTGCAGAGCGGCAGAAGGATGCCGACATCCTCGCCAAATGCCTGCTGATGGCGCGCGCCAAGAACCGGCTGGGGCAGGAGATCGCCAAGCTGACCGTCGATGCGCCGATCCCCTATCTGCTGAGCGACCTGACCAACCTGATCGGGCTGGAGATGGGCAAGATGGATCGCGCCGGCGACACCGCGCCCTATCTGCGCCTCAAGACCAAGATCGACGAGATCAAGGCCGACCCGCGCTATGGCTTCATGTTTTCGGGTATGCTGGTCGCCGACACGATGGCGGATTTCCTCGCCCGCATCTTTCGCATGCCGGGCGATGGCCGCCCGATCTCGATCGTCGACGTGTCCGGCGTGCCGTCGGAGATCACGTCGGTGGTGGTCGCGGTGCTGAGCCGGATGACGTTCGACTTCGCGATCTGGTCGCGCAACGAGCCGCAGCGGCCGATCCTGCTCGTCTGCGAGGAGGCGCACCGCTACATCCCCAGTACCGCCAGCACCGACGGCCGCAACGCCTCGGTCGGACGGATCCTCAGCCGCATCGCCAAGGAAGGGCGCAAATACGGCGTCAGCCTGGGCCTGATCACGCAGCGGCCGTCCGACCTGGAGGAAGGCGTGCTGTCGCAATGCGGCACGATCATCGCCATGCGCCTCAACAACGAACGCGACCAGGCGTTCGTCCGCGCGGCGATGCCGGAGGGCGCGCGCGGGTTCCTCGATTCGATCCCCGCGCTGCGCAATCGCGAATGCATCATCTGCGGCGAAGGCGTCGCGGTGCCGATCCGGGTGAGCTTCGACGGACTGGAGGAGGCCAAGCGGCCGGCGTCGGGCGATCCCCTGTTCTCCACCCTGTGGCGCGATGTCGGCGGGGAAGATGCGATCATCCACCGCACGATCATGCGGTGGCGGGCGCAGGGCCGTTAAGCGGGCAACATGAGCAACGTGAACAACGTGGGCACTCGTGAGGAAATGATCGCGGCCGATCGTTTCCGTTTTGGTACCATTCAAGACTGAGTCGCGCGCTGGAGGACGGGCGGTAGCGGATGACGGCCGCGTAGGACAGGCGACCGCTTTTAACCTTGCCCGTCAGTGCGATAGTGGACGTCGCATCCTATTTCGATCCCAAGGATCAGGGATGGGCGCCGACCTTGACCGCGAGCAGTCCCGCCACCCGCGCCTTGAATCGGCGCAGCGCGTCGCCGGACAGCGCGGCGACGCTGGCGAAGCTGATCGAGCGCGGATTGATCGTCTGGCCGTTGCGCCAGACCTCCCAATGCAGATGCGGGCCGGTCGACATGCCGGTCGAGCCGACATAGCCGATCACCTGCCCTTGGCGGACATGCTGGCCGCGCGCGACGGCGATGCGGCTCATGTGGCCATAGCCGCTGGCGAGGCCGCCGCCGTGGATCAGCTTGACGAAATTGCCATAGCCGCCGGATCGCCCCGCGCCCTGCACGACGCCATCGAGCGCGGCGTAGATCGGCGAGCCGTAGGGCGCGGCGATATCGAGCCCCTTGTGCATCTTGAGATAGCCGAGCAGCGGATGCATGCGATAGCCGAACGACGAGGTGATGCGGCCGGCGACGGGCATACCCATGAAGCCGCGGCGTTCGCTCTGCCCCTTGGCATCGAACCAGGCGAGCTTGCCGTCGTCATCCCAGCGGACCAGCTGCACCCGGTGGCGGCCCTGGTCGATGCCGGCGAACAGCAGGTCGCCAATCCGGGTTTCGCCAGTCGCGGCGCGTTCCTGTTCGACGATCAGGTCGAAGCTGTCGGCGGCGGCGATGTCGCGGCCGATCGACAGCCGCGTCGCCAGCGCCTTGATATACGATTCGACGACGCGGGCGGGCGCGCCGGCGGCGCGGGCGGACCGGTAGAGGCTGGAGCCGACGAGGCCCTGGATGCGCAGCGGCGTGGCATCGATCGCGATCGGCTGGCGCGTCATCACCAGGCTGCTGCCGGCACGATCGAGGCTGAGCGCGAGGTCGAAACGGGCGCGCAGGCTGAGCTTTTCGAGCGGGCGCGCCACCGTCTTCGCCGGGCGGCGGCCCAGGGTCAGCGCGATGCGGGTGCCGGGCCGGATGTCGCCGAGCGCCACCGCCTGCGACACCAGCCCGGCGGCGGCGCGCGCATCGCCGCGGCCGACGCCGGCGCGCATCAGCACATGGTCGAGATCGTCGCCCTCGCCCAGCGTCGCGCTGAGATCGACGATGGGACGTTCCGGCGCCTCGGCAAGCGGCGCGACGAGGTCGTTCGCCGCCATCCGCCGGCCGGTGTCGCCACCCCAGGCGAGCGGTGCGATGCCCTGCCCCCGCGCCTCTTCCCAGGCGGTGCCGTCAAGCGGGGCGGGCGTGGCGCCGACGAGCGGCGGCAGGCCGGGCGCCAATGCCCAGACCGCGCCACACAAGGCGGTGAAGGTCGCAAGGCCGCGCCACCAGTCGCGGCTGCCGATCTGTGCGCCGAGATCGGGGGCCCAATCGATGCCCGCGGCGGCGCCGCGCAACCGGTCGATGCGGGCAAGGTCCGCGGCCGGCACCGTCGCCCGGCCGAATGGGCGCGCGCCGAGGCCGCGTGCGGCGCCACCGCCGGCCAGTTCCAGACCCTGATCGTTGCGCAGGAACACGCGGACGGCGCCTCTTTTATACAGCTCGCCGTTTCCCCCCGGCGCTGGGTGGCAGCGTTGTGGGGGACAATATCTAAAGTCAAATTAACCGCGGGCGGTGGCGGGTTACGCTGCGACAGGGCGTTTTGCCGGTGCGGTGGTCGGTCGGGTCGGGTTGGGTTCACGCGAAGAAGGGGGGTGCACGCGGAGGCGCAGAGGCGCGGAGAGTTGCGGTCGGCGCAGCCGTGTCGTCCGATCACGCCGGCACCACGCAAATCCATGGGTCGTGCAAGCGGGCCTTCAGCCCGGAGCGTAACCCCCTCCGCGCCTCCGCGCCTACGCGTGCCCCCTTCTTCCCTTCGCGGCTTCGCGTGAATCAATCCAGCCGCGACGAACGGGTTGATCCAGCGCATTGCGTCGGGCGGCGCGAGTCCCGATGTTGCGGTCATGAAAGCGGCGGTCACCGCGGTCCTCGGGCCGACCAATACCGGCAAGACGCATCTCGCCGTCGAGCGGATGTGTGCCCATTCGAGCGGGATCATGGGCTTTCCGCTGCGCCTGCTCGCCCGCGAGGTCTATGACCGCGTCGTCCGCCTGAAGGGGCCCGATCAGGTCGCGCTGGTGACCGGCGAAGAGAAGATCATGCCGCCCAACGCGCGCTGGTTCCTGTGCACCGCCGAATCGATGCCCGAACAGGATGCCGCCTTCGTCGCGCTGGACGAGGCGCAACTGGGTACCGACGCCGAGCGCGGCCACGTCTTCACCGATCGGCTGCTGCGGCGGCGCGGGCGCGAGGAAACGATGATCCTGGGATCGGAGGCGCTGCGCCCGATGATCCGCGACCTGGTACCGGAGGCCGAGATCATCGGGCGGCCGCGGTTTTCCAAGCTGACCTATGCCGGGGCAAGGAAGATCAGCCGGCTGCCCAAACGGTCGGCGATCGTCGCGTTCAGCGCCGAGGAGGTCTATGCCGTCGCCGAGATGCTGCGGCGGTTGCGCGGCGGCGCCGCGGTGGTGATGGGCGCGCTGTCCCCGCGCACCCGCAACGCACAGGTCGCGATGTTCCAGGCGGGCGAGGTCGATTATCTGGTCGCGACCGATGCGATCGGCATGGGGCTGAACATGGATGTCGCGCATGTCGCCTTCGCCGGGCTGAACAAGTTCGACGGGCGGCGCAACCGGCGGCTGACCGTCGCCGAGATGGCGCAGATCGCCGGGCGCGCCGGACGGCACCAGCGCGACGGGACGTTCGGCGGCGTGGTCGAGGAGGGACCGGGCGCATTCCTGCCAGAAGAGGTCTTCGCGATCGAGGAGCACCGCTTTCCGCGGATCGAGCATCTCTACTGGAGGAACGGCGAGCCGGATTACACCAGCGTCGACGCGCTGATCGCCAGCCTGGAGCGCCGGCCGGAGCCGGGGGTGCTGATCGCGGCGCCGCAATCGACCGATCTGGCGGTCCTGAAACGGCTGGCGGACGAACATTGGGTGCGCGACCGGGCGCGGTCGCCGGCGATGGTCAAACGGCTGTGGGCGGCGTGCGGCCTGCCCGATTTCCGCAAATTGGGCATCGACCCGCATGCCCGGTTCGTATCCCGCGTGTTCGGCTATCTGTCCGAAGGGCGCGGCGTGTTGCCGAACCAGTGGTTCGCCGACGAGGTGTCGCGGCTCGACACGATCGCCGGCGACGTCGAGACGATCGCGGGGCGGATCGCGGCGATCCGCAGTTGGGCCTATATCGCGCAGCGGCCGGACTGGCTGGCCGACCCCGCCGCCGGCGCGGAACGGACCAAGGCGATCGAGGAGCGGCTGTCGGACGGGTTGCACGCCAGCCTGACGCAGCGCTTCGTCGACAAGCGCACCACGGCGCTGATCCGCCAGATCGGTGCCGATGCATCGCTGCTGCCGGTGGTGATCGGGCCGGAGGGCGAGGTGCTGGTCGAGGATCACCCGATCGGGCGGCTGGACGGGTTCCGCTTCACCGTCGACCCCGCGGCGCGGGCCGGCGATCGCCGGCTGCTGCTCGCCGCCGCGGAGAAGCGGCTGACGGGCGAGCGTACGCGCCGTGCCGAGGCACTGGCCGGCGCGGAGGATGCGGCGTTCGCGCTGGACGGGCCACGGATCCTGTGGGCCGGGCATGCGGTGGCGCAGCTGACGCCGGGGCCGTCGCTGGCGCGGCCGCAGATCAGGCTGGAACGCGACCTCGATTGCCTCAGCAAGGCGCAGCGCGAAAGCGTGCAGGCGCGGCTGGCGCGCTGGTTGGCGGCGATGATGACGCGGCATGTGCCGGCGCTGGCCGCGCTGGCCGACGCCGCGCGCGATCCACAGGCGACGCCGGCGCTGCGCGTGGTCGCCGGCGAGCTCGAGGCGGCGGCCGGGCTGTTCCCGCGGCTGGCGCTGCGCGAGCCGCTCGATGCGCTGGACCAGGACGAGCGCAAGCGGTTGCGCAGGATCGGTGTGACGATCGGCGCGCTCGACCTGTTCGACCCGCGGTTGCTGAAGCCCGCCGCTGCGCGTTGGCGGCTGGCGTTGCTGACGGTGCGGGCCGTGGGTCGGGGGGCGGTGCCGGCGTTGCCACGCGAGGGAGCGAGCGTGCTGCCGCGCGGGGCGCCGGGCGCACTGCTTGCCGCCGGATTCCGCCCGCTGGCGGCGCAGGCGGTGCGCGTCGACCTGGTCGAACGGATCGCCCGGGCCGCGCACGATGCGCGACAGGGCCGCAAGCCGTTCGCGCCCGACCCCGCGCTCGCCACGTCGATGGGGGTGGAGCCGGCGACGTTCGAGCGGCTGATGGCGGAACTCGGCTTTCGTACCGTGCGGGGTGCGGGACAGGTGGCGCCCGCCTGGGTATGGCACGGACGACGGGCGCCCAAGCGCGACGACCGGCCCGCGCCGCCGCCGACGGGCGCCTTTGCCGCGCTGGCGGAATGGCGCCATGGCTGAGGCGAGCATGCGGCTGGACCGGTTCCTGTGGTTCGTGCGGATCGCCAAGACGCGGCAACGGGCGCAGGAAATCGCCTGCGACGGGCGGATGCGAATCGACGGGCGCGTGGTCGAGCGCGCCGCGGCGCCGGTACGGATCGGCAACATCCTGACCTTTGCGCTGGGCGACCGGGTGCGCGTGCTGCGGGTCGAGGCGCTGCCGACCCGGCGCGGGCCGGCGCCCGAGGCGCAGGGCTGCTACCAGGAGCTGGTTGCAAACGTCTCGCAACCCGCCCCTATCGATTGACGTGAGGGGGAACGGGGCATAGCAGCCTCGCGTTCACGTCCGGCTTCCCCGTGAAGCCTGTTTCCCCCGGCTCCGGATGGAGCCCATGATCCCCGGCTCCGCAGGGAGCCCATGACCAAGGCCGCAAGGAAAGCCCATGACCTACGTCGTCACCGATGCCTGCATCCGCTGCAAGTATATGGACTGCGTCGAGGTGTGTCCGGTCGACTGCTTCTACGAAGGCGAGAACATGCTCGTGATCAACCCCAGCGAATGCATCGACTGCGGCGTGTGCGAGCCCGAATGCCCGGCCGAGGCGATCCTGCCCGACACCGAGAGCGGGCTGGAGCAGTGGCTGGAGCTCAACACGACCTTCTCCGCGCAATGGCCGAACGTGACGCGCAAGCTGGACCAGACGCCGCCGGACGCGGACGCGATGAAGGGGGTCGAGAACAAATACGACCAGTTCTTCTCACCCGAACCGGGCGCCGGCGACTAAGCGTCGGACCGGCCACCATATTCGGACGCCGCGATTCGCAGGAAAATCGCGGCTTGTGTCAGTTTGACTGTCCAATCCGTGCTGGTAATTTTATTACGAGTGTGTTAAATGGGTCCATGACGGGCATGACGAGTCATGCCTGCTCAGGAGACACTCGTACCAACCATCCTCGTCGGTCCCGGACAGCGGTTTGCCGCCACGGACCGTCCATGACGAGCGATGCGACCCAGAAAGGCCCGTTCATGGCTGCCAAGGCATTGTCCTTCGATGTCGGTGATTACGTTGTTTATCCGAAGCATGGCGTGGGCCGTGTGATCGAGCTGCAGAAGCAGGAGATCGCCGGAACCAGCCTGGAGCTGTATGTGCTCCGCTTCGAGAAGGAGCGCATGACGCTCCGCGTCCCCACCAACAAGGCCGAGTCGGTCGGCATGCGCAAGCTGTCGTCGGACAAGACGATGCGCGAGGCGATGGAAACGCTGAAGGGCAAGCCCAAGGTCAAGCGCACCATGTGGTCGCGCCGCGCGCAGGAATATGAGGCGAAGATCAATTCGGGCGACCTCGCGTCGATCGCCGAAGTGGTCCGCGACCTGTTCCGCGCCGACGACCAGCCCGAGCAGAGCTATTCGGAGCGCCAGATCTTCGAGGCGGCGTGCAGCCGCCTGGCGCGCGAACTGGCCGCGATGGAAGAGGTCGACGAGCCCAAGGCCCAGGAGAAGATCCTCGACATCCTCCGCGCCGCCGCCGCGATCTACAACAAGGACAAGGTGCCGGCCTAACGCCGGGCCCGTCCTTGCGACGTCGGAAGGGGGCGGTCCTGCGGGGCCGCCCCTTTTCGTTGGTGGCGGGGGGCGTGGCCGCATCCGCCGCGCCGGCGGGGACCGGGATTGGGAGCCGTGATGCCGGCGCCGCCGCCATCCATCGTCGGCGGGCGGCGATGCCGGGATCCCGAGTGCGCCGGGTAGATTTGGCTGGTGCGGGTCCCGGAGGCCACGGAAGCCGACCGCTCAATATCTGTGTTTACAACTGTGAACGGGGCGCTGTAGTGTTCGACTACAACAGCTGAGGATGCCCCGATGAAGTATCTCGCCCTTGCCCTGATCCCGCTCGCCGCAGCCGGCGCCATCGCGGCGGAACGGGATCGCGGACCCGGGATCGTCGGACAGCACCGTGGCCCGGCGCTGGTCTATGTGGTGCGCGACTTCGACGCGGTGAGCCTGGGCGGCCCGCAGCACGTGATCGTGCGGAGCGGACCGCAGTTTGCCGTCACCGCAGAGGGACCGGCGGAGGCGTTCGAGAACTTCCGCGTCGCGCTGGACGGACATACGCTGCGTGTCGGCCAGCGGTACGAAGGACGTCCGTCGAAGCCCGCCGATGCGCGCCTGGTCGTGCATGTCACGCTGCCGGCGCTGACCGCGGCGAGCGTCGGTGGATCGGGCAGCATCGACGCCGATCGCGCCGGCGGTGCGCGCTTTGCCGGTATGGTCGGCGGATCGGGCGCGTTGCGGGTCGCGCGGCTGGATGCGCGGACGGCGGAGCTGAGCATCGGCGGGTCGGGCGATATCGCCGCGGCGGGCACGGTCGGGGCATTGAATGCGAGTGTCGGCGGATCGGGCGACATCGCCGCGCCGAACCTGCGCGCATCCCGCGCCGACGTGTCGATCGGCGGATCGGGCAGCGTCCGCGCCATGGTGTCGGGCGAGGCCGATGTCTCGATCGCGGGCAGCGGCAGCGTCGACCTGGGGCCGCAGGCGCATTGCACGGTCAGCAAGTCGGGCAGCGGCAAGGTGCGCTGCGGCGGCTGACGTCCGCGCTTGCCGAGCTCTCCGGATGTGTGTTATTAAAACAATACACAACCGGAGGGAGCGGACATGCGCTACGGAGCGATCGTGATGCTGGCGGCGGGCGCGCTGCTGTCGGCCTGTTCGAGCGGCAACGATGACAGTCCGGGCGTCGCGCCGACCGGCAGTGGCCCGACGCGCAGCTATGCCGTGGACGGGTTCAGCCAGATCGACCTGACCGGCAGCGACGACGTCGACGTCCGCGCCGGTACCGGCTTTTCGGTACGCGCCGAGGGACCGGCGGACCAGCTCGACCGGCTGCGTATCGCCATGGACGGCGACACGCTGGAAATCGGTCGCAAACGCAACAGCTTCGAATTCGGCAGCCACGACAAGGTCAAGGTCTATGTCACCCTGCCGCGCCTGACCAAGGCGACCGTCGCCGGGTCCGGCACGATGGCGGTCGACCGCATCGAGGGCCACAGCTTCGGGGCGGACATCGCCGGATCGGGGGACCTCAACATCGCGGCACTCGCGACGGACGCGGCGGAGGTGTCGATCGCGGGTTCGGGCAACATGCGCGCCGGCGGTGCGGTGAAGGTGCTGGAGGCGAGCATCGCCGGATCGGGCAGCGTCGATGCCGCCGGGCTGCGCGCCGAACGCGCCAAGGTCTCGATCGCCGGATCGGGCGACGTGCGGGCGACGGTGACCGGCGCGGCCGAGGTCGAGCTGATGGGATCGGGCGACGTCAACCTGGGCGCTCAGGCCACGTGCAAGGTGTCGAAGATGGGATCGGGTTCGGTCCGCTGCGGCCGCTGACGCGGCGGCGCGCGCGCCGTTCGCGCTTTCCCGATGGCGGTGGAAGGTGACGATGCGGTTGGGGAACGGGCGGTCGGGAACGGGCGGTCGGGAACGGGCGACGCCGCACCCGCCGCTTGCCTCCGCCACGCGCGGGTGCGACGCTGCGGGCCATGCTCCGTATCCTGATCGCGCTCGCCCTGCTCTGTCCCGCCGTCGCATCGGCGGAGGAGCGCCGCGTCAACGTCGGCAGTTTCGAGAAACTGCGCGTCAGCGGTGCGTTCGACGTCACCGTGACCACCGGCGGATCGCCCGGCGCGACGGTGACGGGCGATCGCGCCGCGATCGGCGATATCGACCTGCATACCGAAGGTGCGACGTTGATCGTGCGGCGCAACCCCAACGGTCGCTGGAGCGAACAGGGGCAGGCCGCGACGACCCGGCCGGTCGCGATCGTGTTGACGACGCCACGGCTGGCGAGTGTAGCGGTGGTCGGCGGCAGCCGGATCGCGGTATCCCGGCTGGCGGCGCCGCGGATCGACCTGGCCGCGACCGGCGCCGGTGCGATCACGGTCGGCGCGGTGGAGGGCGATCAGCTCACCGCCCAGCTGATCGGCGAGGGCAAGATCAGCGTCGCCGGCAAGGCCGCCACCGCGCGATTGCTCGCCAACGGCGCGGGCACGATCGACGCCGCCGGTCTGGAGGTCGGCGACCTTGCGGTACACCTGGACGGGCTGGGATCGGTCACGGCGCGTGCGCGCTACACTGCGCAGGTGTCGAACACCGGCTTAGGGACGATAACCATCGCCGGCCGGCCGAAATGCCGCGTCACCGCCATCGCCGGCGCGCCGGTGACCTGCGGCGCGGCGCAATAGCGATCGACGGGCGTCAGATCAGCGCGAGTTCCGCAAGCTTGCCCACGAGGGCCGGGGGCATGGCGGCGAGCCCGTCCACCTCGCCGCCGAGATCGGCGGGAGCGTCCGCGTCCTCGAGGTAGCGCCAGCCCTGATGCGCGCGCTTGGGGCGGGCCTGGACCAGCACCAGCAGCGGATCGATGTTGATCGCGACACGGCCGCCCTCCGCCTCCCCGAAGCCGAGGATGGGCGAGCGGGCCACCAACTGGTGCTTGAGGATCCAGAACAGCGACCCCTGCCCTGCCACTTCCTCATGCCGTTTCGGTAGATAGCGGGTGGTCAGGAACACCGGGCCATCGGCGGCGCGCAGGGTCAGTCGTTCGGCGAGATGTTCGACGCTGGTCGCGCCAAAGGCCACTTTCGTCAGGTGCAACGTCACCTGCCGCATGTGGGTCAGGCGTGCAGTCCCCACAAGGTCGCGAGGCCGAGGAACGAGAAGAAGCCCATCGTGTCGGTCAGCGTCGTCACGAAAACGGCGGACGACACCGCCGGATCGATGTTCATCCTGTCGAGCGTCACCGGTACGAGCACGCCGCCCAATCCGGCGGTGATGTTGTTGGTGAACATCGCCGTCCCGATCACCAGCGCCAGATCGGCGCGACCGAAGATCAGGAAGGTGCCGATCCCGATCAGCACCCCGAGCGCGGCGCCGTTGGCGCAGGCGATCCGCAGTTCGCGCAGCACCATCCAGCGCGTGTTCGAATCGGTCAGCTGGTTGGTGGCGATGGCGCGGACGACCACCGCCAGCGTCTGCGTCCCCGCATTGCCGCCCATGCCGGACACGATCGGCATCAGGATGGCGAGCGTCGCGAAGCCGGCGATGGTGCTTTCGAACAGCCCGACCACCGACGAGGCGATCATCGCGGTGCCGAGGTTGACGACCAGCCACATCAGCCGCGTCCGCACGGTCAGGCGGATGGGTTCGTTGATGTCACCGTCGCCCGCGCCGGACAGCAGCAGCGTATCCTCGCCCGCCTCTTCCTGGATGATGTGGACGATGTCGTCGACGGTGATCATGCCGACCAGGCGATTGGCGGCATCCACCACCGCAGCGCTGATGAGCGCGTATTTCTGGAAGCGCAGCGCGACCTCTTCCTGGTCCATGTCGACCGGGATCAGGGTCTGTTCGCGCTTCATCACATCGCCGATCGCGATGCCGCGCGGGGTGCGCAGGATCCACGACAGCTGACAGGTGCCGACCGGGTGGTGGCCGGCGTCGACGACGAATATCTCCCAGAAATCGGTGGTGAGTTCCTCGTGATGGCGCATGAAGTCGATCACGTCGCCGACCGTCCAATGGTCCGGCACCGCGATCAGCTCGCGCTGCATCAGGCGGCCGGCGGATTCCTCGGGATAGGACAGCGCCTCTTCGATCGCGGCGCGATCGTCGGGGTCGAGCGCGCGCAGCACGGCCCGCTGGTCCGCTTCCTCCATATCCTCGATGATGGCGACGGCGTCGTCGGTATCGAGTTCGGAGGCGAGGTCGGCGACCTGCGTCGGGGTCAGCGCATCGATGAGGTCTTCGCGAACATAATCGTTCATCTCGGCGAAGACATCGCCGTCGAGCAGGTCCTTCAGCGCCTTGGCAAGCGGCCCGCGATCCTCGTGCGGGGTCAGTTCGAACAGATCGGCGATGTCGGCGGGGTGCAGCGGTTCGACCAGCGCACGTGCCGCCTCGTCGTTGCCGTCCTCGACCGCGTCGAGCACCGCGCGGACGAATTCGGGCCGCAGCCGGTCGTCCTCGTCCAGCTCGTCCTGTTCGTTGGCGGGCGCGTCGGGAAGCTCGGTCTCGCTCATCGCTGCTCCTTCCCGGTATGGCGTTCGAACGGCGCGTCTACCGCGCTGCGGCACGATTGGCCACCCTCGTGCATTTGCCCTTCTGCCCGACCGACACTAACTGCGCATCAACCACAAAAGGACAGAGCATGGCCGATACCTTCAAAACCCTCACGCTGACGCTGGACGACGGCGATGTCGTCATCAAGCTACGCGACGACCTGGCGCCGAACCACGTCGCACGCATCGCCGAGCTTGCCAACGAGGGCTTTTACGACGGCGTTCCCTTCCACCGCGTGATCCCCGGCTTCATGGCACAGGGCGGCGATGGCGGCCGCGGCGATGGCACGGGCGGGTCGAGCAAGCCCAACCTGACGCAGGAATTCAGCAAGGAGCCGCACGTGCGCGGCATCTGTTCGATGGCGCGTACCAGCGATCCCAATTCGGCGAACAGCCAGTTCTTCATCGTGTTCGACGATGCGCGCTTCCTCGACAACCAATATACCGTGTGGGGCGAAGTGACGTCGGGCATGGAGCTGATCGACGCACTGCCCAAGGGCGAGCCGCCGCGCAGCCCGGGCAAGATCGTCAAGGCGAAGGCGGAATAATCGCCTGGACTTCCGTCATCCCGGCTTTCGCCGGGATGACGGGGCAGGCGACGTCACACCTCGCCCAATGTCTTGATCAGCCAGTCGTGGAACATCCGCACCGGGCGTTGCTGTAGTGCCCGCGGGCGGCAGACGAACCAATAGCTGTACGGGCTTTCCACGACGATATCGAACAGGCGCACCAGCCGCGGGTCGCGAGCGTCTTGGAAATGGCTTTCGTGCATGAAGGCGACGCCGATGCCCTGCGCCGCAGCCTCCAGCATCAGCGCACCCGAATCGAAATAGTCTATCGCCAGCGGCTCGATCGATGGATCGATTCCCGCCGCGTCGCGCCACGCCGTAAAATTGTCGGGCATCTCGCGATGGATCAGCGCGGTGAGGCCGGCGAGCTGTTCGGGCCGGGTGACCGGGTCCGGCCCGTCGAGCAGCGTCTTCGCACCGATCACATAGACCGAATTGCGATCGAGCCGCTTGGCGTACAGCGACGGCTCGATCTCGCGCGACAGGGCGATCACCGCATCCAGCCCCTCGCCCAATCGCGCGACGCCATGGCCGGCGGTGTCTATGTCCAGGTGTAGTTCTGGATGCGTACTGCGCAATTCGCCCAAACGTGGAAACAGGCGCTGCGAGGCGAACAATGGCAGGATGCCGAGCCGCAGGCGCAGCACGTCGATGGTGCCGGTCATCGCCTCCACCGCGTCGGACAGGCTGTCGAGCACCGGCGCGATCTGCGCCAGCAGGCGTTCGCCGTCGCTGTTGAGCACCATCGCCTGGTGCCGGCGTTCGAACAGCGGACGGTCGATGAAGCGTTCGAGGGCCTGGACGCGGCGGCTGAGCGCGGGGGCCGACAGCGCCAGTTCGGTGGCGGCGGCCTTCACCGATCCCAGCCGGGCCACCTGTACGAAGGCTTCGATCGCGCCCAGCGGCGGCAGCCTGCGCATCACTCTCCTCCTCGTCCCTCTTGCGGGCTAGCGAATGCAACTTCTGCAATCGTACTGCATCTTTTCGCACTTGCAACATAAAGCTGCCGACGACAAAAAGTCCGTGCCTTTCAGGCATCCTCTCCTAAAACTTTCACGGGCCGGCGCATCATGCACCGGCCCTTTTTTTGCGCCGGCCGATCGCCGCGCGCCATGGCACAGCCGGAACCCGCTCCCTATCTCGCGCGCTTCGAAGGACCTTCGAGGAACGAATTTGATGGCCGACAGCGACACCCCTACCCGCAAGATCCAGGTGGCGAACAGCCGTCCGGAGGATTCCGGCCGGGGCCTCGCCCACCTGCCGCGCAGCCTTATGGCGGCGCTGGGCGTGGGCGAGGGCGACGTGATCGAGATCGTCGGCAAGCAGTCGACGCCGGCGCGCTGCGTCGGCCCCTATCCCGAGGACGAGGGCATCGAGGTGCTGCGCATCGACGGCCTGCAACGCGCCAATGCCGGCGTCGGCGCAGGCGATTTCGTCGAGGTGCGCGCGGTGGAATCGAAGCCGGCGACCCGCGTGGTGTTCGCCCCGGCACAGGCCAACCTGCGCCTGCAGGGCCAGCCGCAGGCGTTGAAGCGCACCTTTTTCGGGCGGCCGCTGTGCCAGGGCGACGTGGTCGCGACGGCGGGGCACCAGCGCGTCGGCAACATGCCGCCGGGCATCCAGCAGTTCATGAACGCACCCGCCTATGCCTTGCAGGAGATCCGCCTGGCGGTGGTGTCGGCGAGCCCCAAGGGCATCGTGCATATCGACGAGAATACCGAGATCGAGCTGCGCCCGGAATATGAAGAGCCGACGCAGCGGCGCGCCGACGTCACCTATGACGATATCGGCGGCATGGCGCAGACGATCGACCAGCTGCGCGAGATGGTGGAGCTGCCGCTGCGCTATCCCGAACTGTTCCAGCGGCTGGGCGTCGATCCGCCCAAGGGGCTGCTGCTCTATGGCCCGCCCGGCACCGGCAAGACGCGGCTTGCGCGCGCGGTCGCGAACGAAAGCGATGCATCGTTCTTCCTCATCAACGGGCCGGAGATCATGGGATCGGCCTATGGCGAATCCGAAGGGCGGCTGCGCGAGATCTTCGAGGAGGCGGCCAAGTCGGCGCCGTCGATCGTGTTCATCGACGAGATCGATTCGATCGCGCCCAAGCGCGGCAACGTGCAGGGCGAGGCGGAGAAGCGCGTCGTCGCGCAGCTGCTGACGCTGATGGACGGCCTGGAATCGCGCGCCAATCTGGTGGTGATCGCGGCGACCAACCGGCCCGAGGCGATCGACGAGGCGCTGCGCCGGCCGGGCCGGTTCGACCGCGAGATCGTCGTCGGCGTCCCGGACGAGCGCGGGCGTCGCGAGATCCTGGGCATCCACACCCGTGGCATGCCGCTGGGCGACAAGGTCGACCTCGCCGAACTGGCGCGCACGACCTACGGCTTCGTCGGCGCCGACCTCGCCGCGCTGACCCGCGAGGCGGCGATCGAGGCGGTGCGGCGGATCATGCCGCGCCTCAACCTGGAGGAGCGGACGATCCCGCCCGAGGTGCTCGAGGAATTGTCGGTGACGCGCGAGGATTTCCTGGGGGCGTTGAAGCGCGTCCAGCCGAGCGCGATGCGCGAGGTGATGGTCGAAGCGCCGCGCGTGCGCTGGGACGATGTCGGCGGTCTCGATGCCGCGCAGAACCGGTTGAAGGAAGGCGTCGAATTGCCGCTGAAGGACCCGGATGCGTTCCGGCGGCTCGGCATCCGGCCGGCCAAGGGCTTTCTGCTGTACGGCCCGCCCGGCACCGGCAAGACCTTGTTGGCGAAAGCAGTGGCGCGCGAGGCGGAGGCGAACTTCATCGCGACCAAATCGTCCGACCTGCTGAGCAAATGGTATGGCGAGAGCGAGCAGCAGATCACCCGCCTGTTCCAGCGCGCGCGTCAGGTGGCGCCATGCGTCATCTTCATCGACGAACTCGATTCGCTGGTGCCGGCGCGCGGGTCCGGCGCGGGCGAGCCGCAGGTGACCGAGCGGGTGGTCAACACCATCCTGGCCGAGATGGACGGGCTGGAGGAATTGCAGTCGGTCGTGGTGATCGGCGCGACCAACCGGCCCAACCTGATCGACCCGGCGCTGTTGCGGCCGGGGCGGTTCGACGAGCTGGTCTACGTCGGCGTGCCCAATACCGAGGGGCGGCGACGCATCCTTGCGATCCAGACGCAGAAGATGCCGCTGGCGGCGGATGTCGACCTGGACGAGGTGGCGCGGCAGACCGATCGCTTCACCGGTGCAGACCTGGAGGATGTCGTCCGTCGGGCGGGGCTGGTGGCGCTGCGCCGTTCGCTGCAATCGGCCGAGGTGACGATGGCCGATTTCGAGGAGGCTCTGACCGAATCGCGGGCGAGCGTGACGCCGGAGATGGAGAAGGACTACGAACAGATCGCCGCACGGCTGAAGCAGGATGCGGCGGCGATCCAGCCGCTGGGGTTCATTTCGCCGGGGCAGTTGCAGAGCCGCGGCAGCAAGGCCGACGTCTGAACGCCTATCGTTCCTTCAGCGCCATCCACGCATAGCCCAGTAGCAGCACCAGCGCGGCCGCCGCCGTCAGATACGGCAGCGGCCGCGCGATTTCGTACAGGCCGACGCCGATCGACGGGCCGAGCACGAAGCTGGCGCCGTTGACGCTGGTCACCTTGCCGGCGACCGATCCCTGTGCCGCCGGCCCGACGGCGAGGCTGGAGCCGGCGGTGAATCCCGGACGGGTGAAGCCGAAGCCGAGGTTGGCGAGCGCATAAGCGGTGGCGATGCCGTAGAGCGAGGTGGCGAGCCCGGTCATCGCGACGCCCGCGGCGGCCAGCACCAGCCCGGCGAGCACCAGCCGGCGCGGCGACAGTCCGAGGAGCGGAATGACGCCCCATTGCACCAGCAACGCCGCCCCCGCCCCCATCATCAGCACGATGCCGGTCGGTTGCAGCGCCAGCGCCGGGGCGATGTTCAGCCGGTCGATGACGAGGAAGCCGATCGCCTGGCTGGTCATCGCCTGCGCATGCCCCATCACCAGCCCGGCGATCATCCAGGCGCGTACGCGGCGGTCGAGATAGCCGACATGTTCGACGTGCGGCTGGGTCGCCGCAGTGACGCTGGCGCCGGTCGGCGCACCGCCGATCGAGGGATAGGCGGAGGAGGCGCCATGTTCTGCATGCGGTGCCGACCGGTCGTCGGGCAGCATCGTGCGCACCGTGACCCAGACGCCGACGCCGAACAGCGCGAAGACGAAGGCCGGGCCGGCGAGCCCGACCTCGACCCCGCCGATGCGGCCGAGCAGCAGATAGGGCGCCACCGCCGGCCCCAGGATCGTGCCGAGGCCGAAGGCGCTCGCCAGCAGGGTCAGCGCCTTCGTGCGTTCCTCGCGGCTGGTTTCGCCGGCGACCAGCGCCTGTACCGCCGGCGGCGCGGCGGAGCCGAAGGTGCCGTAGATCAGCCGCCCGGCGATGAAGAGGCCGAAGGCGGCGGTGCCGCCGATCCAGCCGTTGATACCGGCGGCGAGGAACAGCCCGCACAGGCTGAGCGACACCGAGAACCCGCCGACGCCGAGCAGGATCATCGCGCGCCGGCCGTGCCGGTCGGACCGGTTCGCCCAGAACGGCGCGGCGAGCACCCACAGGAGTGCCGATACCGAGAACGCCGCCGCCACCGCGCGATCCGCCACGCCCAGCGACCGCCCGAGCGCGGGCAGGATCGATTGCAAGGCGGTGTTGCCGGCGGCGATCGTCAGCATGACGAGGAACATCAGCGCGAAACGGCGATCGATCGGTGCGCGTGCCGTCGTCATGGCCGGGTCCAGCCATAAGCGCGGGCGACGGTGCATATCGTGACGCGATAGTCGTCGTACCAGACCGCCCGCCCCCGCTCGCGGATGGCGGCATGGTCGGGATGATCGCGCCAGCCGATCGCCGCCGCCTCGTTCGCCCAATAGCTGATCGTGATCCCCGCGCCGTCCGCGCCGCGTGCGCTGTCGATGCCGCGATAGCCGGGCTGGACCGCCGCGAGTGCGTCCATAATGCGCGCCGCGGCGTCGTAGCCGGCCGCATCCGCAGTGGTGCGCGTCGAACAAAAGATCACCGCCACCTCGCCGATCCGTCGCTGCTCCATGCCGATCCCCTCTCTCAACCTCCTCCTACGCCGCCCGCCCCGCAGGGCAAGCACGCCCGTGCTGCGGCAAACCGCACGGGTTTACGCAACTGCACGTCTTGAAACGCGTTCGGGAAACGTGGCACGGGGATGTCATCCGCGTGTTCGCGCGGCACGACCACGCGAGACGACAGGATTCCGATGCCCAGTTCGACCACCGCCGCCCGGCGCCGTACCCGTCCTGCCGGCGTGCCGAGCCCGGTCGCGATGTTCTTTCAGGGGTTCCTGAAGCACCCGGTGATGGTGGGTTCGATCATCCCGTCGTCCGACAAGCTGATCCGCAAGATGCTGGGCCCGGTCGATTGGGGCGCATGCAAGCTGTTCGTCGAATACGGCCCCGGCGTCGGCACCTTCTGCCGCCCGATCCTGGAGCGGATGGCGCCCGATGCGACGCTGATCGCGATCGACACCAACGCCGATTTCATCCGCTACCTCGACCATACCATCACCGATTCGCGCTTCGTCGCGGTCGAGGGATCGGCGGCGGACGTCGAGCGGATCGTGCGCGAACACGGTCACGACCATGCCGATTACGTGCTGTCGGGCCTGCCGTTTTCGACGCTGCCGGACGGCGTCGGCCCGACGATCGCGGCAGCGACGCATCGGGTCATCCGCACCGGCGGCGCCTTTCTGGTCTATCAATTCTCGCCCAAGGTGAAGAATTTCCTGACGCCGCACTTCGACACGATCGATCATGACATGGAGTGGTGGAACGTGCCGCCCGCGCAATTGTACTGGGCGTGGAAGGATTGATCGCCAACGTGCCGTAATGCGACATTTTAGGTCGCCATCGAGGCAAACAGCGCTTTTCATTTATCTGAGGTTAAGCTAACGCGTCCGTTATGGACGCACAAAAGCTATCGTCTGCCTTGTTCCTGCACGATGCCGCGATCCGGCGGGGCATGGAATTGATGATCTTCGCCCAGTCGCGATTCGTCCGCAGCGCCGATGAGAAGCTGGCCGAAATGGGGCTGGGACGGGCGCATCATCGCGCGATGTACTTCATCGGTCGCAAACCGGACATCACCGTCGGCGAGCTGCTGACGCTGCTGGGGGTCACCAAGCAGTCGCTCGGCCGCGTGATGAAGGATCTGGTCGACCGCGACCTCGTCCAGATGCGGCACGGCGATCGCGACCGCCGGCATCGCCTGTTGCGGCTCACCGACACCGGCAGTGCGCTGGAAAAGGCGCTCTACGAAGAACAGCGGGACAAGATGGCCAACGCCTATTCCCACGCGGGGCAGGAGGCGGTCGCCGGCTATTGGTCGGTACTGGAAGCGCTTATTCCCGATGCCGCGCGGGTCCACGTCGACGCGCTCGGGCGATAGTCCGACCCGCGGCGGCCGGGCTGCAACGATCGGGACGCATGACGATCGCGGCGGCGATCACCCCTCGTCGATACCGAAGTTCAATCCGCGCGACACGCCGGGATCGATGACCGCGATCATGATATAGGCGCAGAACTGCCGCACGCGTTGCAGCACGCCGGTATGCGCCTTGTACCAGGCCCTGGTGATCGGCTGCGACCGCGCGATCTCACCCTCGATATAGCCGCGGACATGGTCGGCGAAGGCGCGATCCTCGATCCGCAGCATCAGTTCGAGATTGATGAACAGGCTGCGCATGTCGAAATTGGCCGATCCGACGTGCACCGCATCGTCGATCACGTACAATTTGGTATGCAGCTTGGTCGGCTGATATTCGAACAGTTGCACGCCCTTGCGCAACAGGCCGGCGTAGGTGAAGCGCGCCGCGGCGATGGTCGCGTTGTTGTCGGATTTGGCGGCGGTGACCACGCGGACCTTCGCCTTGCGCCGGCCGGCCTTGTCCAGCCGGCGCAGGATCGTCGGCGACGGCGTGAAATAGGCGGCGATGATGTCGATACGCTTGCCGCGGCGCAGGTCGTCGCGCACCGCGCGCGCCCAAGGCGACAGCCGCCGCGTCGGTCCGCCGATCAGCCAGCGCGTCGGGCCCGTGGTCTCGCTCCATTGCGACAGGGCGCGATTGAGCGGACGCACCTTGCCCCGTGGGCTGCGCACCCAGTCGTGCAGCGCGTCGAAATAGCCGGCGAGACGCCCCGCCGCCGGCCCTTCGACCAGCAGGCCGAGATCGCGCCACGCCTCCTGCGCGGGGGTGCCGAAATAATCGTCCTCGACGTTGAAGCCGCCGATGATGATCCGCTGCCGCTCGCTGCCGGCATCCGCCAGCGCGAGTTTCTGGTGATTGCGCAACAGGTAGCGCCGCCCCAGCCGCGGCGAAAAGCGGCACACCGACACCCCCGCCGCGAGCAACGGCGCGTAGAAATCGGCATCGGTCTCGCTGCCGAATCCGTCGACGACCAAAGCCGTGGCGACGCCCCGCTGCGCCGCGGCGATCAGCGCCGCATTGACCCGGCGACCGGTCTCATCGTCGGCATAGATATAATAGAGGATGCGCAGGTCGGTCGTCGCGCCGGCGATCAGCTCCAGCAACGCATCGAGCCGCCGGGGACCGGTGTCCAGCAGCGTCAGCCGGTTGCCGTCCACCGTGAACGTGGGTTGTGGGGCGGGCGCGTCCATCGCCGCATGCTGTGGCCGCTGGGGCGTCGCGGCACAAGGTGCGAGGGCGCGCGGGGCCGATTTCCTTGACTTGCACGCGGCCGTTGCGTAGGTCGACCGCTTCACTGCATCGGTATTTGCGAAGGAAAGCGTCCATGGCGCGCGTTACCGTCGAGGATTGCGTCGACAAGATCCCCAACCGTTTCGACCTGGTCCTGTTCGCCGCCCAGCGCGCGCGTCAGATCTCCGGCGGCGCGGAACTGCTGCTCGATCGCGACCGCGACAAGAACCCGGTCGTCGCGCTGCGCGAGATCGCCGACGAACTGGTGCGTCCCGACAACCTCGAAGAGGCGGTGGTGAACAGCCTGCAGCGCGTCCAGATCGAGGACGAGGACGAGGTCGATGCGGTGGGTTCGCTGTCGGCATCGGCCGAGGCGCTGCGCCTGACCGCCGCCGCGCCGCCGCGCAACCAGAACCTGGGCGCCGATTACGACGGGTGAGCATGAGGCGCCGGTTTAGCCACGCTAGACCGGCACAGGCCGAATGCCGGCCAGCGGGCGCCAGGCCCGACTGACGACGCGGCTTTGGCCGCGTCGTTTGCGTTTGGGGCAAGCCTCTCCTGCCATGCCCGCGAAGGCAGGGATCAGGGTCGCCATCCTCACGCTTCAGATGACTGCGAAAGGGTTCATGGATTCCCGCCTTAGGGGGATGACGAGCCATGTTCCGGGTCGAACGACACCCCATCGTCATCCCGGCGTTCGCCTGGACCCGTGGAGGCCCGCCGCCGGCGTTACGCGAACCGTTAACCCCATCGGATGGACGGATACCGGCGTTCGCCTGGATGACGCATGGGAAGCGTCAGATCGCGGAGTTCGCCGCGGCGAAGCATGGAAAGCGTCAGATCGCGGGGCACGCCGCGGCGAAGCATGGGGAGCGTCAGATCGCGGGGGCACGCCGCGGCGAAGCATGGGGAGCGTCAGATCGCGGGGCACGCCGCGGCGAAGCCGCGTCGTCAGTCGGACCTGTGGTCCGTTGGCCGGGGCAGGTCCGCGACGCGGACTAGCTGCGCTACTCCGCTGACCTGCCCTTGAACCCCTGCGCCACGACGAACCATTCTACCGACCCCTTGCGGCTCGACGGCGGCTTGGCGTGCTTCACCGTCTTGAAGTTGCGCTTCATCTCGGCGATCAGCTGCGAGTCGGCACCGCCGGCGAAGACCTTGGCGACGAACGATCCGCCCTTTTCCAGCACGTCGACCGCGAATGCCAAGGCCGTTTCCACCAGGGCCATCGTGCGCAGCGCGTCGGTCTGGGGATGGCCCACCGTGTTCGCCGCCATGTCCGACAGCACCAGATCGGGCGCGCCGCCCAAAGCCTCCATCAACCGGTCGGGTGCGGCATCGTCCATGAAATCCATCTGGAAGATCGTGACGCCGTCGATCGGGTCGACCGGCAGCAGGTCGATACCGACCACGGTCGCCTTGGGCGCCTGGCGCCGGATCACCTGGCTCCACCCGCCCGGCGCGATGCCGAGGTCGACGACGCGTTTCGATCCGCGGATGATACCGAACCGTTCGTCCAGCTCGATCAGCTTGTAGGCCGCGCGGCTGCGATAGCCCTCCGCCTTGGCGCGCTTGACGTACGGGTCGTTGAGCTGGCGTTCCAGCCAACGCGTCGACTGCGCCGTGCGCCCCCGCGCCGTCTTCACCCGCGTGCGCAGGCCACCACCGTCGCGGCTCATCGCTCGTTCCTCATCACGGTCGCGGGCTTCCCATCAAGCGTCGCAGGATGCCTTCGCGAATGCCGCGATCGGCGATGCCCAGCCGCTCGGCGGGCCACAGGTCGAGTATGGTTTCGAGGATCGCGCAGCCGGCGACGACCAGATCGGCGCGCTCGCTGCCGATGCAGGCGAGTTGGGCGCGTTCGCGCACCGACTTGCGCGACAGGTCCTCGCTGATCCGGCGCATCGCCGCCGACGGCACGATCAGGCCGTCGACCTGCGCACGGTCATAGTGGCTGAGACCCAGATGGACGCTGCCGAGCGTCGTCACCGTACCGCTGGTACCGAGCAGCCGCGGGCGCGCGATCCCCCGCGGCAGGCGTGCGGCGAAATCGGCGAAGCTGTCCGCGACGATCCGCCGCATCCGTTCATAGGCGGCCAGCCGCCCCGCCTCGCCTTCGCCGCCGCCGGCATGTTCGGTCAGCGACACCACCCCCCACGGCGCGGAATGCCAGTCGAGCACCCGCGGCATCGCGCCGCGCGTCGTGTCGATCAGCACCAGTTCGGTCGATCCGCCGCCGATGTCGAAGATGAGCGCGGGATCGTCGCCCGGTTCGATCAGCGCATGGCAGCCGAGCACCGCCAGCCGCGCCTCTTCCTCCGCCGAGATGATATCGAGGTGGATGCCGGTTTCCGCCAGCGCCCGCGCGATGAAGTCCGGCCCGTTGGCGGCGCGGCGGCACGCTTCGGTCGCGACCGATCGCGCCAGCGTGACGTTGCGGCGCTTCAGCTTGTCGGAACATACGCGCAGCGCCGCGATCGTCCGCTCGATCGCCGCATCGCTCAGCCGACCGGTGGCGGCCAGCCCCTCGCCCAGCCGGACGATGCGCGAAAAGGCGTCGATGACCGCAAATCCGTCGCCCTGCGGCCGTGCGATGAGCAAGCGACAATTGTTGGTGCCAAGATCCAACGCGGCAAACGCCTGCATGTCGGACCAGCGGCCGCGTTGCGGCCGGCCTGGCGCCGGACGGGCAGGAACGTCCTGCCGGTACGGCATTCGGGCGGATCCATCCCCCATAGCCGTGGTGACTCTCTATATATCTGCCTCACGGGACGATACCCGATCGGTGCTTGCCCCCTAGGTAGCGCGACCGGTGGCATGCGACAAGCCGAGGCCGCGTTTGTGTTGACAGCTACGCCCGCCCTGCCTAAATGCGCGCCCTGCGTTGCCCGATCCTCTAATGGTAAGAGAGCGGACTCTGACTCCGTCAATCAAGGTTCGAGTCCTTGTCGGGCATCCATTTTCCAGCCGTTTAGGTTGAACATCCCCCACCGTCAGCGTTCCGATGTCGTCCTCGGCATCGATGCCGCGTGGACCATCGGCAGGCCGAGCGGCGTGGCGCTGGCCGTCCGGACCGAGCGGGGCTGGACATTGCGGGCGGTGGCACCGTCCTACGCGCATTTCCTCAGCCCGCCATCGGATCGTCGCCACGACCGCGTGCCGACCGGCTCCGCGCCGGATGCGGCGGCGATGCTGGCGGCGAGCGAGCGGATCGCGGGCGCGCCGGTGGCGCTGGTCGCGATCGACATGCCGATGTCGCTGGACCCGATCACCGGGCGACGGCCGTCGGACAATGCGATCGCGCGGGCATTCGGTGCGCGGCAGTGTTCGACCCATTCGCCGAGCGTCGCGCGGCCGGGACCGCTCAGCGACGACCTTCGCGCAGGATTCGCCGCCGCCGGCTATCCGCTGCAGACCCGCGATGCGCGCGGTGGCGGGCTGATCGAGGTCTATCCGCATCCGGCGCTGGTCGTGCTGGCCAAGGCCTCGCGTCGCCTGCCGTACAAGGCGGGAAACAGCGCGAAATACTGGCCGGGCGAGCCGATCGCGGTGCGCCGCGCGCTGCTCGCCGACCAATGGCGACGGATCGCCACCTTGCTCGGCACGCAATTGGGGGGCGTGGCGGAGCACCTGCCGCCGCTGGTCGAGCCGGCGACCAGTGCGGCGCGCAAGGCGCATGAAGACATGCTGGATGCGATCGTCTGCGCCTGGATCGGCATCGCCGCCTTGTCCGGGCGCGCCGACCCCCATGGCGACGACCGGTCGGCGATATGGGTGCCGCGCGATGACGGAACGGAGCCGATCGTAACCGGTTGAGCCGGCATGGCCAGCTATGATCCCCGCTCCACCGCCCTCGTCCTGATCGACCTGCAACAGGGGATCGTCGCCGGCGACAAGGGGCCGCACGGCGCCGATGCGGTGGTGGCGGCCGGCAAGACGCTGGCAGAGCGGTTTCGCGCCGCCGGCGCGCCGGTGGTGCTGGTCCATGTCGGCTTCACCCCTGACACCATGCCGAGCCAACAGGTCGACCGGCCGAGCCTGCCCGCCGGGGGAACGCCGCCGGAATTCAGCGTGCTGGTCGAGGGGCTGCGACAGGATGGCGATATCGTCGTGCTCAAACACCATTGGGGTGCGTTCACCGGCACCGACCTCGACCTCCAGCTGCGGCGGCGTGGCATCGAAACGGTCGTGATCGCCGGCATCGCGACCAATTTCGGCGTCGAATCGACCGCACGGGCGGCATGGGAATTGTCGTACGACGTCGCCATCGTCGAGGACGCCTGCACGTCGCGATCGGCGGAGTTGCACGATTTTGCGATCCGCCACATCCTGCCGCAGATCGCGCGGGTGGTGACGGTGGCGGATGTGAGGCTCGATTGAGTGGTCATCGGACCAAATCGTCATCAACGCATTACCCGTCGTCCTCACCCTTCCGGCGTTGCGCATCCCTCCCTCTCCCGCCGGGAGAAGAAAGAGACGGCGTAGCCGGGGCAGGGCGAGGGTGAGCGCGGTCAGCTGGCCTCTGCGATCAGCTTTGCCGCGGCCGCGCCGTTCCAGTCGTTGCCGCCGTTCCAGCGCCACACTTCCTTACCGGCCGAATCGAACAGGATCGTCGTCGGCAGATTCGCATTCCAGCCGAGCGACAGCGCCATCTTGTCGTCGAGATACGGCACCAGCGACGACGCGCCATGCTCCTTCAGGAATCCCGGCACCTTCGCCGCGGCACCGGTATCCTGGCTGATCGCGGCGACCCGGATCGTGCCGGCCTTTGCCAGCGCCTCCAGCGTCGGCAGTTCGGCGACGCAGGGTCCGCACCATGTCGCCCACAGGTTCACCAGCACCGGTTTGCCGCGGAAGGCGGCGAGCGTCGTCGGCTTGCCGGCAGCATCCTTGAAGGTCGTGGCCGGCGCGGCCTCGCCCTTGCGACTGCGATCGATGCCGACCTGTGCGGCGGAGGCGGAACCGGTCGCTTCGTCGGGCGATGCCGTCGCGACATTTGCCTGCGCGACGTTCGCTTGCCCGGCGTCGGCGCTTTGCCTATCGCAACCAGCGGCGGCGAACGCCAGGAGACAGACGATCGCAACGCGCGAGGACAGGCCTGAGGACATGAGCGGTTCCAATTCGATGTGGGGCGGCAGGTTTGCCGAGGGCCCGGCAGCAGTGATGCGCGAGATTAACGCCTCCATCCCGTTCGACAAGCGGATGTGGCGTCAGGATATCGCCGGATCGAAAGCGCATGTCGCGATGCTGGCGCAGCAGGGCATCGTGTCGGCGGCGGATGCGACGACGATCGATGCGGGGCTGGACCGCGTCGCGGCGGACTATGCGGCGAACGGTGTCGCCGAGGACCTGGCCCTCGAAGATATCCACATGCAGACCGAGGCGAAGCTGGCCGAAGCGATCGGTCCGGTGGCCGGGCGGCTGCACACCGCGCGCAGCCGCAACGACCAGGTCGCGACCGATTTCCGGTTGTGGGTGCGCGACGCGATCGATCAGGTGCTCGCCGCGCTGGCGGAACTGACCGATGCGCTGCTGGCGCGGGCGGAGGAGCATGCCGATGCGGTGATGCCGGGCTTCACCCATCTGCAATCGGCGCAGCCGGTGACGCTGGGTCATCACCTGATGGCCTATGTCGAGATGGTGGCGCGGGATGTCTCGCGATTCCGCGATGCGCGGGCCCGCATGAACCTGTGTCCGCTCGGATCGGCGGCGCTGGCGGGAACGAGCTTTCCGTTGGACCGGGCAATGACGGCGCGGGCGCTCGGCTTCGACGGGCCGACGCGCAACAGCCTCGATGCGGTCAGCGACCGCGATTTTGCGATCGATTACCTGACCTGCGCGACGCAGACGTCGCTGCACCTGTC
This sequence comes from Sphingomonas insulae, assembly GCF_010450875.1. Taxonomy (NCBI): domain Bacteria; kingdom Pseudomonadati; phylum Pseudomonadota; class Alphaproteobacteria; order Sphingomonadales; family Sphingomonadaceae; genus Sphingomonas; species Sphingomonas insulae. Next base: position 603,423 of record NZ_CP048422.1, read on the forward strand.
GCGGCTGGCGGAGGAATTCGTGCTGTGGGCGTCGCAGCCTTTCGGCTTCGTCGCGCTGTCCGACCAATGGTCGACCGGCAGTTCGATCATGCCGCAGAAGCGCAACCCCGACGCCGCCGAACTGGTGCGGGGCCATGCCGGGCGGATCCTGGGCTGCCAGACCGCATTGATGGTGACGATGAAGGGCCTGCCACTCGCCTATTCGAAGGATATGCAGGACGACAAGCCGCCGGTGTTCGAGGCGCACGACCTGTTGGGGCTGAGCATCGCGGCGATGACCGGAATGGTCCAGAGCGCGACGTTCCGCACCGACCGGATGCGCGGCCTCGCCGAGAGCGGCTTTGCCACCGCGACCGATTTTGCCGACTGGCTGGTGCGCGAGGCGGGACTGCCGTTCCGCGAGGCGCACCATGTGACGGGACGCGCGGTGAAGCGGGCCGAGGAACTGGGCGTGCGGCTCGACCAGCTGGCCTATGCCGAATTCCAGGCGATCGATCCGCGGGTGAACGAGAGCCTGTACGACGTGCTGTCGGTCGACGCCTCGGTCGCCAGCCGCACCAGCTTCGGCGGCACCGCGCCCGCCAACGTACGCGCCGCGATCGCCGCGGCACGGGAGACCCTGCGATGAAACGCCTGATTCCCGTCGTTGCACTGGCGCTCGCCGGCTGCGGCGCCGCCAAGGAATTGCAGCCGGCCGAGGGCGCCTCGCTGCCGCCAGCGCCTTACGGTGCGAAGGCGACGCCGACGCCCGAGCAATTGCTGACCCCGACCACGCAGCAGCGTCCGCAGCGTAGCGACGAGCTTCTCAAGAGTTCCGAGCAGCGCCGCAGCGACGAATTCGACCTGCCGCCCAATTGATACAGATGCCATGAACCATTTCGATTACCGCGACGGCATTCTCCATTGCGAGGACGTGCCGCTGACCCGCATCGCCGCGGAGGTGGGAACGCCCGTCTACGTCTATTCGACCGCGACCTTTCGCCGGCATGCGCAGGTGTTCCGCGACGGGCTGAAAGACGTCGGCCGCGTACATCTGGCCTATGCGATCAAGGCCAATCCCAACGTCGCGGTGCTGCGCGTGCTGGCGGACGAGGGCTACGGCGCCGACGTCGTGTCGGGCGGCGAGATGGCGCGGGCGCTGGCGGCGGGCATCCCGGCGGCGGACATCGTCTTTTCGGGTGTCGGCAAGACGCGCGGCGAACTCGCCCGCGGCATCGACGAGGGCATCGGCCAGTTCAACCTGGAGCTGGAGGAAGAGGGCGTCGTCCTCGCGCAGATCGCGCATGCCAGGGGCAAGGTGGCGCCCGCGACGCTGCGGGTGAACCCCGACGTCGACGCCGGCACGCATGCCAAGATCTCGACGGGGCGTGCCGAGAACAAGTTCGGCGTGCCGATCGACCAGGCGCCCGCGATGTTCGACCGGCTCGCGCCGATCGACGGGTTGAACCTGCGCGGCGTCGCCTGTCACATCGGCAGCCAGCTGGCCGACCTGTCGCGGCTGGAGGAAGCGTATCGGCGCATCGGGCAGCTGGTCGCCGACCTGCGCGCGCAGGGTCATACGATCAGCCGCGTCGACCTGGGCGGTGGCCTCGGCGTGCCGTACAAGCAGGGCGACGTGCTGCCGAGCCCGGCGGACTACGGCGCGATGGTGGCGCGGGCGACGCAGGGCTGGGATGTCGAACTGATGTTCGAACCCGGCCGCGTCATCGCCGGCAATGCCGGTGTGTTGCTGACCGAGGTGATCTGGGTGAAGCCCGGCGTCGTCAATCCATACGTCATCGTCGATGCAGCGATGAACGACCTTGCCCGCCCCGCCCTGTACGACGCATGGCATGATTTCGACGCGGTGACGCAGACGGATGCGCGGATGACCGCCAACATCGCCGGCCCGGTGTGCGAGAGCGGCGACACCTTCGCGATGGGCCGCGAGATCGCCGCGGTGGCGAGCGGCGACCTGGCCGTGTTCCGCACCGCGGGCGCCTATGGCGCGACGATGGCGTCGACCTACAACAGCCGCGCATTGGTGCCCGAAGTGCTGGTCGACGGCGACCGGTTCGCGGTCGTCGCCGACCGCATCGTGCCGGAGACGATCCTGGCCGCCGAACGGGTGCCGGAGTGGTTGAACCGGTGACGCTGCACAGCCTGCCGCTGTTCGTGCGGCTGGCGGGCCGCACCGTAATCCTGCTCGGCGACGGCGATGCGGCGGATGCCAAGCGCCGGTTGCTGGAGCGCGCTGGCGCGCGCGTCGTCGGCGAGGAGGCGGAGGCCGCCATCGCCATCGTCGCGATCGAGGCCGAGGATGCGGCACTGGCGGCGGTTGCGCGGCTGAAGGCGCGCGGGATATTGGTCAATGCGGTCGACCGGCCGGAGCATTGCGACTTCACCACGCCCGCGATCATCGACCGTGCGCCGGTGCTGGTCGCGATCGGCACCGGCGGGGTATCGGCGGGACTGGCGGCGGCGCTGCGCCAGCGGCTGGAGGCGGTGTTGCCCGCGGGCCTCGGCATGCTGGCCGAACGGCTGCACGCGGCACGGCCCGCCTTGCGGCGGCGCTATCCCGATGGCGGCGAACGGCGGCGGGCGCTGGGGGCGGCGATGGCGACCGGCGCGCCGCTCGATCCCCTGAGCGACGATGCGGATGTCGATGGCTGGCTTGCCGCCGACCAGCGCCGGGAGGCGGGGCATGTCCGCATCCTGCTGACCTCCACCGACCCCGACGACCTGACGTTGCGGCAGGCGCGCAGCCTGGCCAATGCCGATCGCGTGCTGCACCACCCCGGCGTTCCGGCGGCGATCCTCGATCGCGCCCGCGCCGATGCACTGCGGCAGCCGTGGCGGGACGGGTTGGCGGCGCAGGACGGGCTGACGGTCGAACTGGAGATGGCATGAGCGGCTTCGGCTATCGGGTCAGCGGCGGCAAGGTCGATCGCGTGGCGGTCACGGAGGCGTTGTCCTGCACCGCCGATTTCGTGTGGGTGCACCTCAACACCAACGAAGAGCATGCGCAGGTGTGGCTGCGCGATACGGCGAAGCTGGACGATTACGTCGTGGACGCGCTGACCGCATCGGAGACGCGGCCGCGCTGCGAGGCGTTTGCCGACGGGGCGCTGCTCAACCTGCGCGGTCGCTCGTCCGAAGAGATGTCGTCGGGTGATCCGCTCGCCTCGGTGCGGATCTGGGCGATCAAGGGCCGCGTCTATTCGGTGACGCGGCGGCCATTGATCGGCGTAGCCGATGTCGAGACGCAGATGGAGAAAGGCGCGATCGTCGATCCCGGCGACTTCATCGCGGCGGTGGCGACCGCGATCACCAGCGACCTCGATCCGCATGTCGCCGACCTCGGCGACGAACTGGACGATTGCGAGGAACGGCTGGATGCCAATCGCGTCTTCGACCTGCGGCGCACGGTGACGCGGGTACGGGTGGCGGCGATCGGCTATCGCCGCTTTCTGGCGCCGCAGCGGGCGGCACTGGAAAAGCTGGCGACGCTGCCCGGCGCATGGCTGGCGGAGGACGATCGCCGCCACCTCGCCGCCGCCGCCGACCGCGCCGCGCGCATGGCGGAGGAGCTGGAATCGATTCGCGAGCGCGCCTCGCTGATGCATGAGGCGCTGACCGACCTGCGCAGCGAGCAGATCGACAGCCGGTCGCTGGTGATCTCGATCGTCGCGATGGTCTTCCTGCCGCTGACCTTCATCACCGGGCTGTACGGGATGAACGTCGCCCACCTGCCCTACGCACAGGAGCCATGGGCATTCGATGCGATCATGGCGCTGTGCATCGGCATCGCGGTGCTGGTGGTCGGCTATTTCGTGCAGCGCCACTGGTTCCAGAAATAGCCTGCACCACCCGGGGGCGGGAACGGATCAGGCGGCGCGCGCCGTCCGCCATGCCTCGGCGATCTCGCTGAGGCTGCCCGCCGCTTCACGGAACGGGCGGGGATCGGTGCCGATCGATGCATCGACGATCGAGCGGCGGATGCCGCCATACAGCCGTGCAAGCGTGTTCGACACCTCGCCGCCACGTTCGAAATCGAGGCCCGATTCCAACGCGAACAGGATCGCCGTCGCCCGCGTGATGCGATCGCTTTTGGTGCGGAGCTGGTTGTGTTCGACGGCCCAGGCAGCGGCGCGCAGAGCGGACACCAATTCCTCGTACAGCAGCTGCACGAGGCCTGGCCCCTGCGCTTCGGCGGTCCGGCCGACGACGTCGATCTGGCGGTAGGTGGCGTAGGGATCGCCGGAAAGGAGCGTTGCGTAGGCCATCAGCTATTCTGTTCCCACGCCTTGAGCTGTCGTTCGAGGAAGGTCTGGCTCGCCTTGTAGGCGGACACCTTGCTGTTCATGCTGGAGAATTGTTGCGTCAGGCGCGTGTTCATCGAATCGGACTGCGCCGAGATCTTGTCCTGTTCGCTCGTCAGATCGGTCTGCGCCTTCGTATAGCGCGCGGTCGAGGCGCCGAGGCCCGACAGGCTGCTCGAAGCCGCGATCGAGATACCACTGAGCGAGCTGTTGAGGCCCAGCGCGTTGCTCGACGTGGTCGCGAACATCGCCTCCACCTCGTCCGGATAGGCGGCGAGCACCTTGTTCAACGTATCCGTGTTGACCGACAGCGTGCCGTCGCGGTTGGTCGCGATGCCGATCTGCGCCAATGTCGTCGGCGCGCCCACAGCACTGGCCGACGCCATCGTCTTGGTCGTCAGCCCCTGCAAGGACCGGAGCAGGGTCTTGGCCGCAGCATCCTCCTTGAGGTCGCCGGTGATCGCGTTGGTCATGTCCTTGGCGCTGGCATAGACCTGATTGTAGGTCTCGACGAAATCCGAAACCGCCTGCGACAACGCGGTGGTCGGGCGGCTGCTGGTCAGCGACACCGCACTGCCCGACACCGCATTCAGCTGCAGCTTGACGCCGGGTATCAGGTCGCTGATCGTGTTGCTGGAGCGCTGCACGTCGACACCGTCGACCGTCAGCTTCGCATTGGCGGCGGTGCCGGTCAGCGTCCCCTTGCCGACGCCGACGTTGAACTGTTCGAGCGGGCTGCCCGCCGTATCGGCCTTCAGCGTGAAGGCCTGCGCCGATCCCGTCGTGCCCTTCAGCGACAGCACCGCCTTGCCGTCCTGATCGGTGATGACGCTGGCGGTGACGCCGGTCTTGGCGGCATTGATCGCGGTGGCGATCCCGTCGATGCTGCCGTTGGTGACATCGATCGAAACCGCAGCGGTGCTGCCGGCCGTGAAGGCGGTCATGGCGGTGCCGGCGGTATTGTAGGTGGCGGTGCCGAGTGTCAGCGTCAGCTTGCCCGTGCCGATCGGCGTCGTCCGGCTGTCGACCGCGGCCGATCGGGCACCCTGCGCCGATGCCAGCGCGGTCACGGTGACCGACGAGCTGAGGTTGCCCATCTTCGTTCCGCTGATGGCACTCGCCGACAGCACGCTGCCGTTCGAACTCACCGGCTGCGATTGCAGCGTGCCGCCGGCGGTCAGCGAACCGAGCGCGGTGGAAAAATTGGTGATGGTGTTCTTCAGCGTGCCGGCCGCGGAAATCTGCGCGGTCAGCTTGGTGTTCTTCGCTGCCAGGGCAGCGGTCTTGGCGGCAAATTGCGCCTGGACCAGCGAGCTGACCAGGGATGCCGTGTCGACCCCCGAGCCGGTGTTGAGCGAGGTGAGGATGCTCTGCGCGGCATTCTTGGTGACGTTCGCCGTCGACGTGGCCGACGGCGTCGGCGTCGGTGTCGGCGTGCTCGTCGTCGTAGTGATCGTGGCCATCGTCGAGAACTCCGCTTCATCAGTGTTAACGGCCGCAGCCCGGCGAAATTAAGGAATTTTCCGTTCGATCTTGATGCCGTGTTCGTCGAACCGGGCGCTTTCCGGCACATCGATGGGAGGCTGCATGACACCGCCCGCCGCCGCGTTGAGGTTGAAGACGAAGGCCAGCACGGTGGCGATCGCCACGTACAGGTCGTCGCGAACCTCCTGCCCTTCGCGGCTGGTGTAATAGACCGCGCGGGCGAGCATCGGATATTCGAGGATCGGCACGCGGCTTTCGCCGGCGACCTCGCGGATCGCCAGCGCCGTCGCGCCACGCCCCTTGGCGACCACCACCGGCACCTGGTCCCTGCCGCGATCGTAGCGCAGCGCGACCGCGAAATGCGTCGGGTTGGTGAGCACGACATGCGCCTCCGCCACCGCCTTGCGCACGCCGCCGGTCGCCATCGCCCGCTGCATCGCGCGCTGATGGCCCTTCGCTTCCGGCGAACCTTCGGTTTCCTTGTGCTCGTCGCGCACCTCCTGCTTGGTCATGCGCAGCTTGGACAGGAGCTGGACGATCTGGATCGGCACATCGAACAGGGCGATGGCGAGCAGGCCGCCGGCCATCGCGATCATGATCCCGGTGAAGGTGCCACCGAGCGCCGCCACCGCATCGCCGAGGCTGGAGGAGCTGAGGCCGAGCGTGGTTCGGCTCGATTTCCACAGCATGTAGCCGCCAATGACGGCGAGAAGGACGACTTTCAGCAACGACTTGCCGAGTTCGATCCACCCCTGTGGACCGATGATCCGCTTCAAACCGGAGGCGGGATTGATCCGATTGCCCTTGAAGGCGATCAGCTTGTTGTTCCAGGTTAGCGAACCGAGGCCCGCCGAGCTGACGATGGTGGCGATGACGCTGACCGCGAACAGCGTGATGAGCGAGGGCAGCAGCTTTGTGCCGGCCTGCTGCAGCGGACGCCAGGGCGAGAAATCCTCGACGTCGGCGCGATCGAACTGAAAGCTTGCGGCCATCACCGCCTTGCACGCCGCGATCAGCGACGGGCCGGCGAAGATCAGCCAGGCCACCCCCGCCATCACCACCAGCGCCGTTGCAAAGTCCTTGGACTTGAGGATGTTGCCATCCTCCGCCGCCTTTTGCTTGCGCTTGGGTGTCGGGGCTTCCGTCTTGTCGCCACCCTCCGACATCAGCTGTTCACCAGGCCCTGCGTCGCCGCGAGCCCTTCGCGGACGATGACCAGCATATAGTCGCCCATCGCCGGAAACGCGACCGCAAGCGCGATCACGCCGACGGCCAGGCTGGCGGGCAGGCCGACCGAGAACAGGTTGAGCGCGGGCGCGGCGCGGCTGACCATGCCGACGATGAGGTTGAGGCAGAGCAGCAGGAAGCCGACCGGCAATGCCAGCAGCAACCCGGCAAGAAAGGCGTAGCCACCGAAGAAGGCGATCTGTTTCAACCGGTCGGGGGCGATCCAGGTGCCGGGCGGCATCGTCTCATAGGATTTCACCAGCAATTCGACGAGGACGAGGTGGCCGTCGACCGACAGGAACAGCAGGGTGAGCATGATCGTGAAGAACTGGCCGAGCGCCGGCGACGAACGGCCGTTCTGCGGATCGATCGACGAGGCGAAACCGATGCCCATCGACCCGCCGATGATTTCGGACGCGATCATCGGCGCGGCGAACGCGATCTGCAGGATGAAGCCGATCGCGGCGCCGACCAGCGCCTCTGCGACGATGGCGAGGATCGTCGCGACCGCGAATATCTGCGTCGGCGGGACGATCGGATGGACCTTGAGCACGAAGATGCCGATCGCCCCCGACAGGCCGACGCGCACGGGCAGCGGGATCGATACGGCGCCGAAGACGGGCGCGACGATGAACGCCGCACCGATCCGCACCATGACGAAGATCAGCGCCCACAGCTGCGGTTCGATGGCGAGGCCGAAGCCTAGCACGGCGCAGCCTGCGAGAGAGCGCGCGCCGCGCGCCACGCAGGCAAGCCCGGCCGACGGGTCGGCAAAGCCGAACCCGATCGACGCGGCTTTGCCGCGGCGCGTGGCCCACACGCTTCGTCACCCCGGACGTGTTCCGGGGTCCACCTGTCTGCAGGCTTAGGGCTGGAGGCTCCAGCCCTATGCCTCGCCGCGGAGTGGACCCCGGAACACGTCCGGGGTGACGGGTGGGTCGGGAACAGCGTGGTCACTATTTTACCAGATCCGGAATGCGTTCGAACATGCCGACGGTGAAATCGGTCAGCAGCCCGAGGATCAGGCTCCCGAAGATCATGATCGAGAATGCGACGACCAGCAACTTGGGCACGAAGCTCAGGGTCTGCTCGTTGATCGACGTCGCCGCCTGGATCATGCCCAGGATCAGGCCGGCGAGCAACGCGGGGATGAGGATCGGCGCGCTGGCGAGGGCCAGCACCCACATCGTCTGGTTGGCGACGGTGAGGAAGTAATCGGCGTCCATTCGACTGTCCTCAGGTCGCGAAACTGTTGGCGAGGCTGCCCATGGTCAGCGCCCAGCCGTCGACCAACACGAACAGCAGCAGCTTGAACGGCAGGGAGATGATGGTCGGCGACAGCATCGCCATGCCGAGCGCCATCAGCACCGTCGCGACGACGAGGTCGATGACGATGAAGGGCAGGAACATCAGGAAACCGATCTGGAAGGCGGTCTTGAGTTCCGAGGTGACGAAGGCGGGGAGCAGGACCGCGAACGGAATGTCGCTGGACGAGGCATAGGGGCCGGACTTCGCCATTTCGGCGAACATCGTCACGTCCTTGATCCGCGTCTGCTTGACCATGAAGGCGTGGAGCGGCGCACCGGCCCGCTCGATCATCTGCGTGCCGGCGAGCTGGCCGGCGGCATAGGGCTGGATCGCCTGGGTGTTCATCTGGCTGATCGTCGGCGCCATGATGAACAGCGAGAGGAAGAGGGCGAGGCCGATCAGGACCTGGTTGGGCGGCGTCTGTTGCAGGCCCAGCGCCTGGCGCAGCACGGCGAGGACGATGACGATGCGGGTGAAGCTGGTCATCATCAGCAGGATGCCCGGCAGGATCGTCAGCAGGCCCATGATGATGAGCACTTGCAGCGACAGCGACAGCGGTGCCGACTGGGCACCGCCGCCCGATGCCGCCCCCGCGCTCAGCTGGCCGAGCGCCCGGTCGACGGCGTCGCCGACGCCGGGTGCGGGCGCGGCGGCGGGTGCAGCCTGGGCGAAAGCGGGCATGGCGATCAGCAGCGCCAGCAGCAGCGCGAGGACGCCCCACACCCATTTGTGCCCGCCCGACGCGCGCGGCGTCGACGCCGAAGGCCTGAACAGCGCCGGACCTGCGCCGCGCCGGGTCACCGTGACGGTCACTGGTCCACCTTGTCGATCAGGTTGACGCCGCCGCGACCGACCGAGACGAGCAGCCGCTTGCCCTCGAAATCGAGCACCGCGAGGCGCAGGCCGGGCGAGATCATCATCGTTTCCTTGACCGCGATCAGGCGGTTGGTCGGTTTGCCGCCGGGCATCCGCGTTTCGAGCTTCCGCCACGCATACAGGCAGCCGATCATCAGGCCGCACACCAGCGGCAGCAGGATCACGAGCTTGAGGATATAGGACCAGAGCATGGTCGATCAGTTCCGCGCGGCGGATTTGTCGGGAGCGACGAGTTCGGTCATGCGCACGCCGAAGCGGTCGCCGACCGTCACCACCTCGCCACGGCCGATCAGCGTGCCGTTGACGAAGACGTCGAGCAGTTCGTTGGCCTGGCGGTCCAGTTCGATGACGCTCGATTCGCCGAGCGCGAGCAGTTCGCGCAGCGTCAGCGAGGTCGAGCCGATCTCGACGGTCAGCTTGACGTCGACGTCCTGCAGCAACCGGAAATTGGCGGCCACTCCGGCATCTAGCGGGAAGCCGCCGGTCATGTCGTTCATGCGTCAGGTCCTTCGTCGTCGAATCGGGCAATGGAGGTGAGGCGGACGGCGGCGTGGCCGTTCGAGGTGCCGACGGTGCCGCGCCCCAGACAGTCGTTGCCGACCATCACTGGCACCTGCGCATCGAAGCTGATCGGGATGACATCGCCTTCCTTGAGGTTCATCAGCAGCGCCAGCGGCACCACCGGCTCGGCGAGCACCGAGCGGATCGGGAAGCGGACGTTCATCGCGGCGCGGGTCAGCGACGTGCGCCACGCGGGGTCCGCCTCCGCCTTGTCGAGCACCTTGCCGGTCAGCGTCGGTGCGTGCGGCTTCAGCGCGGTGACCGGATAGATCAGGTCCATGAAGACCGGCTTGTCGTCGCCGGCGGCGATGCCGAAACGGGTGACGATCATCGCATCGTCGGCGTCGGTCGACAGCATCGCGGCGTTCGATTCGACGTGGCCCGGCGCAAAATCGATCCGGGCGAGCGGTTCCCACGCGGTCCGCAGCGGCGCGGCGATCGTCTGGCCGATCTTGCCCACCATCGCATCGGCGGCGGGCGAGAATTCGGTCGGCATCAGCAGCGGCGTCGTGCCGTTGCCGCCGAAGAACAGGTCGAGCAGCTGGAGCACGAACACGCCGTCGAGCACGCACAGGGCGCTGGCACCCTGGGGCGACATCGTCATCGGCAACCATGCGGTCAGCAGGTCGCCCTTTTCCGAACGATAATCGCCGAAGCGTTGCACGACGAGGGGTTCCGCCCACGCGCGCACCTCGCGACGGAGCAGCGGCTCGAACACGCCGCGCAGCGAGCGTGCGAGGCGTGCGGACAGATGCTGCAACGTGTGCAGATCGCCGAACGGATTGAGCTTCGTCGCGCCCAGCCCCGCCGCATGCGCAGCCGGTACGCGATCCCGCGCCCGTCGATCAGAGGTTGCCTCGGCGTTAACCATGACCTCACTGAACAACGAAATTGGTAAAGTAGACGTTACTAACGCCGCCGAATCCCTCTTTTTGCTGCAAAGTCGCGTTGATCGCCTTCACCAGCCGCCCCTGGAGCTGCTGTTTGCCGGCGGAGGTGAACACCTGCTCCTCGGGCGTGTCGCCGAGGGTCATCAGCACCGCCGAGCGGACCGCGATGTCGTTGGTCTTCAGATTTTCGATGACCGTGTCGTCGTATGGCGTCGACACGGCGATGCCGACCTGGATCACATGGACCGAATCCTGGAGGTTCGAGGTGAATTGCGGGTCCATCGTGAAATAGTTGGACGCATATTTGTCGCCGTCCCCGCCCGAGGGCACGTGCGCGCCGCCGCTGCCGGACGATTCGCCGCCGCCATGACCGCCCTCGCCCTCACCGCCGGCGGCGGGACGCTTCTGTTCGGACTTGGGGACCAGCTTGGGGCCATGGTCGGCGGCGGCGGCATGCCCGCCGCCGATCAGGCCGGCGCTGGATGCATAGACGCCGGCACCGACGCCGCCGCCCACCAGCACCACCAGCGCGAGCACCATGATCAGGAGTTTCATCTTGCCGCCCTTCTTCTTGGGTGCGGCGTCTTCGGGTTTGTCGCTCATGTCGGTCGATCCTCGGGGATGGGTCAGGCGATGCGGCCGTTGCCGGCCGCATCCGTGTCATGGGAAGGCGCACGCGGCGGGGCGGCAGGCTGGCGCGGGGCGGCGGCCTGTTGCTGTTGCTGCTGACGGGGCTGTTGCTGCCCGGCCTGCGCCTGTGCGGAGGGCTGTTGCTGGCCGTTGCCGGCCGGCGGCTGGCTGGCGGGCTGCTGGTGCGATGCGCCGGCGTTGGACTGGCCGGCACCGGATTGGCTTTGCGCCGCCGCCGGTTCGACGATCGTCTGGCCGATCTTCAACCCCCGCTCCTGCGCGATCTCCGCCAGCCGCGGCTGCGCGTCCTCGATCATCGCGCGGGTCGTCGCATCTTCGGCCGCGAAGCGGACGTGGATTGCATCGCCCACCGTCTTCACGGCGATATCGATCGCGCCGAGCGCATCGGGGACGAGCCGGATGCGCGTGTCGTTGGCGTTCGCCGCATCGCGCAGCGCCTCGATATGGTCAACCATGTGCGTCGGCCAGCCGTCCTGCCGCATGTCGAGCGTCGGCTGGCCGGCGTCGGCGGTCGCAGCGACCTCGCGGACGGGCGATGCCGCGACCGCAGCGGCGATCGACGGGTCGGACGGCTCGATGCGCTTGCGCTCGTCAATGACGCCCGCGGCGTGCATCGCAGCGCCGAACACCTGCGCCGCAGGGGCGGTGATGCCCGCGATCGGTTGCGACGGTTCGCGCGATTGCGGCGCCAGCGCGACGGTCTGTCGCGCGTTGCCCGCAACCTCGCGCATGAACGTCGGGCGCGGTTCGGCTGGCGTCACCGGCAGGCCCGGCGCCACGGGGTCGGGCGATAGCGTCGTGCCCGCGACCCCGACCGGTGCCGCAACGGCAACGATCGGCGTACCGGCAGGATCGGCGTCTGCGATGCGCGCGACGGTGCCGGGCGCAGACGGCATGCGCGTGTCCGGAGCGGCGGAGGATGACCCGACGGACGCATTCGAGCGCGCTGGGGCATCGGCGGTGACCGCGGGCCGCGGCGCCGACACCGGCGTTTCGATCCGCGGCGTTACCGGGGCGATGCCTTCGTTCTGCCGCGGCGCTGCCGGTGCGCCGTCGACCGCCTGCATCGCCGGCGCTGCCCGCTTCGAGGGGCGCGATGGTACGACACCCGGCGTGATGCTGCTCGCGCCGACCGGCGTGGATGCCTGTGCGTTTGGCGGAACACCCTGCCGCGCGGCCGCAATCGCGCCCGGATCGGTCGACGGCGGCTCCGATCGATCGGCGTCGCCATCCCGAGTCTGCGCCCGACCGGCGGTTGCATCGGTAGCGGCAGGCTCCGCTGGCGTCTTATCACCGGCGGCCTTCGCAGCATGCCGTCTGTCCTTTGTCTCGCCCCGCGTCGTTGTCGCAGCGACATCGTCCCGGACACTCGCAGGAACGGACCCGACCGGGGTTCGCACTGCGTTTCCATCGGGCGCCAGCCGATCCGGCACAGCGGTTCGATCCACCGTAGCGACCGACCTGCCGTCGCTCGCCGCCGGGCGGGATTGCGGGGGCGACGCGACATCGCGATCGATGGGTACAGCGATCGGTTGCGGCACCGGCGGCAGGATGGCGGCAAAGGCAGCTGGTGGGACGGGCGGCGAGGGCTGTGCGCTATCCGCGTCGTCATCCGTGCCGTCATCGGCCGTCAGCGCCGTCGCGGACCCTGATCGCGCCGCATCCGCCGTCGGCAGACCGTCGGCATGCGGGCGAGGAGCCGCTGCGGTAGCGGCCTTGCGTGCCGGCGCCGCGTCGGTCGGCCCATCATCATGCGCGATCGGCATCGCGGTAACAGGGCCTTGGGATGCCGGCGTGACATCACCCTGCGTGATGGCCGCTACCGGTGGATTCGCCGCGGGCTGCGACGGGGGTACGACGCCTTCACGCGGAGGCAAGGCTTCGCCCGCCGTCGGTTGCGGCGTTGCCGGAGACGGGCGCGGGCGGGACGTCGCCGCTACGGGCCGCTCGGACACGATCGTAAGCTTGGCATCGCGGGCAGCGGCTTCGTCCGGCTGCGCAACGATCATCGGCTGTACCGGTGCGCCAGCGATCGCAGACCGGTCACCGGCCACCACGATCCCCGGCTGGATCACGGTTTCGGGTACCGTTTGCACGTCATCACCCGCGATTGGGCTCTCGATCGTCAGTGATGTGGGAGGCGACCCCAACGCCTTTGCGTCACGGTGCGGGATGATCGCTGGTGGTTGCAGATTGGCGACATCGCCTGTCTCCGCCCGCACATCGACCATCGGTGAGGGGACCGTATTCCGCTGCGCGCGGGACGCAACCGGCGGGGCATTACCCGGCACGGTTACATCGGGTGCCGCCGTATCACTCGGCAGCTTCGACGTATCCTGATCCGCCAATGGGCCCGTCACAGCCCGGGGTGCCGCGGCGATCGTCGATGTCGACGACGCCTCGATGGCCATGCCCCGCTGTGCCCGCGTTGCGGCTGGCGGGGTATCCGCCGGACCGGCTCGATCGGGTGCGGCCACATCGCCCCGGCGCGCCAGCACATGCTGATCCGCACTCGAATCCGACATGGCCCGGGGTGCGGCGACGATCGTCGATATCGACGGCGCCTGAACCATCGACATGGGCGCCATGTCGCGTGGTACGCGCTGCACCACTGGCGCTGCTACGCCTGACGCGGCCCGACCCAGTGGCGCAGCGCCGCTTTGCGGCTCCGACTCGACAGGTTGCGCATGGACGTTGACCGCCGGCTGCCCCTCTCCCGTCAGCGCCGCTGACGTCGAGCGATGCCCACCAGTAGCGGCCACACGGCCCGACCCACTCCCGATAACATTGTCCAGCTGCACGGCGTCGTTTGGCAGCACCGGTGCATCCGGCCACGTCTTCGTAACGACCATCGGCGCAGGAACCGGTGCGGCAGCGCTGGTCCGTTCCGGCCGGGTCGCCTGCGAAGCGACCGAGGCTAGCGTCGGAGCCGTCAACGCGGCGATCGCGGCGCCGCTGCGCAACAGCGGTTGGGATCGCTGCACGGACTGTGCGAGGGACGATGCCGCTGCCGGATCGCTGGCGACATTCGCCAGCGCGGGGGGGATGTCGAGCGGAGCGGGAACGGGTATGTCGACCGCCGGCAACCAGGCGAGCGCCGGATCGACAGCATCGGTACCAGCGGGCGTCGGCAACGCAATGCCGGGGACGGCAAGGGCTTGCCGGACGGACGTATCGGCAGCACCGTTCGGCACGATGCCGTCACTGGCCCCGACCGCTATCATCGACAGCGCGAACAGCTCTCCGCCGACCGGCGACGCGCCCTTGGCCGGCTGGCCGGGTGCGGTCGGGGCAATGGCGAAGGTGGCGTTGATCATCGGGCGGTCTCGTCAGGAACGAAGGTGTCCCGTACCGATCAGCAAGGATCGTGCCGTTTTGCCTTCAGTGGGGATACGGGCGGCGTATCCTCCAGCGCGCGCATTTCCTTGACGAGTGCGGCACGGCGTGCGCGGTCGAGCAGTTTCTCGATCGCGCTCTGGTCGCGCTTCGCCGAGCGGGTGGCTTCGGTGGCACGGCTGACGAACATCTCGGCCGACTGGACGCGCATTTGCGCCGCAGCCGACGACTGGTGCAGGCGTTCGCGGAAATGCGCCTGCGCACCGAGCGATGCAGCGGTGGCGATGCTGTCGCGGGTGGGCGATACGGCATCGGCGAGCGCCTGGATGCGATTGGCGAGGTTCGTCTCGCTGGCGAACTTCTCGTGCGCCCGCACCTCTTCGGCGCGGGTCAGCCCCAGTTGCAACGTGCGCACGCGGTGGATGCGCGCGAGCTTCCTGGCGTCAGGCACCGAAGACGCCGGTCAATTCGGCGATGGCATCGCCGAGCGAGACGCTCTCGTCGCTGCTCTGCTTGATATATTCCATCACCGCGGGATGCGCGGCGATCGCCGCGTCGATCGCCGGATCGGCACCGGGGCGGTATGCCCCCATCAGCACGAGATCGCGATTTTCCTCATACGTCGCGAGATGGCGGCGCAGGATACGCGCGGCATGGACGTGGTCGGGATGCGCGATGTCGGTCATCACGCGGCTGACCGAAGGGCCGATGTCGATCGCCGGATAGACGCCGCGTTCGGCGAGATGCCGGTTGAGCACGATATGCCCGTCGAGGATCGACCGCGCCGAATCGACGACGGGATCGTTGCCGTCGTCGCCATCGGCGAGCACGGTATAGATGGCGGTGATCGATCCGCCGGTGCGCACGTCGGTGCCGGCACGCTCGATCATATTGGGCAGCATCGCGATCGCGGACGGCGGATACCCGCGCGCCGACGCCGGCTCACCGAGCGCGAGGCCGATCTCGCGACCGGCGTGCGCGACCCGGGTCAGGCTGTCCATGATGAGCAGCACCTTCTTGCCTTCGTTGCGAAAGGCTTCGGCGATGGCGGTCGCGCGCAGCGCACCGCGGATGCGCAGCACGGGGCTGTGATTGGCGGGCACGGCGACGACGACGGCACGCTTGCGCGCTTCTCCGGCGACCTTGGTTTCCAGGAAATCGGCGACTTCGCGGCTGCGTTCGCCGATCAGGCCGATGACGATCACGTCGGCCTGCGCCGCGCGGACCATCATGCCGAGCAGCACCGACTTGCCGACGCCCGATCCGGCCATGATACCGACGCGCTGGCCCTGGCCGATCGTCAGCAGGCCGTTGATCGCGCGCACGCCGACATCCATCGGCTGCAGCACGCGGCCGCGATCCAGCGGCGATTGCAGCTTGCCGGCGAGCGGCCATTTCTGCGCACCGCGGATCGGGCCCAGCCCGTCGATCGGCCTGCCCGCACCATCAACGACGCGGCCGAGCAGGGCGTCGCCCACTTCCGCCTCACCCGGGGGGCCGACGGGGCGGACCGGCGCGCGCGGCAGCAGCGCGGCGGGGCCACCCAGGTTCATCAGCAGCGTGCGACCGTTGCGAAAGCCGATCACCTCCGCCTCGACCTTGGCGTCGCCGTGGCCGCCGATCTCGCACACCGTGCCGACGGGCAGCGACAGGCCGATCGCCTCCATCAGCAATCCGTCGTAGGAGGCGAGGCGACCGGAAACCTTCGGCGTCGGGCGGAAATCGGCCACGCCGAGCGTCTCGAGATAGTCGGCGGTGAATCGGTTGAGCATCAGCGTGGCTCCAGCGCCGGCACGGGCACCCGGTCGATCGCCTCGGCGAGCTGACCGAGCCACAATTCCGGACCGTCCTCGATCAGCGTCGACGCGCTTTCGAGGACGAAGCTACCGCGCGCTAGCGCAGGATCGCCGGCGGCGAAGATGGACTTGGGCAGCGAGCCGTCGACCAGCGGCAGGTCGTCCGGATGCAGGCGCAGCAATGCCGATTCGCTGGCATCCGCCAGCATTTCGGCCGCGGCCTCGATCCGGCCGTTCAGCACGTCGGCGGTGACGCCGCATTCGCCGACCAGCTTGTTGACCAGCAGCAGCACCGTCTGGCGCAGCTGGCCGGCGATGCGGTCGCGATCGAGCTGATGACCATTGGCAAGCGCCGCGGTCAATTCGACCAGCAGCGCACGGTCGCGGTCGCCGCTTTCCCGCGCCGCCGCCGCGGCGGCAGCCAGCCCCTCGGCATAGCCGGCGGCATGCGCGGTTTCGACCGGATCGATAAAGCCGGTCGGTTCGACCTGCGTGTCCAGCGGATCCCAGCCCTGCGTCGGCTTTTCACCGCCCGGGTCGGCGGGACTGAAATGCTTCGGTCCGGCAGGGCGTGTATCGTCCCGGTCGCCGCCCATCGCGCGTTCCAGCGTCGCCCACATCTCGCGCGGGGTGAAGCCCTGCGGCGGTGCGAACGCGGCCTGCAGCAGATGCGCGGCGGTGTCGTGGCGGGCGGCGAACCCTGCGACGAAATCAGACATAATCGTCGTCGCCCGCGCCCATCACGATGGTGCCGTCCTTGGCGAGATTGCGGGCGATACCGATCATCGCCTTCTGCGCCTCCAGCACCTCGGCGAGTTTCATCGGCCCGCGCGCCTCCATCTCGTCGCGGATGCCATCGGCAGCGCGCGCCGACATGCAGCCGAGGAAGCGGCCGCGCGCAGTCTCGTCGACGCCCTTCAAGGCGCGCGCCAGGATGTCGCCGTCGACGTTGCGGATGAGCGTACCGAGATTCTTGTCGTCCAGGTCGAGCAGGTTGTCGAAGACGAACATCGCCTCTTCGATCGCCTTCGCCACGTCCTTGTCGATCTTGAATAGTTTCGGCATCACCCGCTGCTCGGTCGCCTTGCGGGCGCCCTGCAGGATCTTCGCCGCCTCACGCGTGCCGCCCAGCGTCGGGCCGTTGCCGCCCGAACGCCCGCCACCACTGCCGCGACGATTGGCGAGCACCGCCTTCAGCGTCTCGACCGCGTCAGGATTGATCGGCCCCAGTCGCGCGATGCGGTGGAGGATGTCGGGCTGCACCGCATCGGGCAGCAGTTCGAGCACCTGGCCACCGACCGCGGGGTCGAGGTTGGCGATCATCACTGCGGCGATCTGCGGATGCTCCTTCTCGATCATCTGCGCGATCTCGCTGGCATCGAGCCAGTCGAGCAGTTCCAGCTCGCAATTGGCTTCGGCAGGGGTGATCCGTGCCAGCACGCTTTCCGCTTTCTCGGGCCCGAGCGCACGATTCATCACCGCCTCGATCCGCGGACGCGGTTCGAAGGTGATGCCGGTGCGCTCGCGCGCCTTGCCGACGAAATCGTCGAGCACGTCCTCCATCTCCTGTTCGGAGACGTCGGCGACCGCGAACATCGCCGAGCCGAGCTGGCGCACCTCTTCGGGATCGAGCTTCTGGAGGATGGCCGCGGCCTCTTCCTCGCCGACCAGCATCATCAGCACCGCGGCGCGTTCGACACCGGTATAGGTGCGCGGAATGGCGGTCACCGCGTTCACTTGGCGTCGGCCTTGATCATGTCACGGATGGCGAGCGCCGCCCGGGCGGGATTGTCGCGGGTGAAGCCGCGGACCGCGCCGATCCGGTCGTCGACCGTCTGCGACGCCTCGAGGCGATCGAGGCTGACCGATTCATGCACGGTGATGCCGTCCGCGGCGGTGTCGGCAGCGGCCGGACCGGCCAGCGCGGGCGTCGCCTCCTCGCGCTTCTTCATCAGTCCCTTGGCGAGCGGCCGGACGCCGAGCAACAACACCAGCAGCGCGATGACGATCGCGGTGGCATTGCGGGCCAGCACCGGCAGCCAGGCATTGTCGTACCAGGCCGGGCCGGTGGCGGCGTCGGCAGCGTCGGCGAACTTGCGGCTGATCACGGTCACCTGGTCCTGACGCGTCTGGTCGAAACCGACCGCACTCTTCACCAGGTCGGTGATCTGGCCGATCTCCATCGCGGTACGGCGCGTCTTTTCCGGATCGCGCAGCAGCACGGCGACCGACAGGCGCTTGACCGATCCCGGTGTCTGGCGCGTCACCGACACCTCCTTGCCGAGGTCGTAGGCGCGCTGGAAGCTGTCGCTCTGCTTGTTGGGGTTGGGCGCGGCGCCGCCGGCCACGGGAGCCGGATCGGTCGCCGGCGCACCGGAGGCACCGTTGGCGGCCTGCGGCGCCTGCAACTGGCTGGCAGGTGGCGGCGTGTTGCTGAGCGCGCCGGGGATGCCGCCGGGCGTCGTCGGCGCATTCGCCTGGTTGCCGGTCCAGTTGCCGGTCTCGGCACGCAGTGCGCCCTGCTTTTCG
Source organism: Sphingomonas insulae (assembly GCF_010450875.1). Lineage (NCBI taxonomy): Bacteria > Pseudomonadati > Pseudomonadota > Alphaproteobacteria > Sphingomonadales > Sphingomonadaceae > Sphingomonas > Sphingomonas insulae. The sequence continues at coordinate 622,383 of NZ_CP048422.1, forward strand.
TAGCTCTCGCGCGTCGCTTGCGTCTCGTCGAGGTTGATGTCGGCCTGCACCTCGGCGGTGAAATTGCCGGCGCCGACCAGCGGGGTCAGCAGCTGCACCAGCTGCTGGCGCACCTTGTCCTCAGTCTTGCGCTGCATCTCCAGCCGCGCGTCGCCATCGGCATCGGCGCCGCCGGCACCGGGCTTCGACAACAGCGCGCCCATCTGGTCGACGATGGTGACGCTCTCGGGCTTCATCCCCGGCACCGAGCTGGCGACCAGGTTTATGATCGACTGCACCTGGCTCTGGCTGAGCGCGCGACCGCCCTGCAGCTTGACGACCACGGAGGCGGAGGGCGAAGCGTTGTCGCGCACGAACACCGACGCCTCGGGCGTGGCCAGATGCACGCGCGCCTCGGCGACGGCGTCGATATCCTCGATCGAGCGGGCGAGTTCGGTCTCCCGCGCCTGGCGCAGGCGTTCGCCCTCCACCGCACGGCTGACGCCCATCGGCAGCTGGTCGAGGATCGCATAGCCGCCGGGTGCCTGCTTGGGCAGGCCCTGGCCCGCCAGCAGCATCCGCGCCTTGCTGAACTGATCCTCGTCGACGGTCAGCGCACCGGTGCCGTCGTCGATATGGCTGGTGATGTTCGCCTGCGTCAGCGCGGACGTTACCGCCTGTTTGTCGGCGTCGGTCAGGCCGGTGAACAGCGTCTTCTGCGTCGGCGTCGACAGGGTCATCCAGGCGAGCGCCGCCGCGCCGATGAGCGCGACGAGCATCGCCATCGGCAGGCTGCGGCGCACGGCCGGCTGGGCGAGCACGCCCTTGATCTGCAACAGCGGATTGGCGAACTTCTCGGGCAGGCCCGAGGGCGAGGTGGTGGCGAGTGCAGTGCTCATCGATTACACCGGCATGCTCATGATGTCCTTGTAGGCGGACAGCAATTTGTTGCGGACCTGCAGCGTCGCCTCGAACCCGACCGAGGCTTGCTGGCGCGCCAGCATGACCTTGGCGATGTCGACCGTCTCACCGCGTTCGTAGCTTTCGGACAGCGCCGATGCCTTGTTCTGGCCGGCGTTGACGTCCTTCAGCGCATCCTGAAGCGTATCGGCGAAGCTGGTCGGCTTCGTCGCTCCCGCCGGTGCGCTCGTCTCAGTCGCGCTCGCGCGGCTGAGCGCCTGATTGCGTTCGAGGATCTGCGAACGCAGCTGCATCACCCGGTCGACGCTCATCGCGCCGCCCCCGACTCCGCCTACACCACCGACGCCGCTCATGCGGCACCGGCCATGCTAAGCGGCCGGGCGAGGTCGTCACCCTGTTCGCGCGCCTTGGCGAGCCGGTAGCGCAGCGTCCGTTCGGAGATGCCGAGGCGGCGGGCGGTTTCGATCCGGCTGCCGCCGCATGCGGCCAGCATCTCGCGGATCGCCTGGAATTCGCTCATCTGCACGACGTTGCCCAGCGTCGCCGGCTCTACCGGCAGCGCGGGTGCCAGCGCTTGCGGGAACAGCTGCGTCACCGGCGCGGGTTCGCGGTGGAAGGTGAAGCTGACCGGGCGGTCGAACACGATGTGGCTCGCCTCGATCGTGTCGCCGCCGGCGAACAGCAGCGCACGCTGGATCACGTTTTCCAGCTCTCGGACGTTGCCCGGCCAGTCGTGGCGAATCAGCTGCTCGACAGCCTCGGCCGTCGGCCACGGCACCACGGTGCGCGCGCCGGCGTGACGCAGGATCATCGTCGCGGCGAGCGCGGGGATATCCTGCGGACGCTCGGCCAGCGGCTTGGTCGAGAGTGGAAAGACCGACAGGCGGTAGTACAGATCGGCGCGGAACCGGCCGGCGGCGACTTCGCCTTGCAGATCGCGGTTGGCACAGGCCACGACGCGGACGTCGATCGACTGCGGCACGGACGCCCCGATCGGCACCACCTCGCGCTCCTGAAGGACGCGGAGCAGCTTGGCCTGCAGCTGAAGCGGCATCTCGGCGATCTCGTCGAGCAGGATCGTGCCGCCGTCCGCGGCGCGGAAAAAGCCTTCGCCGCCGGAGGATGCGCCCGTGAACGCGCCCTTCTGATGGCCGAACAGCAGCGCTTCCAGCATCGTCTCGGGCAGCGCGGCGCAGTTGATCGCGATGAACGGGCCGTTGCGGCGCGGCGAGTTGTTGTGGATCGCGCGCGCCAGCACCTCCTTGCCGGTGCCGGTCGGTCCGTTGATCAGGACGGTGATGTCGGCCTGCGCGACTCGCTCGGCGAGCGCCAGCAGCGCGAGGCTTTCGGGATCGGCCGCGGTGGGCATGTCCGGACCCGCGACCAGCGCGCGGGCAAAGCCGTTGCCGACCGCCGCATCTTCGTGGCCAAAGGCGATTCGCGCCGGATTGCCGTCGCGCGAGGGGACGACATGGCGTCCTTCGTCACCGATGATGACGGTACGCGCCGGCGCCGGCGGCGCCTCGCCCTCGGCGACGAGGAACAGGTCGCCGGGGCCTGGCTGGCCCGATTCGAAGGACCCGACGCCGAAGCCCTGGGCGCGAAGCCCCGACACGAGCGCGTATTTGCGCTGCGACACGGCAGCGGAAGGAAAGATCGAACGCATTTGGTATCCCCCAAGGACATGCTCCCAATGCGGCAAGAAGGGTAAACGCGTCGTTAAAACGGTTGCCGGCCGGCAAAATATTTCCGGGCGCCGGCCCGCCTGCATCACGCGCGCGCACGACGCCCCCGTACGAGGCCCCGGCACGCGTTGGGTCGGACCCGATCTGCCGGCGGATCGGCGTGCAACTTTTTCGCTTAAGCCGCCGCGGGCCGGGCCGTTATCCCATCTGGCGGCTCGGCCCTCCGCTCTGGGGGCGGCGGGGAAGGCCGCAGCTAATTGGAGAACTCACATGACCGTTATCGGCACCAACATCGCTTCGCTGCGTGCGACGAATGCCTCGACCTCGGCCAACATGGCCCTGCAGACCTCGATGGAGCGTCTGTCGACGGGCAAGCGCATCAACTCGGCCAAGGACGACGCCGCCGGCCTCGCAATCTCGACCAACATGAACGCGCAGGTCCGCGGCATGAACCAGGCGATCCGCAACGCCAACGACGGCATCAGCCTGGCGCAGACCGCCGAAGGCGCACTGGGCGAGGTCAGCAACATGCTGCAGCGCATCCGCGAACTGAGCGTCCAGTCGGCGTCGGGCACCTACGGCACGGATGACCGGGCCAACCTGCAGGCCGAAGTTTCGCAGCTCACGTCGCAGATCAGCGACACGCTGGCCAACACCAAGTTCAATGGCGTTCCGCTTTTCGACACGACGTTAGGCGATTCGACCAAGGCAGCTGGCACTGCCGGCAATGGCACCAAGACGACGATCCAGACGGGCGCCGACTCGGGCCTGACGGTCGACATCAATATCGGCAACCTGTCGACGGTCGGCAGCAACTATACGACCGCCAAAGGCAAGCTGACGACGGTGGTCGCGAGCGGTGGAGCCGCGGGCACCAACGTCAACGACACGCGCACCGTTTCGAAGGACGACTACGCCAAGGGCGCAAAGCTCGGCGGCGCGACCGTGACCGAAGCCGACATCGGGACGGTTAAGACGCTGCAGACCGGCGACAACTATTTCGAAGCGGACGCATCGACCGGCACGACCGCGACGAAGACGCTCAGTGGTATTGCCACCCAGTTCGACGTCGGCACCGCTGCAAAGGCATCCGCTACGCTCGGCAATGTCGATACCTTCCAGAAGACGGTCAGCACGGTTCGTGCGAACCTCGGTGCCGCGCAGAACCGCCTGCAGTCGGTCGTCAACAACCTGACCACCAACTCGACCAACCTGTCGGATGCGAAGAGCCGCATCGAAGACGCCGACTTCTCGACCGAGACGACGGCGCTCGCGAAGGCGCAGATCCTCAGCCAGGCGTCGACGGCGATGCTCGCCCAGGCGAACCAGAGCCAGCAGGGTGTCCTGAAGCTCCTCCAGTAATCCAGTCATCGGCGCTGGCGCTGCCCCCAAGGGCGTTGGCGCCGACCGAGCTCTCCCCCCAAGGACGAGCGAAGCCAAAACCCCGGTGGCCCAGCGCCGCCGGGGTTTTCGGCGTTTCGGGTCATGCCGGCCGCGGCCGCAATCGCAAAAACCTTGGCGTCGGCGTCCTGCTGCCCCACATGGGCGGCAACCGAATACGAAGGAGCATGACTTGGCCACGCTAGGAATGTCGCCAGCCGAAAAGCAGGCGGTCGAGGATTTCCGTCGCGACGTCGTCGAACCATCGATGACGTCCCTCGTCATCATCGATTTCTGGGCGGAATGGTGCGGGCCGTGCAAGGCGCTGGGACCGACCCTGGACAAGATCGCCGACGCCTATGCCGACAAGGGTGTGGTGCTGGCCAAGATCGATACCGACAAGAACCAGTTCATCGCCGCCCAATTCCAGATCAAGTCGATCCCGACAGTCTATGCGATGTTCCAGGGCCAGCTGGTCGCCGACCTCACCAGCGCGCGCACCGAATCGCAGCTGCGCGTGATCCTGGACCAGTTGCTGAAACAATTGCCGATCGAGGCACCGGGTGCGGAAGCGGCCGCCGAGATCGAGCCGCTGATCGCGATGGGCGAAGATGTGCTCGCCAGCGGCGATACCGAACGCGCGCTGTCGATCTTCGACCAGTTGTTCGACATGGCGCCGGACAATCCCGCGATCCTGTCGGGTCGGATCCGTGCGCTGGTCGCCGCCGGACTGACCGACGATGCGCAGGCGGCGATCGACGCCCTGCCCGCCGACATCAAGGATGCCGGTATCGACAGGGCGAAAGCGGCGCTGGCGCTGGCGCAAAGCGCGCAGCCGGTCGAGGACTTCGCCGGCCTGTCCGCCGAGGTCGCCGGCAATCCCGACGATCACGACCGCCGCTTCGCCTTGGCGAACGCCCAGATGGCGGCGGGCGATCGCGACGGCGCCGCGGACAATCTGCTCCACATCATCGCCGCCGATCGCGGCTGGAACGAGGATGCGGCACGGCAGCAGTTGCTCAAGCTGTTCGAAGTCGTCGGGCTGGAGGATCCCTGGGTATCGGCACAGCGCCGCCGCCTGTCCGCGATCCTGTTCGGATGAGCATGCCGCCCGTCCGCCTGTCGATCTTTCCGCTGCCGGGGGCGCTGCTGTTCCCCGGCATGCACCTGCCGCTGCACATCTTCGAACCGCGATACCGCGCGATGGTGAGCGATGCGATGGCGCGCGATCGGCGGATCGGCATGATCCAGCCGATGACCATGGGCGCGACGGGATCGACCGGCGGCGGTGACGCATCGGATCTGTACGAGATCGGCTGCGTCGGCCGGATCGCCGAGGTCGAGGCGCTGGACGATGGCCGCTACAATCTGGTGCTGGAGGGCGTCGCGCTGTTCCGCGTGCTGCGCGAACTGGATGTGACGACGCAGTTTCGCCAGGTGGAGGCCGAATTGCTGCCGATCGATGCCGACGACGCGCTGTCGCTCGGGCGGCGTTCGTCGCTGGAACTCGAATCGCGCCGCTTCGCCGATGCCCAGGGTTATGCGGTCGACTGGGAAGCCGTCGGTCGGCTGGACGATGAAAGCCTGGTCAACGGCATCGCCCAGATCGCCCCATTCGACACCGCGGCGAAACAGGCGCTGCTGGAGGCGCCCGATATCGAGACCCGGGCAGAGCTTATCATCCAGTTGATGCAGTTCTTCGGTCGCCACGATGGCGAGGACAAGGTGACGCTGCAGTGATCGACCCCTGGCTGCTTGCCCGACTGGTCTGCCCGGTGACCCGGCAACCGCTACGCTATGACGAGGCCGCGCAGGAGCTGGTGTCGGAGGCCGCTGGCCTCGCCTATCCGATCCGCGCCGGCGTACCGGTGATGCTGCCCGAAGAGGCGCGGCGACTGATGGACGCCTGATCCGCCGGCGCCGGCGATTCAGACGATCAGCGCCACCGCCGCCATCAGCAGCGCCGCGACGCTGGGATAGAAGGTCAGCGCAAAGCCCAGCGCGCGCGCCTCCGCACCGTCGCGATAGCCGGTCCAGAACAACAGCCGCCCGGCCGAGAAGCAGGCCGCGAACAATGCCACCGGTACGCGCGCGTGATCGCTGAGCAGGGTCAGCGACGTATAGGCGATGCCGGCGAGCAGCACCTGTTCCGCCGTGTTGCGCAGGATCGCATTCGCGACGTCGACGCCGGGATCGACCCGGTTACCGCCGTCGATCGCGGCATCCGATCGAAACCGCCGCCGCGCCACGTCTCCGATTCCCGCCGCCAGCCACAGGCCCAGGATCAGCGCGGCGATACCCAGCGTGCCGGCGCGGCTTTCCAGCGTTGCCGCGGCACCGCGGCTGTAACCGATGACGACCGCGGCGATCGTCAGCCCCAGGCCGATGCCGATGCCGCGCGCGACGCCGTCCCGCGCCCTGCCCGGCGGTTGGTGCGCCACCGGCTCGCTCACACCATCAATCCCTGCAACAGCTTGGGCAGGGTGCCGCTCTCGCCCCGCGCCTCGGCCATGAAGCGGTCCTTGAGCGGCGGCAGCCTGTCGACCGCGCCGATGCCGAATCGCCGTACCGCGCTTGCGGTCTTGCCGGGAATGCCGAACAGGCGGGTCAGCGTGTCGGTGGCCGCGGCGACCATGAACGTGTCCAGTCCGCGCCAGCGCTGATAGCGTTCGAGCAGCGCCGGATCGCCCAGGTCGAGCCCCAGCCGCTTGCCATCGACCAGCACCTCCGCCAGCGTCGCCGCATCGCGCAGGCCGAGGTTGAGCCCCTGCCCAGCGATCGGGTGGATGCCGTGCGCGGCGTCACCGACCAGCACCAGCCGCTCGGCCGTGATCCGCGCGGCATGGTGGAACCCCAGCGGATAGCTCGCCCGCGGGCTGGGTGCGCCGAGTTCGCCCAGGAAGCCGCCCATCCGCTTGGTCGCTTCGGCCAGGAACGCACGATCGCCGAGCTTCATCATCGCCGGCCCGTCCGCACCCTTGACCGACCAGACGATCGCCGAGCGGTGGCCGATCGCATCGTCGGGCAGCGGCAACAATGCGAACGGTCCCGACGGATAGAAGATCTCGAAGGCGATATCCTCGTGACTGTGTTCGTGGTGGAAGGCCCCGACGATCGCGGCATGGTCATATCGCCATCGGGCCACGGTGATCCCCGCCGCCTCCCGCGTGGGCGAATTGCGCCCCTCCGCCGCGATCAGCAGCGGCGCCCGTACGGTGGTGCCGTCGTCCAGCGTCGCCACGACGCCGGCGGGACCGCGCACCACGTCCGTCGCGCGCGTCTGCATGCGCAGGTCGACGTGGCGCGCCGCACTGGCCGTTTCGAACAGTGCGCGGCGCAGCAGCTTGTTCTCGTACATCGTCCCGAGCGCGCCATCGCCCTCGTCGGGACGGAAATCGAGCTTGCCCGGGGCAAGGCCGTCGCTGACCCGGATATGGCGGATCGCACACCCCTGCCCCGCCAGCTTCGCCCCGATGCCGATCGCATCGAGCATGCGGCCCGTGGCGCTGGCGATCGCCGAGGCGCGCCCGTCGAATCCCGGCGCCAGCATCACCGCCGGATCGGCCGGATCGATCACGGTGCTGGTGACCCCGTGCGCATCGAGCGCGAGCGCCAGGGTGGCGCCGACCAGGCCACCGCCCAGGATGATGACGTCTGTGTCCATATCGTCTTCCCTACAGGTGCAATGCGTGGGTGCCAATCACGCCCGGCCGTCACGTCCTGCCGCAGCCGCCTTGACGTAACGCACGCGCGGCCCGATGATTCCGCGGCAATTTTCGCGACATTGAAGGGATCGGGCAATGGCGAGCCGTGCGCAGCCAGGCTTGTTGCGTGAGACGGTGAAGGCGGGGGCGGTGCGCGGGGGGGCGTTGATCGCCGCGATCGCCCTGTTCCTGTTCACGGCGCTGATGGTGCTGGCGCTGGCGAGCTATCGCGCCAGCGACGCGGCGCTGAACACCGCGTCCGGCGGGCCTGTCCAGAACCTGGCCGGACCGCCCGGCGCGTGGTTCGCCGATCTGGCGCTGACGCTGTTCGGCCCGGCGGTCGCGCTGTTGCTGCCGATCGCGCCGATTGTCGCGGTGCGGCTGTGGCGCGATCAGCCACCGGGGCGCTGGCTGGCGATGCTGCGCAACGCGGCGATCGGCGTCGCGGCGATGGCCGCGGCACTGGCGTTCGTCTCCGATTCGTCGGTGCTCGCCCTTCCCGCCGGTTGGGGCGGCGTCGTCGGCCTGTCGGTCGCGCATCTGGTCGCCTGGGCGCTGAGCTTCATCGGCCAGCCCGGCGCCGAACGCTGGGCTGCGCGCGGTATCGGCCTGATCGTCGGCGTCACCGGGATCATCGTCTGGGCGAAGAGCCTGGAAATCGACCTCGGCGAACGCCGGTTCCGCCTGCGGCGTCTGCGCGCAGCCGGTTCGGGCGACGCCATCGCCGATGCCTATGACGACATCGACGACGAGGAGGACGAGGAACCGCTGCAACTCGCCCGCAAGGTCATCGAGCCGCGGGCGGTGGCCGAACCCGATCCACGACCCGCACCGGTCATCGCCGACCGCAACCTCGCCCCATCCGCCGCCAGGCCGAAACCCCGCCAGCAGAATTTGGATCTCGGCCACACCTTCACCCTGCCGTCGATCGACCTGCTGACCCCGGCCCCACCGGTGCCCAAGGGCACGATCGACAAGGCGGCGCTGGAGCGGAACGCGCGGCTGCTCGAAAACGTACTCGACGATTTCAAGGTGCACGGCGTCATCAACGAGGTGCGCCCCGGCCCGGTCGTGACGATGTACGAGCTGGAGCCCGCACCGGGGATCAAGGCGAGCCGCGTCATCGCGCTCGCCGACGATATCGCGCGGAACATGAGCGCGGTGTCGGCACGTGTCGCGGTGATCCCGGGCCGCAACGTCATCGGCATCGAACTGCCGAATGCGAAGCGCGAATCCGTGTCGTTGCACGAACTGGTCGGCAGCCAGACGTTCGAGGATCAGGCGGCGCAGCTGCCGATCATCCTCGGCAAGAACATCGCCGGCGACCCCGTCATCGCCGACCTCGCGCCGATGCCGCATCTGCTGGTCGCGGGTACGACGGGGTCGGGCAAGTCGGTCGGGCTGAACTGCATGATCCTGTCGCTGCTGTACCGGCTGACGCCGGACCAGTGCCGGATGATCATGATCGATCCCAAGATGCTCGAACTGAGCATGTACGACGACATTCCCCATCTGCTCTCGCCCGTCGTCACCGATCCTGCCAAGGCGGTACGCGCGCTGAAATGGGCGGTAGAGACGATGGAGGATCGCTACCGCCAGATGTCGTCGGTTGGCGTCCGCAGCCTGGCGGGCTTCAACGACAAGGTGCGCGCCGCCAAAGCAAAGGGCCAGCGCCTCGGCCGACGCGTGCAGACCGGCTATCATCCCGAAACCGGCCAGCCGGTGTATGAGGAAGAGCAGCTCGACTACGAACCGCTGCCGCAGATCGTCGTCATCGTCGACGAGCTTGCCGACCTGATGATGACCGCCGGCAAGGAAGTGGAATTCCTGATCCAGCGCCTGGCACAAAAGGCGCGCGCGGCGGGCATCCACCTCATCATGGCGACGCAGCGACCGTCGGTGGACGTCATCACCGGCGTCATCAAGGCGAACCTGCCGACCCGGATCAGCTTCCACGTCACCAGCAAGATCGATTCGCGCACCATCCTGGGCGAACAGGGCGCCGAACAGCTGCTCGGTAAGGGCGACATGCTCTACATGCCCGGCGGCAAGGGCATCGTCCGCGTCCACGGCCCGTTCGTCAGCGACGACGAGGTGCGCGGCATCGCCGATCACTGGCGTGCGCAGGGCCAGCCCGACTATATCAGCTCGGTCACCGAAGAGCCGGAGGACGGCTTCACGCTGGAAGGCGCTCCGGAGGGCGAGGATTCGGCCGAGGACCAGCAATATCGCAGCGCGATACAGCTGGTGTGCGAATCGCAGAAGGCCTCGACCAGCTGGCTGCAGCGCCAGCTGCGCATCGGCTACAATTCGGCCGCGCGGCTGATCGAGAAAATGGAGAAGGACGGCATCGTCAGTCGTCCCGATCACGTCGGCCGCCGCGAGGTGCTGCGCGATACCGAGGGGCATGCGATCTAACGCGTCACCGCTCCGACCCTGCGCTCCCGGCATTTCCCTCTCCCGCCGGGAGAGGGAGGGAGATGGGAACGCTCCCGGTTCAGCAGGCATTCAATGCGCAAAATACACAGGACCCCCATGATCCGACACGCCTTCGCCCTCGCCGCCGCACCGTTCGCCCTGGCCGCGCCGGCCGTCCTGCCCGCGCAGGCGACCGGCGATCTCGCCGCGGTGCAGCGTCACCTCCAGTCGGTCGAGACGATGACCGCGGATTTCACCCAGACCGACCGCAACGGCAAGGTGCTGACCGGTACCTTCACGCTGAAGAAGCCGGGCAAACTGCGCTTCCAGTACGAAAAGGGCGTGCCGATCCTGATCGTGGCGGAGGGCGGCGCGCTGACCTTCATCGATTATTCGGTGCGACAGGTGCAGCGCTGGCCGATCAAGAACTCGCCGCTCGGCGTGCTCCTCGATCCCAGCCGTGACATCACGCGCTATGCGCGACTGGTGCAGACCGGCAACGACCGTGTCGTATCGGTGGAGGCGAACGACCCCAAGCACCCCGAATATGGCAAGATCACGCTGATCTTCGCTCGCGATGGGGCCGCGCCGGCAGGATTGGCGCTGCAAGGCTGGGTGGCGCTCGACAGCCAGAACAACCGCACGACGATTCGCCTGGCGAATCAGCGGTTCGGCGTGCCGGTGAGCGACGGAACGTTCAAATGGAACGACCCGCGGCGGCCAAACATCCGCTGATCGACCTGCCATTCATCCGCGCGACAGGTTCGCATCCCTAGAAGGATGCAGCGGATGTGGAGCGTTCGGGATTTTTCCCCCTGTTGCCCGGACGATCATCACCACTTCCCGCCTGCGTGACGAACGCTAGGTCGGCCCTCGCTCCATGCCCCCGGAGCGGGGGCCTTTCCATATGTGGGTGGATCGGGGGCATTCGTGGCCAATTCCATCCGGGGGTTGGACGACCCTCGCGATAACACCCTGATCCGTAAGGCCAACGGCCGCGCGCTGTCCTACAGGGGATCGACCTGTTACCCCACCTCGTCGCGTTCGGCTCTCGCTTGTCGCTGTAAAACGGAAACGATGGGAGGATATTGTTTCCGTCCAGGTGCCCATGTTGTTCATGTCGCGGGCAAGACCGGCGACCGGCCGCTCGCTCCCCGACCTTGCCCGCCCCCACGCCCGACCTAGATGCCGCCTGTGAAGATCGTCTCGTGGAACATCAATTCGGTCCGCTTCCGGATCGCCATCGTCGAGCAGTTCCTGCGCGAGGTCGAACCGGACATCCTGTGTCTGCAGGAAACCAAGGTCGTCGACGCCGACTTTCCGTTCGAGACGTTTCGCGCGCTCGGCTATGACCATATCGTCATCCACGGCCAGCGCATGCATCACGGCGTCGCGATTCTCAGCCGCGTGCCGATCGTCGCGGACGACAGGTTCGACTGGCAGGCCAATCGCGAGGCGCGCCATGTCGGCGTCCGCCTGCCCAATGGCATGCGGCTCGAGAACGTCTACGTTCCCGCCGGCGGCGACGTGCCGGATCGCGAGATCAATCCGAAGTTCGGCCAGAAGCTCGATTTCGTCGAACGGATGATCGCCTGGTCGCAGGATCTGGCGGTGCCGACGATCCTGACCGGCGATTTCAACATCGCCCCCCTGCCCAGCGACGTCTGGAGTCACAAGGCGCTGCTGAAGGTCGTCAGCCACACCCCGATCGAGGTCTCGGCGCTGGACCGTTTGAAGGCGTCGAACGATTGGGTCGACCTCGGTCGCCACTTCCACCCCGCCCCTGCCCGGCTTCACACCTGGTGGAGCTATCGTTCCCCCGACTGGACGAAGAACGATCGCGGACGCCGGCTCGATCACATGTGGGCGACGCGCGAAGCGGCCGCCGCCGCGACCGGCCACACGGTGTTCGAACATTGCCGCAACTGGCTGAAACCGTCGGACCATGTGCCGATCATGACCGAGTTCGCCTTTTGAACGCGGCACGCGACGTCGCGCGGGCGATCGACGCGTTGCGACGCGGCTGGCCGATCGCGATCCATGCGCCTGGTGAAGCCCCCCTGCCCCTTCTCGCGGTCGAAACCGCCGATCCGCGCGCGCTGGCGGCGTTCGCCGACGCCGGCGCCAGCCCGCTGCTGATCTCCAGCGGCCGGGCGGCAACGCTGAAGCTCACCAACCAGATCGCCGCTGCCGATCCCGACACGCCGGTGGTGATCGAGCCCGCACCATGGCTCGATTTCAGCACCGCGGTGGCGCTTGCCGATCCGCAGTTCGATCTCGCGACGCCGCTCAAGGGGCCGTTTCGAACCGATGCGGTCACCCGCCCCGTCGCCAGCCTCGCCGCCATCCGGCTGGCGCGCATCGCCGGCCTGCTCCCCGCCTTCTTCATCGACGGCATCGATCCGGAAGTGGTGATCGCGCCGGCCAGCATCGATCGGCATCAGGACGCCCGCGCGCTTCACCTCGCAACGCGCGCGCGCCTGCCCGTCGACGGTGCGGAAGATGCCGAGATCGTCGCCTTCCGCGCTCCTGATTCCAGCGACGAACATATCGCGCTGCTGATCGGCCAGCCCAATGGCGCGTCGCCGCTGGTCCGGTTGCACAGCGAATGTCTGACCGGCGACGTGCTCGGCAGCCTGAAATGCGATTGCGGTCCCCAGTTGCGCGCGGCGATCCAGGCGATCCGAACGAATGGCTGGGGTATCCTGTTGTACCTGCGTCAGGAAGGCCGCGGCATCGGGCTGGTCAACAAGCTGCGTGCCTATGCGTTGCAGGACCAGGGGTTCGATACCGTCGATGCCAATACCCGGCTCGGTTTCGCGGTCGATGCGCGGGATTTCGGCGTCGCGGCGCGGATGCTCGACCTGTTGGGGCAGCGTGAGGTGCGGTTGCTGACCAACAACCCGGCCAAGGTCGCCGGACTCGAAGCGGCCGGCATGCGGGTGGTGGAGCGCGTCGCGCACGCTTTGCCGGCCAATCCGCATAACGCACGATATCTGGCGACGAAGCGAGACCGGACCGGCCACCAGCTTTAGGCGGATCGCCTGACTACGTTGCCACCGCTTCCGGATCGGTAAGGAACGTCAGCCGCCTTGCGGCACGCCGGGCGAAGGCGAGCGTGCAGCGTTTGCGCACGTGCGCCGGCAACGGCACGGTATGGGCCTGGCGCACGATCGCTGCGTCGTAGCGATCGGCGACGATCACGCCCGTACGCTCCGGCAGGAAGGCATGGCCATCCAGCGGAGACAGGTCGAAACCGGCCGGCACCGCCCAGAAGTAACGATCACAATGGCCAAGGTAGTCGGGCCATTTGCCATCGCCCATCAGGTCGGCGCGCGACACCTTGATCTCGACGATGACGAGCTGCCCGCGGACATCGATCGCCATCAGGTCGGCACGGCGGCCACCTTCCAGGGGAACTTCGGGAATGGTGGTAAGGTCGTGGCGCAGCAGCATCCGCGTCACGCCGCGGGCGACGTCGGCGGCGCAGATTGCGGGATCGCCGCCGTCCACACACGAAGCGGGGGCCATGTCAAGCATGACCCCCGCTTAGGAACATTCAGCGAACGGGGCAAGAGCCCCGCGTCAGCCGGATGACGCGATCAGCGATAGAAGACGTGATTGCCGATCATGGCGATCTTGGTCAAATTGCCGCCGGGACGACGATCGGCGGTGTTGAAGAACAGCGCGCGGGGTGCCGGACTGTCCCAGGCTGCTTCCAGCGCGATCTTGGCGACGGCCAGCGCCGTGCGCCACGATGCGCGACCTTCGTCGATCGACGGGATTTCGCCGCCGCGCACGAAACTGAACTGGCCGCGCTGCTTGACGACCGAACAGACGTCGGCGGGGAAACGGCCCGACTTGGAACGGTTGATGATGACGTTGGCGACGGCCAGCTGGCCAGCGAGCGGTTCGCCCTTGGATTCGAAATAGATCGCGCCGGCAAGGCAGCGCTGCGTCGTATCCACCTGCGCGCTGTCCTGCGCTGCAACGGCTTCTGCGAGGCTGTTATATTCGTCGTCCTGCGACTCATCGTCGAGCGGGATCGACTGCACCATCTGGAGCGGCTGGGTCGCGGGCTGCGGCGTCACGCTCGCGGCGGGGGCTGGAACCGAAGCCGGGGTCGCCGGGTTATTGATCTGTACGGTCGAAACGGGAGCCGGAATCGCACTGCGATTGAGGTCCGACGCCCGGACTGGCGAACTGTGGCTGATGAGGCCCGCCAGAGAAAAAGTCATCACCGCGATGGCCGCGGCGCGCTGCATAATCGTCATTAACGTATTCGATATGCGGTTGGACCACGGACCCGATCGGCAAGCCGATCGTCCGGGCATCCCCCCGACTGCGTCACCGACCCGGATCGCACCCAGGCGCGGCACAACGCGCTTTCACTATGGATGTGGCCATCGTCACACCGGCGTCACGAGTCAATTCGACAGGATCGTTTCAGCGGCGAACCGTTCGGCTTCCGGGATGTCCAGTTCCACGACCCACAAATCCGGGTCGCGCGCGCGTCGCCTGCGCCAGTAGGATTCGGCGTCATCAGCGGGCGTCGACACGGTCAGCGACGCCGCCCCGTCCAAACCCAACGTGCGTTCCAGAACCCGTACAGGACCTGAACGATCCTCGATCAGCAACAGGATCGCGCCGCCCTGCGCATCGCCCTTGGCGCGCACCATGGCGATCCCGCCGGCATCGTTGACGCGGCGCAGAAGCGCGCCGACGAGCATGTGCGTCGGAAGTCGAGCAGTCACCGTGCGGTCATGCCGATCGATAGCCCGGTAGGCCGGACAGCGGAATCTGCGATCGCATGAACGTACCGGTACCCCGCGCCGCCTCTTCTCCATCGGCATCGATCAGCCGCGCATCCGCAACATAGACCCGGCGCTTGCCGCTGATCCACCGGCCCTCCGCCACCACCGGCCCTGCCCTCATCGGCTTGGTGAGCAGCAGGTTGAATGCCGTGGTCAGCAGGAATCGATCGGTGACGAGACTGTTGGCCGCATAGAAAGCGGCATCGTCCAGCATCTTGAAGTAGCTGGTGCCGTGGACGGCGCCGGCCGCATGGTAATGTCGTTCGTCCAGGCGGAAATGGATACGCGCAACGCCCGCTGCGACGATTTCGAGCCGGGATTCGAACAATCGGTTGATCGGTGCCGCCGCATAGAGCGATTCGAGGCTGCGGTAATGTGCCGACGCCCCGGCGTCGGCGGGATCGGACGGCGATGCGGGATCAGGCGGCATCGCGCGCCGCGTCGGCGGTGAACAGCGCATAGAGCGCGTCGGGGGACCCGGCACCACGCAGCTTGGCGAGGAACGTCCGGTCGCGCAGCCGCCGCGACACCCTGGCGAGGGCTTTCAGATGTTCTGCCCCGGCATCGACCGGCGACACCAGCATGAAGACGAGATCGACCGGCAGATCGTCGACCGCGTCGAATTCGATCGGCTGGGCAAGGCGCATGAACACACCGGTGACGCCGTCGATCTCGGGCAGTTTGGCATGCGGGATCGCGACGCCGCCGCCGAAGCCGGTTGACCCGATCTTCTCGCGTGCCGCCAGCCGCTCGGCAGTCAGCCGTCCGTCGAAACCGAGCGCATCGGTCGCATTGGCAAGCTGCGCGAACAGCGCCTTCTTATGGGCGACCGCCACGTCCTTGTAGACCGAATCCGGGCGCAGCAGATCGCTGAAGTCGTTCATGGCTAACTCGAATACAAACAGGGACCCCGCCGGGGCCTGTACAGCGTCCGGCGGGGTCGAGATAGATCAGTTGGCGGCGGGCTGCTGGGCCTGAGCCTGGCGCTGGGGTTCGACCCAGCCGATGGTGCCATCGCCGCGGCGATAGACCATGTTGTATGCGCCGGTACCCGCGTTGCGGAACAACAAGGCCGCGGTGTTGCGTAGATCGAGCATCATCACCGCGTCGGACACGCTGGCATCGGGAATGTCGACGCGCGTTTCGGCGATGATGAGCGGCGCGTCGCCGACATCCTCCTCGGTCGCCGAATCCTGGAACAGCGTATAGCCCGCGTTGTCATACCCCATGTCCTCCTGCATCGCCGCCGCTTCGCCGGCGTGACGATCCTTCAGGCGACGCATGTAGCGGCGCAATTGCGTTTCGATCTTGCCGGCCGCGCCGTCGAAGGCGAGGTGCGCCTCCTGCGCCTGGTGGCTGCCTTTCAGCACCAGCCCCTTCATGACGTGGACGACGATGTCGCACTTGAAACCGACGTCGTGCGGCCCCTTGCCGAACGTCACCTCGGCCGAAATGGCGCGGGCGAAATACTTCGTGGCGATACCCTGAAGCCGGTCGCTCACATGATCCTTGAGCGCGTCGCCGGTCGCGACCTGATGACCAGAGATCCGGATATCCATTGTCTTCTCCATTGATATGGGCTGGCCTGTTGGCCTTCTCCCGGTTGGCGTTATTCGAACGCCGCGACCCCCCAGATCGGATCCTGCAACTTGGAAACAAATGCTGCGTGCGCTGCAAGTTCCGCGTCGGATGGACGGAACGTGCGCGGCGGGCGCACCGTCACCGGCCGGCGAACGACGATCTGCGCAGTGTCTAGCACCGGCGCATCGCTAACCAGACCGAGCCCGATCTGACGCCCGCCGAGCAATTCGACATAGACCTGCGCCAGCAGCTGCGCGTCGAGCAGGGCACCGTGCAGCACGCGATGCGACCGGTCCACGCCAAACCGCGAACATAGCGCATCGAGCGTATGCTTGGCGCCGGGATGGCGGCTGCGCGCGATCTGCAGCGTATCGACCATGCGGTTGACGTGCACGATCTGGCGCCCGCACCGCGTCAGTTCGCCGTTGAGGAAGGAAAAATCGAAACCGGCATTGTGCGCGACCAGCGGTGCATCGCCGATGAAGGAGAGCAACTCGTCTACAGCCTGCGCGAATTTGGGTTTGTCGCTCAAAAAGGCTTCGGAAATGCCGTGCACCGCCTGCGCTTCGGCCGGCATGTTACGTTCGGGGTGATAATAAGCGTGAAAGGTGCGCCCGGTCTCGACGCGATTGACCATCTCGACGCAGCCGATCTCGACGAGGCGGTCGCCACCGGCGAAGCTCAGGCCGGTGGTTTCGGTATCGAAGACGATTTCGCGCATGCCACCTCTATCCGCCCGTGGCGGGCGCCATGCAAGCGATGACGTGGCGGACGGTTTCGCGGGTCCGGTCGAGCGAGACGTCCGTAAGGATGACGAAGTCGGCCCGCGCGCGCTTATCGGCATCGGGCAATTGCCGCGCCAGGATCGCATCGTATCTGGCCGGGGTCATGCCAGGCCGGGCAAGCGTACGGGCGCGCTGCACCTCCGCCGCGGCGGAAACGACCACGACGCGGTCGACGGCGCGATCGCCGCCGGTTTCGAACAACAAGGGCACGTCGAACACGACCAGCGGAGCATCGGCATGGCGGCGGACGAATGCGGCGCGCTCTTCCGCCACGGCGGGGTGGACGATGCCCTCCAGCCGCTTCATCGCCGCATCATCGCCGAGCACCGCGGCGGCGAGGGCAGGGCGGTCGACGCCCCCTGCGCCGCAGGTGCCCGGAAAGGCCGCTTCGATCGAAGCGACCACATGGCCGCCTGGCCCCTGCAAGCGGTGCACGGTGGCATCGGCATCGAACACCGGCACGCCTTCGTCCGCGAACATCGCGGCGACCGTCGATTTGCCCATGCCGATCGAGCCGGTCAGCCCCAGCCGGATCATGCGAGCAGCAGGTCGCGCAATATGTCGTCCCGGTCGCGTGGCGGCTCGGACCCGAAGAACAAGGCGAAGGCGAGCGCAGCCTGGCCGATCAGCATCTCCAGACCGTCGACGGTCTCCAGCCCGCGCGCGCGCGCGGCAGCGAGCAGCGGCGTTTCGAGCGGCGAATAGACGATATCGTAGACGACGGCTTCCTCGTCCAGCGCGCCGAGATCGAGGTCGAGCGGTGGCTGCCCGGCCATGCCAAGCGTGCTGGCGTTGACCAGCAGCGCCGATGGCGGCGCGGCGGGTTGCAGCGGCAGGGCCTGACCCTTCAAACCGAACGCCGACAACAACACGCCGGCCTTCAGCGTATTGCGGTTCATGATCGTCACCGGGCCGACGTTCATCCGCGACAGGGCAAACAGGATCGCCCGCCCCGCGCCGCCTGCGCCGATGACGGTGACCGGCTGGCCGGTGAAGTCGAAGCCGGCAAGCGGCGCGTAGAACCCGCCCGCATCGGTATTGGTCCCGACCGCCACATCATCCTCGGCACGAAAGACGGTGTTGATCGCGCCGATACCGTGACGCACGTCGCCGCGGTCATCGACATGGTCGAGCGCGGCAAGCTTGTGCGGCATGGTGATGTTGCAGCCGCGCCAATCCGGATCGTCGCGTCGCGCCGCGAAAAAGGCGGGCAGATCGTCGGGCGTCACCAGCGTCTTGCGATAGTCAGCATCGAGGCCGAGCTGGTCGAGCCAGAACCTGTGGATGATCGGCGATTTGGATTGGGCGATCGGATCGCCGATCACTTCGGCGTAAGGCCGGCCGGTTCCGGCGGGTGTGTAAGGGGTCACGTTGGAATAACTCCACGGATTCTCAGATAGTCGAGGACGTTGAGCAGGGGCAGGCCCAGCACGGTGAATTGGCTCCCCTCGATGCGGGTGAACAGTTGCGCACCGGGCCCCTCGATCCGGTAGCAGCCGACGCAGCCGCTGATCGCCGGCCACTCCCGGTCCAGATACCAGTCGATGAAGGCGGGGGAGAGCGGACGGACGTGCATCTTGGCCGCCTCGACATGCCGCCAGACCGGCCGGCCCGCCTCGACGATCACCGCAGCGCTCCACAATTCGTGGCGCGTGCCGGACATGCGGGCGAGATGGTCGGCGGCCTGTTCGCGGCTGTCCGGCTTGTCGAGCAAGGTACCATCGGCGAGTGCGACGACGCTGTCGCTGCCCAGGACGAGGCGATCGGGGTGACGCAGGCCGACCTTCACCGCCTTCAGTTCAGCGAGCGCATCGGCAAGGTCGCGCGGTTTGCTGCCGGAGAGGCTCGCCTTGGCGGCATCTTCGTCGACGCCCGCCGCTGTGGCATCGAACGCCACGCCGGCGGCGGTCAACATCGCGCGGCGGGATGCACTCTGCGAGGCGAGGAGGAGGGGGGTCATGGACTCGGGATCTCGTTCAATGCGTGTCGGTCAAATTATCATTCCGGCGAACGCCGCGATGACGCCGACATGGCGTTCCAGGTCGGATCGACATTCAACAGCGCGACGGCATTTGGACCGGCTTGCTTCCCCGGGGAGTATAAGGCTGAATGTCGATACACCCTAGATCACCCCGGCCTTGCGCTGGTTCGCCAGCGCGATGATCGCCGCGGCGGTTTCCTCGATCGAGCGGCGGGTGACGTCGATCACCGGCCAGCCGTTATCGGCGAACATGCGGCGCGCATAAGCGATCTCGCGCGTCACCGCCTCCTCCTCGACATAGGCGGTGTCGGGCATCTGGTTGAGCGACAGCAACCGGTTGCGACGGATCTGGATCAGCCGGTCGGCACTGGTGGTGAGGCCGACGACAAGCGGATTCTTCAGCCCGAACAGAATAGGCGGCGGCGGGCTTTCCACGACGATCGGAATGTTCGCCGTCTTCCAGCCGCGATTGGCGAGGTAGATGGAGGTCGGCGTCTTTGATGAACGCGAAACGCCGGCGAGGACGATCTCGGCCTCTTCCCAATCCTCGGACGCGATGCCGTCGTCATGTGCGATCGTCCACTGGATCGCATCGACGCGTGCGAAATAGGCGGCGTCGAGCGCGTGCTGCCGACCGGGCCGCGCCTTTGCCTGCTGGCCGAGCAATCCCGACAGCGCATCGTTGACCGGGTCGAGCGGCGCGACCGCCGGCAGGCCCAGCGCGAGGCAACGCTGTTCGAGAATCCGGCGGGTCGCGACATTGACCAGCGTGAAAATCACCAGACCGGGGTTCTGCGCGATCTCCTGCAGGATGCGCTCCAGATGCGCCTCGGTACGGACCATCGGCCAGAAGTGGCGCACCGTTTCGACGTCGTCATATTGGGCAAGCGCCGCCTTGGCGATGTTCTCCAGCGTTTCGCCGGTCGAGTCCGACAGTAGATGAAGGTGGAGCCGCATCATCGCGCACTCCGGGGCAGACCTGTGGACAACATGGGCATAACGGATAGGGCAAGTCGGCACCCTCGCCAAGCGACCGTCGCTACGTGGACAACCCGCATTCTGTCCACAATTGCGCACACAGGGCATGGATTTATCCACAGCCTGTGGATGGTGGGGACGGCACGGTCCGAATCCCCGCGGAACCGCCGATCCTTGCCGGTCAACCTGTGGGTGGTTAGGGCATGAAATCGGTTATCCCGTTATCCACGTGCCAACCACTTCATCATCCTCTTTCAAGATTCTTTTATAGGAAG
This sequence comes from Sphingomonas insulae, assembly GCF_010450875.1. Lineage (NCBI taxonomy): Bacteria > Pseudomonadati > Pseudomonadota > Alphaproteobacteria > Sphingomonadales > Sphingomonadaceae > Sphingomonas > Sphingomonas insulae. The sequence goes on from NZ_CP048422.1 coordinate 642,884, forward strand.
AAGGTTCTGTCCGATCCTGTGAACAAGCCGCTGCTGGCGACCTTGCGTGGTGCAAAACCGTCGGTGCCGCCGATGTGGCTCATGCGTCAGGCGGGGCGATACCTGCCCGAGTATCGCGCGCTGCGGGCGGAGAAGGGCGGCTTCCTGGCGCTCGCCACCGATCCCAATGCCGCGGCGGAAGTGACCATCCAGCCGATCCGGCGGTTCGGCTTCGACGGGGCTATCCTGTTCTCCGACATCCTCATGGTGCCATGGGCGCTGGGCCAGCAGCTGACGTTCGGACCGGGCGAAGGACCACGCCTGTCACCACCGCTGGTCGATGCCGCCCTGGACGCGCTGCAACGGGTCCCTGAGCGCCTAGAACCGGTGTATGGTACCTGCGAACGGGTGGCGGCCGCGCTGCCGCCACAGACGGCATTCCTGGGCTTTGCGGGATCGCCGTGGACGGTGGCGACCTACATGGTCGCCGGGCAGGGATCGAAGGACCAGCACGAAACGCGCGGCTTCGCCTATGCGGACGAGGGCGCGTTCCAGGCGATCATCGATGCGATCGTCGCGATGACGATCGACTATCTCGCGCGGCAGATCGAAGCGGGGGTGGAGGCGGTGCAGCTGTTCGACAGCTGGGCCGGATCGCTGTCGCCGGCGCAGTTCGAACGTTGGGTCATCGCACCGAATGCCGCGATCGTCGCCGGTCTGCGCGCGCGCTGCCCCGATGCCATCATCATCGGCTTTCCGAAGGGGGCAGGGGGCAAGCTGCCCGCCTATGCCCGCGAAACCGGTGTCGATGCGATCGGACTGGACGAGACGGTCGACCCCGTCTGGGCACATGCGGTGCTGCCGGCGGGCTTGCCGGTGCAGGGCAATCTCGATCCCCTGGCGCTGTTCGCCGGCGGCGCGGCGCTGGACGAGGGCATCGACCGGGTCCTGGCCGCATTCGCGGATCGCCCGCACGTCTTCAACCTGGGGCATGGCATCGGCCAGTTCACGCCGATCGCGCATGTCGAACACCTGGTCGCGCGCGTGCGGGGAGAAAGCCGATGATGGTTCTGGCAGGGGCGTATCTGTGGATCGTCGCGGCGCACGTGATCTTCGTGATCTTCTGGATGGCGGGCCTGTTCATGCTGCCGCGGTATCTGGTCTATCATCAGGAGGCGCTGGTTGCCGGCCGGGGCGACGAAGCGGCGATCTGGATCGAGCGGGAGGCCAAGATCCGGTCGATCATCCTGACCCCAGCGATGATCGCGGTATGGGTATTGGGGCTGACGCTGGCGACGGTGGGGCAGCATTGGGGTGAGGGCTGGCTGCACGCCAAACTGCTGTTCGTGCTGCTGCTGTCGGGGTATCATGGCTGGGCAGTGGGTTATGCCAGGCGACTGGCCCGGGGCGTGATGCGACTGGACGCGCGTCGACTGCGAATGATCAACGAGGTGCCGGCATTAATGGCGACGGTGATCGTGGTGCTGGTGTTCGTCAAACCATTCTGACCTCGGCGGACGTGAGTCCGCCGGTGCGTGTGGTCCGGTCGACCGGCATTCCCCGCGGACCGCATGGTGTCGGCGAGCGCGGCGAGGCCAAAGCCCAGGGGGTGATCTGTTGGACGGAGTTGTACTACAACTTTGATTACGAACTGCAGTGTTTGACGCAACCGCTCGGTGACGACGCGCATCCGCTCCGACAACGGCTTTATACCCAGTTGCCGGCGGTTGACGGCACCTGACCGGCATCGATCCCGGTCGGTGAAAGGGATGCACCGTCACCAAGCACACTTGACGAACCGGCTTCCCCTACTTACGTCCTGAACACGCGTAGAGCGGCCGTCCGGTGGCTCCGCGTTTCTCCTCCTGGCCATTGTCGCTGCGGTTCCTTCGCCGACCTGGGCTCTCCCCGACTACGCATCCGGATTTTTCCATGCATCTTAAAGACTTGAAGAAAAAGACCCCCGCCGAGCTGGTCAGCATGGCCGAAGAGCTGGGGGTCGAGGGTGCCTCGACGCTGCGCAAGCAGGATCTGCTGTTCGCGATCCTGAAGGTGCAGGCCGAAAACGGCGACCAGATCATGGGCCTCGGCACGATCGAGGTCCTGCAGGACGGCTTCGGCTTCCTGCGCAGCCCGGAAGCCAATTATCTGGCCGGACCGGACGATATCTACATTTCGCCCAATCAGGTCCGCAAGCACGGGCTGCGCACCGGTGACACCGTCGAAGGCGAGATCCGCGCACCCAAGGACGGCGAGCGCTATTTCGCGCTCGTGAAACTCACCAGCGTCAATTTCGACGATCCCGATGCCGTCCGCCACCGCGTCAATTTCGACAACCTCACGCCGCTGTATCCGGAATCGAAGCTGACGCTCGATCCCGCCGATCCGACGCAGAAGGACAAGTCGGCGCGGGTGATCGACATCGTCAGCCCCCAGGGCAAGGGCCAGCGCACGCTGATCGTCGCGCCGCCCCGCGTCGGCAAGACGGTGATGCTCCAGAACATCGCCCGTGCGATTTCGGACAATCATCCCGAGGTGTTCCTGATCGTGCTGCTCATCGACGAGCGGCCCGAGGAAGTCACCGACATGCAGCGTTCGGTGAAGGGCGAGGTCGTCTCCTCGACCTTCGACGAGCCAGCGCAGCGCCACGTCCAGGTCGCCGAGATGGTGATCGAAAAGGCCAAGCGCCTCGTCGAGCACAAGAAGGACGTCGTGATCCTGCTTGACAGCATCACGCGCCTCGGCCGCGCCTACAACACCGTCGTGCCGTCGTCGGGCAAGGTGCTGACCGGCGGTGTCGACGCGAACGCGTTGCAGCGCCCCAAGCGCTTCTTCGGTGCGGCACGTAACATCGAGGAGGGCGGCTCGCTTTCGATCATCGCCACCGCGCTGATCGATACCGGCAGTCGCATGGACGAGGTGATCTTTGAAGAGTTCAAGGGCACCGGCAATTCCGAAATCGTCCTCGACCGCAAGGTCGCCGACAAGCGCGTCTTCCCGGCGCTGGATGTCGGCAAGTCGGGCACCCGCAAGGAAGAACTGCTGGTCGACAAGGACAAGCTTTCCAAGCAGTGGGTCCTGCGCCGCATCCTGATGCAGATGGGGACGATCGACGCGATGGAATTCCTGCTCGACAAGATGAAGAATTCGAAGACCAACGAGGATTTCTTCGACAGCATGAATCAATAGCCGGACGCGGCGCGCGGGCGCCCCAGGCGCCGACCGGCCAGGGCTGAATCTGCCCGCGTCCCCAACCAGCCACACATGCAACGCGCGGGAGCCCATGGCTTTCGCGCGTTGCTGCGTTATGGACCTAACGGTCAACCGGGAGTTTGAAACGTGTCCATCATCGCCATGCTGAGCGCGGCCGCCGCCAGCGGGCCGGGGTCTCCGGCCGAGATCTGGCAGCATATCGTCAACGATTTTTCCAACATCGGATCGCCCGCCGCCCTCGCGGCATTCTTTCAGGTGCTGATGATCGACGTCGTGCTTGCCGGCGACAATGCGATTGTCGTCGGGGCGCTCGCCGCAGGCCTGCCGATCGACCAGCGCAAGAAGGTCATCCTGATCGGCATCATGGCCGCATTGGTCTTGCGGATCATCTTCGCGCTCGCGGTCAGCTGGCTGCTGGGCGTCATCGGCCTGATCTTCGCCGGCGGCATCCTGCTGCTGTGGGTCGCGTGGAAGATGTGGCGCGAATTGCGCGAGAACCACAATGCCGGATCACCGGAGGTGGACGGCGACGAAACCGCCGGTCTGCGCCCGGCGAAGAGCTTCGCGGCGGCGGCATGGGCCGTCGCGGTGGCTGACGTGTCGATGAGCCTCGACAACGTGCTGGCCGTTGCCGGTGCCGCACGCGACCATCCCGGCATCCTGATCATCGGATTGCTGCTGTCGGTCGCCCTGATGGGAATCGCGGCGAATCTGATCGCCAAGTACATAGAGCGGTATCGCTGGATCGCCTACATCGGCCTGCTGGTGATCCTCTACGTCGCCGGCAAGATGATCTACGAAGGCGTCGTCGATCCCAACGTCGGGGTACTGACGCTGTTCTGACGGCATCGTGCAATGAGGGAAGGGGGGCCGTCGAGCCCCCCTTTTTCGTTCCGGTCAGGCTTCCCTGACCGGGGTCGTCGATGTGGTGTCCTTGAGAAGCTTGATGACCTTCTCGCAATTCGCCTTGGTCGTGTAGGATTCGCCGGAGGCCAGGATTTCATGGTTGGCCGCTTTCAGCCGCCACCGCCATTGACCCGCCTGCTGATACATCTCGTAATACATGATCCTCTCCGCGCAGGTTGATCCTGCTGTGTCGAGGGTAACAGCCGCCGCTGCCGGATGGTGGCCCGTCGCATCCGGCATGGCGGCGTCTTGATCCCTTTCGGTGCGAGCCTCAGCCGAGATGGTCGGCGAAGAACGCCGCGGTGCGTGCATCCGCCTGTTCCGCCGCCGCGTCGGATCGACGTGCGCCGAACTCGGTCGCAAATCCGTGATCCTCGCCGGCATAGTCGTAGAGCGTCACCTTGGGATGATCGTCCAGACCGGCATGCATTGCCGCCTGTGCCGCCTTGTCGACAAAATGATCCTCCTCCGGGATGTGGAGCAGCACCGGATTGGCGATCGCATGAGCTTCTCGCAGCAAACCATCGATGCCGACGCCGTAATAGCCGACCGACGCGTCGACGTCGGTGCGCGCTGCGGTCATGAAGGCGAGCCGACCGCCAAGGCAGTAGCCGACGACGCCGACCTTGCCGGTGCCATCGTCGTCCAACAGACGGCGTGCGGCACGGATAGTCGCTTCGATATCGCGGATGCCGGCATCCTGATTGAACTTGCCCATCAGGCCCAGCGCCTGCTGCATCTGGTCGGGAACGTCGGGATCGAGCTGGATGCCGGGCGCAATCGGCCAGAACAGGTCGGGGGCGAGTGCCAGATAACCGTCGGCGGCCAGACGGTCGCATTTGCTGCTGATGCCGGCATTCACGCCGAAGATTTCCTGGATGACGACGATGGCCGCTTTCGGCCGCGCCACGGGTTCTGCGACGTACGCATCGAACGTGGCATTACCGTCGAGTGTCTCGATCTGGATGGTCTTGGTCATGGGGGTCCTCTCGCGCGTCGGGTCGTGCTGGGCTATGCAGTGCGCCACAGGGCTGCTCAAGGGGCGATACGCGATGAAGGTGACGGTGGATATCGATCTGACCCCGGAAGAGGCCCGTCGCGCGATGGGTCTGCCGGACCTCACGCCCCTGCACGACCGCTATATCGCATCCCTGCTGGAAACGATGAGTGGCCAGGTCCGCCCGGAACTGTTGGAAAATATGATGAAAAGCTGGGCGCCGATGAACGAGGCCGGCTTTACGATGTGGCGCCAGATGTTCGAACAGGCAACGAAAACGGGCGGTTGATGGATACGATCTTCGCGCTGTCCAGCGGGGCGGCGCCGGCGGGCATCGGCGTGATCCGGGTCAGCGGACCGCATGCCTTCGACGCGGTGACGCGAATGGCGGGAACGCTGCCGCCGCCCCGGATGGCGCGGATACGACCCCTGAGGGATGAGCAGGGCGCCTTGCTCGATCGGGCGTTGGTGTTGACGTTTCCCGGCCCAGCGACGGCGACGGGCGAAGATATTGCCGAACTGCATTGCCATGGCGGTCGGGCCGTGATCGCAGCGGTATTGGCAGCTTTAGGCAGACAGGCGCATGTACGACCGGCAGTCGCCGGCGAATTCACCCGGCGGGCATTGACGAACGGACGCATCGACCTGGCCGAGGCGGGTGGCCTCGCCGATTTGCTGTCCGCTGATACCGAACGGCAGCGGGTTGCGGCACTTGCAGCAGCAGAGGGGATCGTCAGCCAGCGGGTGCGGGGCTGGCTCGACCGGCTGGCGATGTTGTCCGCCCTGGTCGAGGCGCAACTCGATTTTTCGGACGAGGATGATGTCACTGCCGACGATGCTGCGCTGGCGGTCGTGCGAGCGGGCAAATCGGCATTGGTCCGTGATGTGGCCGAGGTGCTGGATAATCCACCGGTCGAACGGCTGCGCGATGGGGTGCATGTCGTTCTTGCCGGGCCACCGAACAGCGGCAAGTCGACGCTGATCAACCTCCTGAGCCAGCGGGAACTGGCCATCGTATCGCCGATCGCGGGCACGACGCGTGATCGGATCGAGGCCACGGTGACGCGGGACGGCCTGGTCTACGTTTTAACCGACACGGCCGGCTTGACCGAAAGCGATGATCCCATCGAGCGTATTGGGGTGAGCCGCGCCGAAGCGTCCATCGCTCGCGCGGACGTGTTGCTATGGCTGGGCGATGATCGGCCGACGCGGAGCGACAGCATCTGGGTGCGGGCGAGGGCAGACGAACCCGGTCGCATCGCTCTTCCAGATGCCCACGTGAATGTCGCGCAGGATGCACCATCGACGGTCGAGCAGCTGTGGCGCATGATTGCCGATCGCGCCGAACGACTGATGCCTCAGGGCGACGCTCTCGCTTTTCGAGAGGGCGAGAGGGAAGCGTGTCGTCGGGCCATAGCGGTTCTTGCCGAAGACGAGGCGGATCCGCTTATCCTTGCCGAGCAGCTACGGCTGGCGACACGCGCCTTGGGGGTCATTCTCGGCATTGATGCGACGGAGGCAATGTTTTCCACTTTGTTCGGTCGGTTCTGTATCGGGAAGTGATGTTCCACGTGGAACAGTTTTGACCTGATCGTAGGGCTCGCTTAGGCGCGTGCCATGTATGACGTGATCGTCGTTGGTGGTGGCCATGCCGGCACCGAAGCCGCAGCCGCATCCGCAAGGCGTGGAGCCAATACCCTGTTGATCAGCCACGATCGACGGCAGATTGGCGCCATGTCCTGCAATCCCGCCATCGGTGGCCTGGGCAAGGGCCATATCGTGCGTGAGGTCGACGCGTTCGACGGCTTGATCGGGCGCGCGGCGGACGCAGCCGCAATTCATTATCGGATGCTCAATCGTAGCAAGGGGGCCGCAGTACAGGGTCCCCGAGTACAGGCTGACCGCCGGCTATACGCCGCAGCAATTCAGACGATGCTGACACGGCAGCCATCGTTGACGATCATTGAAGGTGACGTCGAGTCGCTGGCGTTCCGTGGGCAGAGCGCCGTGGGAGTCGTGTTGGCCAACGACGTAACGATCGAGGGGCGGACGGTCGTATTGGCCACCGGCACCTTCCTTGGCGGTCGTCTGTTTCGCGGCGATGAGCGGCACGAGGGCGGCCGTATCGGTGAAAGGCCGGCTCGCAAGCTGGCGGAGCAATTGCGCGCGCTGGCGCTACCGCTCGAACGACTGAAGACGGGCACGCCACCGCGCATTGATGGCCGAACGATAGACTGGGCACGGCTGGAAGAGCAGCAGTCCGACCTTGATGGTTGGACGATGTCGCCGATGACCGAGCGGCGCCTTCTGCCTCAGGTCGCTTGTGCCATCTCCAGAACTAACGCCGCGACGCATGACATCATCCGTGGAGGCCTCGATCGATCGCCTCTGTTCGGCGGTGCCATTGGCGGGCAGGGGCCGCGCTATTGTCCATCGATCGAGGACAAGGTGCATCGGTTCGGTGACAGGGATGGGCATCAGGTCTTCCTCGAACCCGAGGGTCTCGACGATGCCACCGTCTATCCCAACGGATTGTCGACCTCGTTACCAAGCGATGTGCAGGCAGCGCTCATCCGCAGTATCGACGGTTTGGAACATGCCCGGATCATGATGCCAGGCTATGCGGTTGAATATGACTTCCTCGACCCCCGCGCCCTCGATGCACGTCTCGCATTGCAAGCGATCCCCGGGGTCTATTGTGCAGGACAGTTGAACGGGACGACCGGTTATGAAGAGGCGGCGGGCCAGGGCCTCATCGCCGGTCTCAATGCTGCCGCGGAAGCGCGCGATCTGCAGCCGTGTATTCTCGACCGGGCGTCGAGCTACACGGGCGTCATGATCGACGACCTTGTGCTGCAAGGTGTGACCGAGCCGTATCGCATGCTCACCGCCCGCGCAGAGTTTCGATTGTCGCTGCGCGCGGACAATGCGGAAACACGATTGGGATCCATCGCGAAGACGTTGGATTGCATCGGGGCCGATCGCGTCGAGCATCAGCAGAGACGTGGAGAGCAGCGGAAGCAGGTGCAAGATTTGCTGTCGGAGCAACGAACCGCGTCGGACCTGGCGAGGATTGACATTCAGGTCGCGCAGGACGGTAGTCGTCGTACGCTCCATGAGTGGCTACGAATCCCGACGGTGGCGTTGAGTGCGGTGCTGTCAGAGGTCGACAAGCAAGCGGACAAGGCTGTCTTGGATGAGATCGTCGAGGATGCCCGCTATGCGCCCTATCTGGAGCGGCAGGCGGAGGAGGTGGCGCGGATGCGCGATGAGGAGGCTGTCGCGTTGCCGGATGCCCTCGATTTCCGCGCAGTTCCGGGATTGTCCAACGAGATGATCGATCGACTATGCGCCGCACAGCCGACGTCCCTAGGCGCGGCATCGCGTATAAGGGGGGTCACACCCGCGGCTTTGTCGGCAATCTATCTGTACGCTCAGCGGCGTGCCGCATGACCGAGGCAGAAGCACGCGACATCATCGTCGCAAGGTTCGGCGAAGCCAAGGCTCGCCAAATCGACAACTTCGTCGATCTGGTGAGAGAAGAAAATAGCGCGCAGAATTTGATCGCGCCGTCAACGATCGAGACGATCTGGACCCGGCACGTACTCGATTCGGCCCAGCTGATGTTTCACGTGGAACACTTCGGTAAGTCATGGCTGGACATCGGTACCGGGGGAGGCTTTCCCGGAATCATCGTCGCCATCCTGCTCGATGGCGCCACCACCATGGTCGAACCTCGACGCCGGCGTGCCGAATTCCTGCAACGATCCGTGGATCAGCTGGGGATCGAACAGGCCGTGGTTTTGGCCACGAAAGTCGAGGCGGTAAGCGACACCTTCGATATCATTTCGGCGCGTGCCGTCGCATCCGTGGAAAAGCTTTTGCAAGCCGCCGGTCGATGCGCCACACCGGAAACCCGGTGGGTGCTCCCACGCGGGCGGCTAGAGGCCGAGCAATTGGTGTCACTGCGACGAGACGAGAGTCGATTGTTCCACGTGAAACATTCTACGACGGATCCGGAATCATCCATCCTGATCGTCGAACCCAATAAGGGAACAGCGCGATGACGACGATTGCGGTGGCCAATCAAAAAGGTGGCGTCGGCAAGACGACGAGCGCAATCAATCTCGCGACCGCGCTGTCGGCTACCGGTAAAAGCGTATTGCTCATCGATCTCGATCCCCAAGGCAACGCGTCGACGGGTCTTGGGGTGGGTCACGCCCAACGGGGACGTTCCAGCTACCATGTATTGATCGGTGAAGCGGATATCGCGGAGGCGGTCATCAAGACGCGCGTTCCCCGGCTGGACCTCGTTCCCGCAACGCAGGATCTCTCCGGGGCGGAAATCGAACTGGTCGAATTCGATCATCGAACCCACCGGCTCGACCGCGCGCTAGCACAGGCTCAGGGGCGGTGGGACATCATCCTGATCGATTGTCCGCCATCGCTGGGGCTGCTGACGATCAACGCCATGGTCGCTGCCGACAAACTGCTCGTGCCGTTGCAATGCGAATTTTTCGCGCTGGAAGGGCTGTCGCAATTGCTGACCACGGTCGAACGGATTCGCGAACGCTTCAACCCCGGACTGGCGATCCTGGGTGTGGCCCTCACCATGTACGATCGCCGCAATCGCCTGACCGATCAGGTGGCGGCCGACGTGCGCGCGGTGCTCGGTCGGGTCGTGTTCGAAACGGTGATTCCCCGGAACGTCCGACTGTCGGAGGCGCCGAGCCATGGCTTGCCGGCGCTCATCTACGATCACCGATGTTCCGGATCGCAGGCCTATATCGACCTGGCGCGCGAGTTGATCGCACGGCTGCCCGATACGACGGCAGTCGCCGCATGAGCGATGCGGCAAAGCGGAACCGGCCAGCCGGACTGGGTCGCGGTCTCAGCGCGCTGCTTGGCGAGATGGCGAGCGAAGCGCCGGTGACGCCGGGCGCGAAAGGGAATGTGCCATCGGGTGTCAGGATGTTGCCGGTCAGCGCCCTATCTCCACACCCGGATCAGCCACGGCGCCATTTCGACGAGGCATTGCTGGATGAGCTGGCGGCATCGATCGCGTCACGGGGGTTGATCCAACCGATCGTGGTGCGGCCGCATGGCCACGATTATCAGATCGTCGCGGGTGAACGGCGCTGGCGTGCGGCGCAGCGCGCGCGACTGCATGAGGTGCCGGTCGTCGTTCGCGACTTCGACGATGCGCAGACGCTCGAGATCGCGCTGATCGAGAACATCCAGCGACAGGACCTCAACGCGATCGAAGAGGCGCAGGCCTATCAACGGCTGGCCGGCGAATATGGTCATACGCAGGAAGCCTTGGCCAAGATCGTCCACAAATCACGCAGCCATGTGGCCAACCTGTTGCGATTGCTGGAACTTCCTGCGGCCGTTCAGAACCGGGTCACCGACGGTTCGCTGTCGATGGGTCATGCCCGCGCCTTGCTGGGCGCACGGGATGTGGAGGCTCTGGCCGAACAGGTCGCGGCACGGGGCCTGTCGGTACGGGAAACCGAAAAACTGGCCAAGGGCGCAAAGCCGGAGCGGGCAGGGGGGAGCCATCGCGATCGCGCGCCGGCCGCCGCTCCCGATGCCGACCTTGCGGCTCTCGAACGGCAATTGTCCGATCTGCTCGGCTTGCATGTGCGGATCGCGCACAGCGAGAAGGGCGGTACGTTGACGCTGACCTATACGACGCTGGACCAGCTGGACATGGTCTGTCAGCGGCTGACCGGCGATACGATCTGATGATCCTGCGTTCGGATGAGATCGACGATCTGCCGGCCGACGGTGGTGTGATGCGGGTGCACTGGTTTCGACCGGCGGGTGAGGGCCGCTACCCCGGGCTGGTCCTCTATTCGGAGATCTACCAGGTGACGGCGCCGATCCGTCGCCTCGCGGCGTACTTTGCCGGGCAGGGGTATGTCGTCGCAGTCCCGGAAGTGTATCACGAATATGAAGTGCCGGGCACCGTGCTTGCCTATGATCCGGCAGGGACCGATCGCGGCAATGCGCTGAAAGTGGCCAAAGCGGTGGCGGCGTTCGACGCGGATGCGACCCGGGTGCTCGATGCGTTGGCGACGCATCCGTCATGCAACGGTCGTCTGGGTACGGTCGGCGTATGCCTCGGCGGCCACCTGGCTCTTCGCGCCGCGTTCGATGTGCGCGTATCGGCTGCAGCGTTGTTTTATCCCACCGACATTCATTCCGGCACGCTGGGCCACGGGCGGTCAGACGACAGCCTGGCGCGGATGGCCGATCTGAAGGCGGAGACGTTGTTCGTATTCGGTCGGCAAGACCCTCACGTCCCGTTCGACGGACGCGAGGCGATCCGGGCGCGGCTGGAAGCCGTTGGTGCCAGATACGAATGGCATGAGGTCAATGCACAGCATGCCTTCCTGCGGGATGAAGGACCGCGCTACGATCCCGCGCTGTTCGTGGCAGCGACCGGCTGGGCGTTGTCGCTATTCGGGCGGATGCTCGCCCGGCGCTGAGGCTCAACCGCGTTTTTGGACGCCGCGTGTCAGTTCCATGAGCGCATGCTCCGCCAATACGCTGCCGGCATTGCTGCTGGACATCACCGCACGTTCGGCATGCCGCACCCGGCTGAGCGCCGCCGACAGCATAAGCGGGTTCCAGCGGCGTAGTGCCTGTGCCGTGGCGGCCTCTTCGCGAAAGAAGATGCGGTGGCGTTTGAACACGCTGTCCTGACTGGCTCCGGCTTCGATATCAGCCTTCATGTCAGCGAGCGTCATCAGCTTTCGCGCCAACAGACGCAGCCATGGGATCGGTGACGTCCCGGCGTCGTTCAGCCGCGACAATTCGGCACCAAGTATGGCGGTGTGGCCGGTGATCACGGCATCGACCACCTGCGTCATCTCCGCCTCGCCCAGATCCGCACCGATCGCGTCGAGCGCGGCATCGTCCAGGTCGTGGGGACGATCGGGTGCCGCATCGAGGAACAGCGCGAGCTTCTCGATCTCGCGGGCCAACACCGCCCGATCGCCGCCGCAGGACGTGGCGAGGCGGGCCGCAGTGCCGCCGTTCGGCCGTAAGCCATGGTCGCGCGCCATGGCTGTGGCCAGTCGCTCCAGATCCGCTGCACTGGGTTCATAGGCCGCGAACGCCATCGCCTGTCGGGATTCGATCGCCAGCTTGACGATCTTCGCCGTCGATTTCACGGAGGGGGCGAGGGCTACGACCGGATTGCCGGCGTGATCCGCATTCAGCAGAGTGGTGAACGCCTCCAGGCATTCCTCGCCAGCGGGTGAGACGCGGATATGACGGGCGCTGCCGAACAGCGACATGGATGCCGCTTCATCGGACAGGCGCGCCGGATCGGATCGCAGGCTTGCCCCGTCGATGTCGACACGTTCCGAATCCGTCCCCATGGCCTTGGCCAGTACACCGGCCAGTTCCGCGGTCGCGGAGCCATCGGGACCGTGCAACAGGTACAGGCGGATATCGGGCGATGGGCGTTCCAGCGCCAGCCGGATATCGCGTGCGTTAGCCTTCACCGCGGACCATCATGGTGCCTTGCGACGCTGCGCGTACAACGCCAACCGGCCGACGATCTGGTCCGCGACGATGCCTGCAAGCCGCTCCAACGCCGTATTCTCCGCGGCGATCGTCGCATATTCCGACTGGACGACGTCGATGCCGGCATCGGATCCCGCGGTCGCATCGATCAGGACGCTGCCATCGGCCAGGTTCACCAATTGATAGCGCGCGCGCAGGGTCCGGCGTTCGCGCGTGACGCTGTCGTCGCGCCGCACGCCGAAGCCCGCGATCTTGTCATCCAGTCGCACGTCCAGCCGGTATTGCGGCGTGCCGTTCGCTGCCAGCCGATCGCGCAGGGCATTGCTCATCAACCAACCGGACTTGCCGTCGATCGGTGCGACTTCGACGTTGGACAGGGTTGTCGCCACGGCGCCGCCGGCACCACCGCCGTACAGGGGCTTGAGGCCGCAGCCGGCAAGCGTCAGCGCCAGCGGAGCGAGGAGGACGAGCCGCCTCATGCGACGATGTTCACCAGACGTCCGGGCACGACGATCACCTTCCTGGGAGCCTTGCCGTCCAGAATGCGGACGACCTTGTCGGATGCGAGTGCCAGCGCTTCGAGATCGTCGCTGACCGTGGCCTTGGCGACCGTCAGCGTGTCGCGAAGCTTGCCGTTGACCTGCACGGCGACCGTCACTTCATCCTCGACGAGCAACGTCGAATCAACCTCGGGCCAGGCAGCATCGGCGATCAATCCGTCGAAGCCCTTGGCCGCCCAGGCTTCCTCGGCGACGTGTGGCACCATCGGCGCTACCAGCAGCATCAGCGTATGGACCGCGTTGCTGCGCGATGCCGATGGCGCGGCGCGTTCGATGGCGGTGCACAATTCGTAGATCTTCGCGACCGCCTTGTTGAAGGCGAGCGCCTCGATATCCTGTTCGATACCGAGAATGGTCTGGTGCAGCTTGCGATCGAGCGACGGATCGCCGCCTTCTCCCGGTTCCGCCGCATCGCCGTCGAACAGGCGCCAGAGGCGTTGGACGAAGCGCCATGCCCCTTCGATGCCCGATTCGCTCCATGGCAGGTCGCGCTCGGGCGGTGAATCGGACAGCATGAACCAGCGGGTCGCGTCGGCACCATATTGATCGACGATCGGTTCGGGATCGACGGTGTTCTTTTTCGACTTCGACATCTTTTCGACCCGACCGATCGTGACCGGCTTGCCGGTCGCAATCTCGATGCCGTCGCGGACATCATCGGGCGACAGCCACCGCCCGTCGGACGATTTGTAGGTCTCGTGCGTCACCATGCCCTGTGTGAACAGGCCGGTGAACGGTTCGGCGATGTCGAGCTGTCCCATGTGCCTCAGCGCACGCGTCCAGAAGCGGGCGTAGAGCAGGTGAAGGATCGCATGCTCCACACCGCCGATATACTGACCGACCGGCAGCCAGCTTTCGGCGACGGCGCGATCGAACGGCCTATCCTTGGGCTGGCTGGCGAAGCGTATGAAATACCAGGATGAATCGGCGAACGTGTCAAGCGTGTCGGTCTCGCGAACCGCGGGCTTGCCACACGAAGGGCAATCGACATGCTTCCACGTCGGGTGGCGATCGAGCGGATTGCCGGGGACGGCGAACGATACGTCGTCGGGCAGGACGACGGGCAGCTGATCCTTGGGTACCGCGACCGCACCGCAATCGCCGCAATGGACGATCGGGATCGGCGTCCCCCAATAGCGCTGGCGGCTGACGCCCCAGTCGCGAAGGCGGAACACGGTCGATCCCTTGCCCCAGCCGCCGTCCTGCGCGCGGCGGACGACCTCTCGCTTGGCGTCCTCGACGTCCATCCCGTCGAGGAAGTGCGAATTCACCAATGCTCCGGGACCGGTATACGCCTCATCGCCCTCGAACACCGCGTCGGTCCGGTCGCCATCGGACACGACGCGCTGGACGTCGAGGCCATATTTGCGCGCGAAGTCGAGATCGCGCTGGTCGTGGGCGGGCACCCCCATCACGGCACCGGTACCGTAATCCATGAGGACGAAGTTGGCGATATAGATCGGGAGCCTGCGGGTCGCATCGAACGGATGCGTCGCGGTCAATCCGGTATCGAAGCCCAGCTTTTCCTGCGTATCCAGCTCGGCCGCCGTCGTGCCGCCCTGCTTGCAGAGCGCGATGAACGCGGCGACCTCCGGCCGGTCGGCGATATTCTGCGCGATCGGGTGATCCGCTGCGACCGCGACGAAGCTGGCGCCGAAGATCGTGTCGGGGCGGGTCGAGAACACCTCGACCTTGCCGCCGTTCGACACATCGAACCCGAAGGTCAGGCCCTGGCTTTTGCCGATCCAGTTTTCCTGCATCAGCTTGACCTTGTCCGGCCAATGCTCGAGCGCGCCGAGCCCCTCGATCAGTTCATCGGCGAAGTCGGTGATCTTGAGGAACCACTGGCTGAGCTTGCGCTTCTCGACCAGCGCGCCCGAGCGCCAGCCGCGACCATCAATGACCTGTTCGTTGGCGAGCACGGTCATGTCGACCGGGTCCCAATTGACCGCCGATTCCTTGCGATAGACGAGGCCCGCGGCGAACATGTCGAGGAACAATGCCTGTTCGTGGCCGTAATAGTCGGGCTTGCAGGTCGCCAGTTCGCGGCTCCAGTCGAGTGCGAAGCCGAGGCGTTTCAGCTGCGCCTTCATCGTTTCTATATTGGCAAGCGTCCACGTGCCGGGGTGCACGCCCTTTTCCATCGCAGCATTCTCGGCCGGCATGCCGAACGCATCCCACCCCATAGGATGGAGAACTTCATAGCCACGCATCCGGCGGAAGCGGGCGAGGACGTCGCCCATGGTGTAGTTTCGGACGTGCCCCATGTGAATGCGTCCCGATGGGTAGGGAAACATCTCCAGCACGTAACTTTGCGGTTTGCCGCTATTGTCCCTGGCGGCGAAGGTCTGGCGATCGTCCCAGACCTTTTGCCAGGACGCATCCGCCGTGAGCGCGTTGAAACGCGTTACCATTCCTGTATTCCGTTCAAAGCGCGATGCCGGCCGGCTTCACCATCGAAGGGCGCCCGGCACCGCATGCGGGCGTCAACCCGCAATAGAGGCGCGGCGCAGGTCGCGGGCGCGGGTGAGGATGACGTCCTCCAGCTTCTGCGTGGTGGCGGCGGCGACCGGGGCGGACACCCACTGGCCGCCACGGTTGACCTCGCGCAGCGCCGCGACGCGCACCGCATCGGCACGCAGGTCCTGGTCGAGGATCGACACGGTGACCTTCATCCGCTCGGTCGGGACCTGCGGATTGACGTACCAGTCGGTGACGATGACGCCGCCGTTCGAATCCGTCTGCACCAGCGGCATGAAGGACAGCGTGTCGAGGCTGGCGCGCCACAGATAGGCGTTGACGCCGATCGTCGTGACCTTGGAAGCGGCGAGGTCGGTCTTGGCGACAGCATTGCCGCCGCGGCCGCCGCAGGCGGCGAGCGGCAGGGCGATGGCGGCGACCATGAGGGCGGTGCGCAACGAGCGGATCATGGGCGAAACTGTCCTGCGATAAAAAGGGCGCTTTCGCTCTATAGATAGGGCGGTGCACCCGCAAGCGACGCTTGGCGCCCCGGAAACGGGCGCCGCATTCCAGAATCTGTGTGCCTATTGCAACAGTCGGACAAAATGATGCATCCGGCAGCAAAGCTTCCATATTGGCACGAGCCGGAATCGTGTTAGGCGCGTTGCAGCGGGAGTCGAGGGGACTGCTAGTGTTTGCGAAGCGTGCCGTAGGGCGTGCAGTGACTGTAATGATGGCGGGAGCGCTGGTCGCTACCGGTGTCATCGTCGCGCCCGCTTTCGGTGCGAGCGAACGGGTGCAGCCTGCCAAGCGCACGATCATGCCGCGCTTCACGGGATCGTTCACGCCGGCAGCGGCCGATCCGCGGCTGGCCGCGGCGATCGCGCGGGGTGGCCTCGACGGAGCGGATTTCCGGTTCACGCCGGCAGAGGCGCGTCAGGACAAGCGCGCGGTGACCGTTGCAGTCCGAGCCCGGTCGAATCGCACAGCGCTTGCCGACACCAGCCGCAGCGGTGCGGTGGCGACACCGACCGTCGGTATCCAGCCGATCGCTTACAATCTGGGCGTCTCGGTGGGCTGGAAACGGTTCGCGGTATCGGGTGCGGTCAATCGCATCGATCTGGGGCCGATCCCGGGCAGCCGCGAATCGACGGATGTCGCGCTCAGCTATCGCACGGGCCGCGCCAGCAGCCGTATCGTAGCGGTGGCGGACCGTCCGCTGGAGAACACCCCGAAGCTGACGCAGGAACTGCCCAGCTATTCGGTCGATGTCAGCAGCTCCTATTCGCTCACCCGCAATCTGGATGTGACGGCGGGCATGCGCTATCGTTCCGATCGTGAGCGGCTGGCCCGCCTCGACGACACGCGGCGCGACAGCCAGTCGGTATACGTGGGCACCGCCTTCCGCTTCTAAGGTCGGCAAGACCGGATGAAGCGGTCAGCGCGGGGGGACCAACCCGTCGATGGCCGCCCAACCGGTGAACCCGTAACGTCGCAACCGCAGCCAGCGCCGTGCGGTCATTCCGCCCAGGGCGACGCGTCCGACGTTCAACCGTGACGTGATCGCTGTCGCCTTGCGCATACCCAGCGGCCGTGCACCGGCGTGCGACCGGGTGGCGAAGAGCGGCGATACGAACAGCCATGACGCGCCTGCGCGCATGGCAGCAATCGCCTCGCGCCGGTCGTGCACCGCATAGGTCAGCGCGCGATGTCCGTTATGGGTCGCCACGCCGGGCAATCCGCCCACCGCACTGATCCGCAGGCCGCGCGCCTGCGCCAATCGGCGGACGCGCAGGAACAGTCGGTGACGGTCCCGCCGCGACAGTCCATAATGGCGGAACACCACGCCCGCGCCCGGCGGCAAGCCGAGGATCACCGGGATGAGCGCATCGCCGATCCGCTCGTCGGTCATCAGCCAGGCATGGCGGCGCGGATCGCAATTGCGGTTCAGATTGGCCACCAGCCCGCTATAGCGGCGCGCATGACCGCTGCCACTCCCCCGCATCCGCTCGATGCCGTCCTGTCCGGCATCGCACAGTCCGCGCGTATCGCCGGCCGCGAGCCGGCTGACGTGACGCTGATCGCCGTGTCGAAAACGCATCCGCCCGAGGCGATCGTCCCGCTGCTAACGGCGGGACAGCGTGCGTTCGGTGAGAACCGCGTGCAGGAGGCCGCCGCCAAATGGCCGTCGTTGCGCGAGGCCTATCCGGACGTCTCGCTGCATCTGATCGGACAGCTGCAGTCGAACAAGGCCGAGGACGCGGTCGCGATGTTCGATGCGATCCACGCGGTCGACCGGCCGTCGCTGGTGGATGCGCTGGGCAAGGCGATGGCCAAGGTCGGGCGCCATCCGGACTGTTTCCTGCAGGTGAATATCGGCGCGGAGGAGCAGAAGGGCGGCTGTGCGATCGCCGATCTGGCCGCCCTGCTCGATCGGGCGCGAGGCGCCGGCCTGCCCGTGGCCGGGCTGATGTGCATTCCACCCGCCGACATCGAACCGGCCCCTTATTTCGCGTTGCTCGCAAAGCTGGCGCGCGATGCCGGCCTGACGGGGCTCAGCATGGGCATGTCGTCGGATTACGAGACCGCGGTGACGCTGGGCGCGACGCATGTCCGCGTCGGCAGCGCCCTGTTCGGTGCGCGCGGAGGAGTGGCGGCATGAGGTTCAAGGGGCTGCTGTTCGACTTCGACGGAGTGCTGATCGAAAGCGAATATGCCGGTAACCGCCAGATCGCCGAATGGCTGACCGCGGCGGGGCATCCGACCACGCCCGAGGATTCGATGGCGAATTTCATGGGGCTTGCCGGTGCCGACTTCCGCATGGCCGTCGAACGCTGGATCGGCGGGCCGCTGCCGGCGAGCTTCGCAGCGGCGCGCGAGGCGGAGGATGCCCGTGCGATGGCGGCGGGGATCGATGCGGTGCTGGGCGCGGTCGAGTTCGTTCGCGCGCTGCCCGCCGACCTGCCGCGCGCCGTCGTCTCGTCCAGCCCGACGCGGTGGATCAGGCGGCATCTGGAGCACATCGGCATGTCCGATGCGTTCGGCGACCACATCTACAGCGGCCGCGAGCATGTCGCGAACGGCAAGCCCGCGCCCGACCTGTATTGGCATGGGGCCAAGGCGATCGGCGTGGACATCGCGGATTGCGCGATCATCGAGGATTCGCCGGTCGGCGCTACCGGCGCGGTCGCGTCGGGCGGCTACGTCATCGGCTTGTGCGCAGGCACGCATTGCGCAGCGGGCCACGATGCGCGGTTGCTGGACATCGGAGTGGATGCGGTCGCCGCGGATTTCGCGACGGTGGCGCGCCTCATCGGGGCGTGACCGCCCGTACGGCGCGTCGACGCGTCAGAACTTCGGGCCTGCCACCTGCGCGCGGACCTTCTTGGGCGCATCCTTGAACAGCGCGACCATCGCCGGGTTGCGCGAATCGCGCAGCGCATAGTCGCGCGCCGACAGCCCGGCCATGTTGTCGGTCTGGTCGGGATCGGCGCCCTTGGCGATCAGCGTGCGGGCGATCGCCTCGTTGCGGGCGTTGACCGCCAGGATCAGCGCCGTCTGACCGGACGTGTTGGCAAGGTTCGGATTGGCCTTGTAGGTCAGCAACAGATCGACGAGGTCCTCGCGCCCTGCCAGCGCCGCCAGCATCAGCGGCGTGTTGCCCTTGGCATCGCGGATATTCGGATCGGCTTTGTGCTGCAGCAGATATTGCACGTACATGCTGCCGGAATGACCGACCAGGATGTGCAGCGCCCCCTTGCCGGTCGTCACCGCCTTGGTGTTGATGATCGTGCTGCCCGGCGTCTCGATCATCGTGGTGACGGCCTTGCCGTCCTCCTTTTCGATCGCCGACAGGAATTTATAGCTTTCCGACTGCTGCTGCGCCGTCGCCGGCACCGCCACGGTGGCAAGGGCGGTGGTGAGGGCGAGCGCGAGGAAAAGGTGCGGGCGGATCATGGATTGTCCCTCAAAGACGAAAGCTTGCTAGCTCGCCGGTAACAGATCACAGCTGGCGTGGTCATGAACATTTTGCGTCTCGCCCCCTTCGCCGCATTCGCGCTCGTCGCCTGTCAGCCGGGCGGCACCGCGCATGAAGCGCCGCCACTCGCCGGTGCCAGGATCGGCGGACCGTTCACGCTGGTGAATCAGGACGGCCGCCCCGTCACCGACCGCACGTTCGCCGGCAAATACCGGATCATGTATTTCGGCTACACCTTCTGCCCCGATGTCTGCCCGACCGACGCCGCGGCGATCGGCAAGGGGCTGGCGATGCTCGACAAGAGCGATCCGGCGCTGGCGGGTCGGATCGTCCCCGTGTTCGTCAGCGTCGATCCGGAACGCGACACGCCGGCGGTGCTCAAGGGCTTCGTCGCGGCGTTTCATCCGCGCATGGTCGGACTGACCGGGACGCCCGCACAGATCGCGGCGGTGTCGAAGGCCTATGGCGTGTTCGCGGGCAAGGGCGATGCGCAGCCCGGCGGCGGCTATCTGGTGAACCACAGCCGCACCACCTATCTGATGGATCCGGACGGCAGGCCGCTCGCATTGCTGCCGTCCGACAAGGGGCCGCAGGCGGTGGCGGACGAGATCAAGCGCTGGGCAACATGACGACATACCATGGTTAAGTTCTGGGAGTTGCCGATCGAGCAGCTCGATCGCGGACAATGGGAAGCGCTGTGCGACGGCTGCGGCAAATGCTGCATCCACAAGCTGGAAGACGACGAGACGGGCGAGATCGTGGCGACCAACGTCGCCTGCCGCCTGCTCGACCGGCGCAGTGGTTTCTGTTCGGACTACAAGCATCGCCGCGCCTATGTGCCGGAATGCGTCCGCCTGACCGCGGGCAACGTCCGCGGCATCGACTGGCTGCCATCGACCTGCGCCTACCGGCTGCGTGCCGCGGGCGAGCCGCTGCGCGACTGGCATTACCTGATCAGCGGCGACCGGGAGAGCGTGCACACCGCCGGCATTTCGGTACGCGGATGGACGGTGAGCGAGGACGACGTCGGGGATCTGGAGAACCACATCGTCGATCGGGAGCTGTGAGCGCGCCGTTCGAAGTCGTGCGCCATGCGACGGCGCGGCGGATCAGGCTGTCGATCGATCCGGCGAGCGGGGTCGCGCGACTGGTGGTGCCGAAACGCGCCGCGCTGAAGCCGGCGCTCGCCTGGGCGCAGGGCAAGGTCGGCTGGATCGCCGAACAGCGTGCCCGCCTGCCGCAGCCGCGACCCTACGTGCCCGGCATGGTGCTGACCGTCGCCGACATGGCGCTGACGATCGTCTGGGAAGCCGGCAGCCGGCGACGGATCGAGGTGGTCGGCGATACGCTGTCACTGTCCGGCCCGCTGGATACCCTGCCACGCCGGGTCGAGGCGTGGCTGAAGCGGCAGGCGCTCGACCGGCTGGCCGCCGACACCGCCGATTATGCGGCCAGCGCCGGCGTTACCGTCAGCAAGGTCGCGATCGGCGATGCGCGCGGGCGGTGGGGCAGCTGCGCGCACGACGGCGTCATCCGGTACAGCTGGCGATTGATCCTGGCGCCGGGATGGGTGCGGCGCGCGACGGTGGCACACGAGGTCGCGCATCGCGTGCACATGAACCATGCGCCCGCCTTTCACGCCCTGGTCGAGCAGCTGTACGGCGGCGATCCGACCCCGGCACGCGCGTGGTTGCGCGAACATGGGGCGGGGCTTCACTGGATCGGGCGATCGTCCTGAAGCGGGCGTTGCAGCGGCTGTCGCGTCGCCGGCGCAAAGTCGCGGCGGTCGTCACGCGCTGACGGCTGGCGGCCCGGCAGCGCCGGATCGCGACGATCGTCGCGGCGCTCCTCGCGGCGATCGGCACCGGGCTGGTCGTGTCCGGTCACGCGATCGATCAGATCGTCGAGCTGCTGCTGCGGCTGGGTTGGGATTGCGGGCTGCACGGTGCCGTCGTCCTGTTGCTGCTGCTCTTCGTCGCGCGACTGCTGAGGGATCGGATTGCCGTCCTCGTCCACCATCATCCCGCCGTTGTCGGGCTGACCGAAATAGGTCTCCTCGTCAGGCTCCAGCTGCCATTCGGGCAGGGTCACCTGCGTTTCGAACTGTTCGATCGGACGACTGGCGGTCGCCGGCTTCATGAATGCGGCGAAGGCGCGGGCGGGAGCGGTGCCGCCGTGCAGGCCGCTGATCGGACGGGCATCGTCGCGCCCCATCCACACCCCCGTCGTCAGCCCACTGGAAAAGCCGAGGAACCAGCCGTCCTTGGACGAGCTGGTCGTGCCGGTCTTGCCCGCGACCGGGCGGCCGATCTGGGCGGCGCGGCCGGTGCCGGTATTCACCGCCGTCTGCAACAGGTCGGTCATCTGTGCCGCGACATAGGGCGCGACGAGGACGTGGCTGCGGTCGACCTCGTGCGTGTAGATCGTCTGGCCGTTCGCCGTCACCTTGGTGATGCCATAGGGGGTGATCGCGACGCCCTTGTTGGCGACGCTTGCAAAGGCGCGGGTCATGTCGATGAGGCGGACGTCGGACGTGCCGAGCACCATCGAGGGGTGGGTGTTGACCGGCGTGGTGATGCCGAACCGCCGCGCCATGTCGGCGACGGTGGTGAAGCCCACCTCCTGCCCCAGCTTGGCCGCCACGGTGTTGAGCGAATAGGCGAAGGCGGTGCGCAGCGTCACCTGCCCGGAATTGCGCCGCGAATCGTTGCGCGGGCTCCAGCCGTCGATCGTCACCGGTTCGTCGACGATCGTATCCTCGGGCTTATGCCCCGCCTCCAGCGCGGCGAGATAGACGAACAGCTTGAAGGCGGAACCCGGCTGACGCTGCGCCTGCGTCGCGCGATTGTAGATCGAGGCGACATAGTCCTTGCCGCCGACCATCGCCTTGACCGCGCCGTCGCGGTCCAGGCTGACCAGCGCACCCTGCGCACCGGCGGGGGCATTGGCCCGCACCGCCGCGTCGGCGTCGCGCTGCATGCCGAGATCGAGCGTCGTCCACACGTCGAGCGGCGCCTCCGTCTCGTCGATCAGCGTGTCGAGCTGCGGCAGCGCCCAGTCGGTGAAGTAGCGCGCGCTGTTCTGGCGCGGCTCTGGCGCCAGCGCCAGCGACCGGGGGTTGGCATCGTCCGCCTGCGATTGCGTGATCGCGCCGTAGCGCACCATCGAATCCAGGACGACGCCGGCACGGCCGACGGCGGCCTGCGCGTCGGCGGTGGGCGAATAGTTGGAAGGTGCCTTCACCAGTCCGGCGATCACCGCCGCCTCGGCCAGGCTGAGGCGTTCGGCACCGTGACCGAAGAACTTGCGCGACGCCGCATCGATGCCATAGGCGCCGCCGCCGTAATAGACCTTGTTCAGGTACAGCTCGAGCACCTGTTCCTTGCTGAACTTGCGTTCCAGCGCGAGCGCCAGGATCCATTCGCGGAATTTGCGGCCGAACTTCTTCTGGTTGTTGAGGAAGACGTTGCGCGCCAGCTGCTGGGTGATGGTCGATCCGCCCTGGATCCAGCGCCCGCGTTCGTAACGGACCATCACCGATCGCGCGATGCCGAGCGGGTCGACGCCGGGATGGCTGTAGAAACGCCGATCCTCGACCGCCACGGTCGCATCGCGCATCACCTGCGGGATACTGCCATAGGGTAGCCATTCGCCATAGCTTGGCCCCATCGACACGATCACGCTGCCGTCGGCGGCGTGGACGCGGATCATCTGGCCGTTGGGCGAGGATTTGAGTTCGTCGAAGCTCGGCAGCTGCGAGCGGGCGACATAGACGGCGATCGCCAGCGCACCCACCGCCAGGATCGCCAGCGCGATCAGGATCTGGAGGGTGACGACGATCCGTCGACGCCAAGGCGAGCGGCGGACGGGAGCGGAGCGGGGGGTACGCGCACGGGCCATGAAGACCGCTGCGATTACCGGTTAACGCACCCCCCTACAAGCCGCCGTTACTTGCGCGCGCGAAACTCCAGCGCGATCGAGTTCATGCAATAGCGCAGGCCGGTCGGCGGCGGGCCGTCGGGAAAGACGTGGCCCATGTGGCTGTCGCAGCGCGCGCAACGCGTTTCCGTCCGGGTCATGCCGTGGCTGGTGTCGGTGTGATCCGACACGCGATCGGGCGATATCGGCTGGCTGAAGCTCGGCCAGCCCGATCCGCTGTCGTATTTGTCCGCGCTGTCGAACAGGTCGAGATGGCAGGCGGCGCAGCAATAGGTGCCATCTGCCTTGTTGTCGGTGAGTGCGCCGGCAAAGGCGCGTTCGGTGCCTGCTTCGCGCAGGACGTGATATTGCGCCGGCGTGAGCCGCTTGCGCCACTCGGCTTCCGAAAGGTTGAGCTGATCCATAAAGCCAATCTTGTGAGAGAAGGGGGCGGCGTCAACCGCTATGGGGTCATTCTGGTCGCATGAGCCATGACCTGGATCAGTGCGGCCGGCATCATCGCCACGACCGGCGCCGACCAGCGGCTTTCCGCAATGCGACGCACGCCGCCGGCCACCGCCATCGGCCGGGCGAGGCGGCGCGCGAACCGTTCCTGCCACGCCGTCGCCGCGGCGGGACCGCCGATCCGCCAAGCCTCGGCGGCGTCGATGCCGCTTGCAAGGGCGATGCCCATGCCTTCGCCGGCCAGGCTGGGGATCACGCCCGCCTGATCGCCGAGCCGGAACAGGCCGGGGGTGCCGGTCCGCTGACGCCATCCATAGGGTACGTTGGCGATCGCATCGACGGTCGCATGTGGCGCGAGATGCGCGATCCGTTCGCCCAGTCGCGGCAGTTCGCGGCCCAGGCTGGCGATCAGGTCGGCGGGGCTGCCCGCGTCCTGCAATCGCGAACGATGCACCGCCATGCACAGGTTGGCGCTGCCGTCTTCCTGCAGGGCGATCCCCGCGTAGCCGCGATCGAACAGGTGGAGTTCGATCTGCCCGTCCAGCAGGCGACGCAGCGCCGGTGCGGGTGACAGGCGGACGCGGATGCCCAGCGTGGGGTCGCTGCCCCGTGCCGATGCCGGCCGCGCCAGTCCGCGCAGGTCGTGCTTGCCGGTCGCCAGGAACAGGGCGTCGGCGGCGATCATCGCGCCGTCGGCCAGATGCGCGGTGAGTCCGTCGACGTGACGAACAGTGGCGCCGGTCTCGATCGCCACCCCGCTTCGCATGGCCGCGTGTCGCAGCAGTATGTCCAGCCGCCGTCGCGAGACGCCGATCGCCGGTCGGGGCAGCATCGCCTCACGTACGCGGCCACCGGCGAAAATCGTCACACGGGTCAGTCGATCGCGGTTGAGCGCGTCGGCATCGACGCCCAGCTGGGCGATCCTGTCGAGCGTCCGCCAGCTCACGAAACCGCCGCAAAGGGCATCGCCGTCGGGATGGCGCTCGACCATCACGGGCTGCGCGCCCGCCGCCGCCAGGCGGATGGCAGCCGCGGATCCGGCCGGGCCGCCGCCGACGATCAGCGCAGCCGTTCGACGCATAGCCGGAACGGAAAGGCGCGGAACACCCGGGCATCGCCGATGCCTGCCTCGGCCAGCAACGGCGGCCATTCGGCGGGGCGATAGGACCGCGCGATCGACAAGGTGCCGTCATGGCGGACAATCGGATGCCAGCGGGCAAACGTCGCGAGCACGGGAAAGCCCGCATAAGCGACGCGATGACGGTGCAGGTCGTTGACCAGCCAGCCGTGCCGCGCCTCCGCCTCCATGAACCGCAGGAACGCGATCAGCTGCGGCCGTGTCATGTGATGCGCGACGAGGCTGGACACGATCGCATCCCACCCCCGCCGGCCAGTTCGGCGTAATCGCCGGTACGCCATGTGATCGACGTACCGGCCGGCAGGACGGGCGGCGTGTGCAGGCGCGCCGCCGCCTCGCTGCGGGGATTGAGGTCGATGCCGACCAGCTCGGCAGCGATACCCCGGCGCGCCGACCAGCGCGCGATCCGACGCAGCATGTCGCCATCGCCATAGCCCACGTCGAGCAGACGCAGCGACGTTCGCCCGCGGGTGACCCGGTCCAGGAACCCAAGCGTCGGCCGCGCCGCCAGGGTGACGACGTTCACCCGCGCCAGATCGGCGACGACCGCCGCATAGGTGGCAGCGGACAGGTCGTCCGCATCCATCAATTCGTCCGCCTGGGCGCGCAAGGCCAGCGTCATGTCGCGAACCGCAACGCCAGCCCCTCGGCAGCCAGTCCCGGACCGAACGCGAGCGCAACCCCCGCGCGCGCTTGCGGTGGATCGGCGAGCAACCGGGCGAGCACGAACATCAACGTCGCCGACGACATGTTGCCGTTGTCGGCGAGCACCGCCCGCGACGCCGCCAGTGCATCCGCCGGCAGCGACAGGGCGGATTGCACGGCGTCCAGGATCGACCGCCCACCGGCATGCACCGCCCAGAACAGGTCGGCGGGCGTGGTGCCGCCGGTGATGGTGGCGACGAAGGCCGGTTCGCCCAGTGCGGTGCCGATGCGGCCCGGCACCGCCCCGTCCAGATGCATGGCAAATCCCGTATCGGTGATCGCCCAGCGGATCAGATCGGCGCTATCGGGCAGATTGGCGGCGAACGGTTGGCCGAGCGCCATGCCGCGCGCATCCGCGGTCACCAGCGCGGCGGCGGCACCGTCGCCGAATTGCAGCATCGCGAGCAGCGGCTCGACCGCCGTGTCGTCCTGCAAATGCAGCGACGACAACTCGACCGTCACCACCAGCACCCGCGCGGCGGGATCGGAGCGGACGATATGCCGGGCACTGCGCAAGGCGACGATCGCCGCGTAACAGCCCATGAAACCGACCAGCAGGCGTTCGACATCGGCGGGCAGGCCCAGTCGTGCAGCGACGATCTGATCGATGCCGGGCGCGACGAAACCGGTGCAACTCGCCACCACCAGATGGGTGATGCCGTCCAGCCCGACGCGTTCCTGCAAGGCGGCCACGGCGGCGAGCGCCAGTTCCGGCGCTTCCCGCGCATAAACCGCCATGCGCGCCGCCGTACCCGGCATCGCTGCGGCATAGAAGCCGCCGGGATCGACCGCGCTGGCGCCATCGACGCCCGGCAGGACGGACCAGCGGTGCGCGATGCCGGCACGGGCGGCCATCCGTGCGAACAGCGGACGGGCGCGTTCCTCTACCCGGCGGTTCGCCCATGTGATGAACGCGTCATGGACGTCATGCGGCGGAACGGCGGTGCCGATGGCGTTAAGATAGGCAAAATCGGTGGTCACCCTTGTCCTTCGATCCGCGGGGTAGGGCGGGAGGAGTAACAACGTCTGGTCCATCGACAAGGATGCAGCCGGCGCCGGACGCCGGCGAAAGGTCCGAATCCGCTCCGATAAGGAGCGGTATATAGCCGTTATACTTGTCTTTTTTTCGATCCGAATGATAGGTTGACCCGAGCAAACGACGCTATGGGGAGTGCGACGTGCCGAACGAGTCCATAGCCGGTCTGGTCAAGGACCTGACCTCACAACTGTCTGCGATCGCTGTGGAATTCGGCACGCGAGCGGATCGGCTGGCGCATGAATCCGATAGCGGGGTTCCCATGGGGGCGGCGGCGCTCGACCCCCGCGAACTCGCCAAGCAACTGCTCGCGCAACGCATGGCGCGCTTCGATCACTTTCCTGCCGAACTGTTTCATGAGCCCGCGTGGGACATGTTGCTTGCCCTGTTCGTCGCCCACGAGGAGCGGCGGACGATGAACGTCAAGACCCTGGTAGCCAGCGCGCAGGCGCCGGTGACGACGTCGCAGCGCTGGATCGACCATTTGCACAAGCTGAAGCTGATCGATCGCGTGATCGATCCTGTCGACCGCCGCCGAATGGAAATCTCGCTGAGTGATTCGGGCTATACGGCCATAACGGCGTATCTTCGGCGCCTCGGTGCCGCCTGAAATAACCCGATATTCGGCTAGAATGCGCCAAACCGACCCGAACATCAAATAGGTCAGCACTACAGCATTGATGGCAGGAGCTGTTGCTTCGCCGCACGATCGAGGACTACTCGTCTCGTGGAAGGCAAGTTCCCCCATCGCGATGAAATTACCCAAAATGGGTGCGCCCGAACAATCGACACTCGAATTGGTTCCGTAGTTTTTGCTTAAGTAGAGCAGACGATCCTCACCCCGAGCAAAAAGCAGGGGTGGGCATTGGCTTCGGCAGGGATCAGGGGGGGAATCGTCGACGGCGGATCGTGGCGTGTCGCCGTGATCCGTGCGATCGCCTGCGTCCTTGGGTTGCTAAGCGTGCTTGCCGACCCCGCCATGGCAGAGACGCGGGCTGGCGTCGCGATCACCAACGTCGCCACGGCGACCAGCGACGATCCGGCCGGAAGCGTCCGCTCCAATCCGGCAACGCTGACCGTCGCCGAGCGGCTCGACGTCGAACTCGCGCGCACCGATGAAAACCGCATCGACGTAACGCCCGGCGGTACCGCCGTGCCGCTGCTGCTGACCAACAGCGGCAACGGGAACGAGGCGTTCGACCTATTCGCGCTGCCGTCCGATGCGTCCGCCCGCGTCCGCCTGATCGCCATCGATCGCGACGGCGACGGGCGTTTCGACGCTGCGATCGATCAGGTGCTGGCGGGTGGACGCACCGCAGAACTGGAACCCAGCGCGGTGCTGCGCCTGCTGGTGGTGGTCGATCCCGCGGCGGCGACGGTGACCGCTACGGCGCTCACCGCCATTGCCCGGGCAGCGACCGGCAGCGGCCCTGAAGGCACGATGTTCGCCGCGCGCGGGGATGCCGGATCCGATGCGGTCACCGGCGCGACACAGGCGCGGGCGGAGGTGGCCGTCCCGATCGGCGCGGCGACGGACGCGGCACCCGTCCTGTTCAAGTCGCAGAGCGTCCGCGCACCCGACGGGTCGTCCGTTCCGATGACCGGTGCCGTCGTCACCTATCGGCTGGAGGCACGCTTTACCGGCCCCGCCGCGGCAGCGCGCATCGACGATCCGGTTCCGCAGGGCACACGTTATGTCCCGGGCAGCCTGACACTCGACAGCGCACCGCTCAGCGACGCCGCCGACGCCGATTCCGGCCAGGCGGACGATGCCACCGTCGCCGTCGCATTGGGCGACATCGCCGCGGCGACGACGCGCACCGTTCAATTCCAAGTCACCATCCAATGAGGATCTTCACGATGACGCTTCGTATCCTTGCGGCGGCCATACCGGCCCTCGTGCTGGCGGCACCGCTGGCGGCCGCCGGCCCGCTGACGATGACGACCCGGATGATGGTCGAGAAACGCGTTGCGGCGCGTGACGGATCGACCGCCACGACGATGATCCCGGCGACCCGCGCGGTGCCGGGCGACCGTATCACCGTCGTCCTCGCCTATCGCAACGGCGGGACGGCGCCGATCGGCAACCTCGTCCTCGCCAACCCAGTACCGCGCAACGTCGCGTTCCGCGGCGCCGCCGCCGGATCCGCCGCGCCCGAGGTGTCGGTGGACGGCAAGACCTATGGCAGCCTTGACGGGCTTCGCGTGACGACGCCCGATGGCGCGACGCGGCCGGCGACGGCCAACGATGTCACCCACGTCCGGTGGCGCCTCTCCAGCCCCGTAGCGGCCGGGCAGGGGGGCGAACTCGCGTTCCAGGCCGTCCTCAAATGACCAACCCACGCAATCCATCTCAACAGGGAGCAACACGCATGTCCGCACTAGGGGCGCGGCGCCTATTGTTGGCCGGTACGGCCACGATAGCGTCGATCGGGACTGCACACGCGCAGTCTACGACCACCGGCACCGTCGCCGGCACGACGATCACCAACACCGCCACGGCGAGCTATACGGTCAACGGCACCGCCGGCACGGCGACGTCGAACACCGCGACCTTCGTGGTCGACCGCAAGGTCAACCTGACGGTCATCGCCACGCCGAATACGCCCAAGCAAGTCAATCTGGACCAGGTCGATGCGTATACGACGTTCCAGGTGACCAACAACACCAACGGCATCCAGGATTTCGCGCTGTCGGCGAACCAGGCGGTGCTGACCGGTATCCTGACGGGAACCGACACGTTCGATCTGAACAACCTGAAGATCTTCGTCGATTCCAACAACAACGGCGTCTACGACCCCGGTGTCGATACCAAGACCTTCATCGACGAACTCGCGCCCGACGGCAATGCGACGGTGTTCGTGGTCGGCGACATTCCATCGACCGTGGTCGGCAAGATGGCGCAGGTCGGGCTGAAGGCGACGGTCGCCGCCGGTGGCACGACGGGCACGCTGGGTCCCGTGCTGGTGCCGACGCCGCTCAACACGCTCAATCAGGACAACGAGATCGATATCGTCTTCGCCGACGACGATAACGACGGCCTGATCGGCTACGACACGGCGAACAACGGCGCCGGCTGGGCCTATGGCGCGTACGACATCGGCGTCACCGCGGTGAACCTGTCGGTGGTGAAGTCGGCGACGGTGCTGTCCGACGGCGTCAGCGCGCTCAATCCCAAGGCGCTGCCGGGTGCGATCGTGCAATATTGCCTTACCGTCACCAATTCCACGCTGCTCACCCCGGCGACGGGCATCAACCTGACCGACGTCATCCCCGCCAATACCACCTACGTCCCGGGATCGATCAGCGTCGGCGGCCTGGGCACCGGAGGGGTCTGCCTGACCAACGGCTTCACGCAGAACGACGACGGCACGCCGCCGGCGCTCGGGCCGTACCGCGGGTCGTTCAACGCCACGACGAAGACGGTGACCGCGACCATTCCGACGCTGATCGGCGGCGCGTCGGTCGCGGCGAGTTTCCGCGTCAAGATCAACTAAACCCCTCGATCAGGAAGGAGTTGTCCGATCCCGGCGCGCGTTACCCCCGCGCCGGGACACGGCCCCCTTATGCCTATGTTCCGGCCTTTCCTCCGCATGCTCGCGCTTGTCGCAGGCCTTGGTAGCACGCTGCCGGCCGCCGCGCAGACGCATGTCGAGAACATCGCCACGCTGACCTACCGGGCCGGCGATGGCGAACGGGTCGTGCGTTCAAACGCGGTCGGTCTGGATGTCACCCGGACGAAGCGACCGACCAGCTTCACCTTCCGCCTGTTGCCCAACGGCTATGTGCCGACCGGCGCGACCTGCGAAGGCACGCCGCCGCGATTCACGCCGGCGCCGATCGATGCGGCGACGCTGGCGGTGTCGCCGCCGCTCGCCGCGGTCGATATCACCTCGCCGCTCATCATGGTCATCGAGGCGGAGGGCGCCAATCGCGATTCCCAGGTCCGCGAGACGGTGACGATCGATTTCGACACCGGCAAGATCGCCGGCAAGCTGCCGTTGCTTGAAACCGGCGCCAACACCGGCGTCTTTGCCGGCGCCGTGCCTGCGGCGAACGACAACAGCGATCCGAAACTATCCGCCTGCATGCTCAACCTGAAGCGCGGCGATCACCTGCGCCTGAGCTTCACCGAGGACCAGTACAGCTACGGCTCGTCGATCGACCTGCTCATCGATCCGGCCGGCTATGTCTTCGATTCGCGCACCGGTGCGGTGATCGACGGCGCCGAGGTGACGTTGCTCGACGAGGCCGGACAGCCCGCGACGGTGTTCGGCGACGACGGCATCAGTCGCTATCCCGCGACCGTCGTCAGCGGCGCCGCCGTCACCGATGCCTCCGGTCGCCGCTACGCCCCGCTGGCCGGGCGCTTCCGCTTCCCGTTCGCGCGCCCTGGGCGCTATTCGCTCAAGATCACGCCGCCCGGCGAATACATCGCGCCGTCGGTGGTCGACCGCGCTACGCTCCTGGCCTTGAAGGACCCGCTCGGCGACCGGTTCATCATCGCCGATGCTAGCTATGGCGGCTTCCTGACGCTGGCCAACCAGGACCCGGTCTATGTCGATGTGCCGCTCGACCGCCCCGGTAACGGTACGCTGCTGCTGACCAAGACCGCATCGGTGCGCGATGCCTCGCCGGGCGATTTCATCCAGTACCGGCTGCAGGTGCAGAACCGCGATGCGGTGCCGGCAAGCGGGCTGGTCCTGTCCGATTATCTGCCGCAGGGGCTCCGCTACGAACGCGGATCGACCCGCGGCGGCGCCGAGCCGACCGTGTCGCCTGACGGTCGCAACCTGACCTTCGCAATTCCCGCCATCGCCCCCAGCGGTTCGGCCGATATTCGCTACGTCGTGACGGTGGCACCGGGTGCGCCGAGCGGCGAGGCGCTGAACCGCGCGCAGATCGTCGGCGACGGGCGCGTGACCAGCAACCAGGCGGCGGCATCCGTCCGCCTGCGCCCGTTGTTGTTTACCGACGCCATGACCGTCATCGGGCGGGTGACGGAGGGGAATTGCGGCGACCCGGTCGACCGGCGCAAGGGCATCGCGGGTATCCGCCTGCTGCTGGAGGATGGCACCTTCGTCGTCACCGACCGCGATGGCCTGTATCATTTCGAAGGGGTGCGCGCCGGCCGCCACGTCGTCCAGCTGGACACCGCCAGCATCCCCGCCAGCTACGCACCGGTCGCCTGCGACGTCGACACCCGCCAGGCGAAAAGTGCGATATCGCGCTTCGTGGAAGCGGAGGGCGGCGTGATGAAGCGGGTCGACTTCCAGCTGCGGCCGACCGGCAAGGCTGCCGCCGCCATCGACGCGCTGCCGATCGCGGTCGCCGACGATGCCGCGGCCGCTGGCAACCGCGAATGGCTGGGCGGACAGGCGGCCGGCATCGACTGGCTGTTCCCGCAGGTCGATCACAATCCCCGCGCGCCGGTGCTGCGCGTCGCGATCAAACATGCGCCCGATCAGCGTGTCGCCTTGACCGTCAACGGTCGCGGCACCGATCCGCTCGCCTTCGACGGCGCGGACACCGCCGGCGCGGTCGCGGTGTCGAAGTGGAACGGCCTGCCGCTACAGCCGGGCGACAACCGTCTGGTCGCGCGCATCCTCGCCGGCGACGGCCACGTCGTCCAGACGCTGGAGCGTGTCGTCCACTATAGCGGCGTCGGCGTCAGGGCGATCGTCGATCCAGGCAAGAGCCGCCTCAAGGCGGACGGCCTCAACCGGCCGCTGATCGCGGTGCGCGTCACCGACAAGGACGGTCGTCCGGTCCGTGCCGGCACGCTGGTGCCGTTCCGCATCGACCAGCCCTATCAGGCGGCGATCGAAGCCGATCTGCAACAGGGTCGCCAGCTCGCCGGACGCGAGCGCGCCGCCACCACCGCACGTGTCGTCGGCGACGACGGTTATGCCTTCATCGCGCTGCAACCGACGACGCAGGCGGGCGCCGTCCATGCCGTCGTCAGCCTGACCGACGACAAGCAGGTCCGGACCAGCGAGATCCGCGCCTGGCTGGACGCCGCACAGCAGGACTGGATGGTCGTCGGCTTCGGTGCGGGCAGCATCGGCTACGACATGCTCAGCAAGCATGGCCGTTCGTTGCCCAGGGCAGAGCGCAATGCGGTCGTCACCGACGGTCAGCTCGCTTTCTATGCCAAGGGGCGCATCAAGGGATCGTGGTTGATGACGATCGCCTATGACAGCGATCGCGCGTACGATCCGACCCGCGGCCTGCTCGGCACGATCGATCCCGATCGCTATTACACGGTGTATGGCGATGGCAGCATGCAGGGGTATGACGCCGCGACCCGTCGCAAGCTGTACCTGCGGCTGGAGCGCCGCGAATTCTACGCCCTGTTCGGCGACTTCGAGACCGGCTTCACCGACACCCAGCTGACCCGCTACAGCCGGACCCTCAACGGCGTGAAGGCCGCCTATGAAGGGCGCAGGCTGTCGGTACAGGGCTTCGCCGCGAAGACCGACACGCTGTATTCGCGCGACGAGATCCAGGGCAACGGCCTGTCCGGACCCTATCGGTTGCGCGCGCGCGGCATCGTACCGAACAGCGACAAGCTGCGGATCGAGGTGCGCGACCGCTTCCGGTCCGAAGTGATCGTGTCGACGACGCAGCTGACCCGCCACATCGATTACGACATCGACATCGGCCTCGGCACGGTACGCTTCCGCAACCCGGTGCTGAGCCGCGACGCCAGCCTCAATCCCATCTTCATCGTCGCCGACTACGAGGTGGAGGGCGGCAAGACCGAACAGCTCGCCGCCGCCGCGCGCGTCGCCGCCAAGCTCGGCCGGGTGACCGTCGGCGCCAGCGTCATCCGCGACGAAACCGCAGGCAATGCGACGGTGGCGGGCGCCGACGTCAAGGCGCGCTTCGGCACCGCGACCGAGGTCCGCGGCGAATTCGCCACCGGTGGCAAGCGTGGCCTGGGTCGCGACATCGCCTTCCTGGCCGAAGCGGAGCATCATGGCGGCGGCCTCGACCTGCTCGGCTACGTCCGTCAGCAGGACGGTGGATTCGGCGTCGGGCAGCAGAATCTGGTCGAGGCGGCGACGCGCAAGATCGGCATCGACGGCCGCGTCGCGCTGACCGACCGGCTGAGCGTCACCAGCACCGTCTGGCATCAGGATATGCTCGCCAGCCCGGCGACGCGCACGGCGGGCGAGGCGCGGCTGGAATACCGCCGTGCGGCCGGCACGGTCTTCGTCGGCGGCCAGTTCGCCAGCGACCGCGGGCTGGACGGGGGCGCCCGTGATTCGCGGCTGTTGACCCTTGGCGGCACGCAGTCGCTGTTCGCGGGCAAGCTGACGCTCGCCGCGCAGACGCAGTTCGCACCCGGCGGGGACAAGGCGTCGGTCGATTTCCCGGCCCGGCACCAGCTGACCGCGGCATGGCGGATCAAGCCGGGCCTGCGCCTGCTCACCGGCTACGAGATTGCGAACGGCAAGGATTATACCGCGCACACCGCACAGGTCGGCTTCGACGTCGCGCCCTGGACCGGTGCCAAGCTGATGAGCACGCTCAACCAGCAGGCGATCGGCGAGAACGGTGGCCGCACCTACGCGCAATATGGCCTCAGCCAGTCGTTGCCGCTCGGCAAGCGCTGGTCGGTCGATGCGACGCTGGACGCGACCAGCACGGTACGCGGGCGCGTGCCTGCCGGCGCGGTCATCAACGCCTTTCAGCCGGTCGCCTCCGGCGGGGTGATCGATGGCAACGGCGGCGTCGGCGACCGCGACTTCACCGCCGCGACGCTGGGGGCGACCTATCGCGCACAGCGTTGGTCGTGGACCGGTCGCCTCGAATATCGCGACGGCGAGAACGAGGATCGCTTCGGTATCGTCACCAGCCTGTTGCGCACGCTGGGCGAGGGCCGGACGATCGCATCCAACCTGCGCGCCTTCCGCGTCCGCAACGCGTCCGGTGCGGTGGCGACGCAGGCGAGCGCCGACCTCGCGCTCGCATGGCGGCCGCTCGACAGCCGCTGGTCACTGCTCGAACGGCTCGAATTCCGCCACGACAGCGCCGATGGCAGCTTCGATGACGGCAACGTGCTCGGCGTGCCGGCCTATGGCGGGGGCGATCAGGTGACCTCGCGCGTCGTCAACAATCTGGCGATCAACTATCGCAGTGGTCCCGAAGGGCTCGGCCACGGTTTCGAAGCCACGCTCTATTACGGCGCCAAGTACGTTGCCGGTCGCTATGCCGATGACGTCTACGACGGGTTCATCGACGTCGTCGGGTTCGACCTGCGCCAGGACCTCGGCACCCGCTTCGACATCGGCGTCGCCGGATCGGTGCAGCACGCCTGGGACCGCGGCGTGTGGTCGTGGAGCGGCGGGCCGTCGGCCGGCGTGTCGCCCGCCCCCAATCTGTGGATCAGCGCCGGCTACAACATCGCCGGCTATCGCGATCGGGATTTCGAGGCGGATCGCTACACCCGCCAGGGACCGTATGTGACGATGCGCCTGAAATTCGACCAGCTTTCCCTCGGCGGCGCGACCCGTGCCTTGTTCGGACGATGATTATGCCCTCTTCTCCCGCGCATCCGACCGCAGCGTTGCCGAACCTGGAGCCGCTCGCCCGGCGCTTCGCCGCGATGACGCAGGACGATGCGGAGGCCGCCATCGACATCCAGGTGGCGAACGCCATCCGCGAATGGCGGATATCCGATGCGACGTTCTGGCAGCGGATCAAGTTCCGATCCCGCATGATCCGCACCGTGACCGCGCAGCATCCCAGCCCGTCGAAGGCATAGGGCGATGTTCCACGGTCCGATCAAGCCGACCCACGATCCGGTGCCGACGCATGTCGACCAGCGGCGGGGGACACGGCGCCATACCAGCGTTCTGTTGATCGGCCGGGTGCGGTACGCCGGCGGCGAAAGCGCGTGCCTGGTGCACGACATATCCAGCCACGGGCTGATGGCGCGCTTTACCGCGATGCCGATGGTCGGCGACCGGATGCTGATCGCGGTACGCGGCCTGCCGGAGGTCGCGGCGACGGTCCGTTGGGTCAACGGCTTTCGCGGTGGCGTGGAATTCGAGGTGGCGCAGGACGTCGGCGGCGTGTTCTGCCTGCGCGACGATCGCGGCCATGTCGCGCGTACCCCGCGTTTCGCGATGCAGGCGAGCGCGAGCCTGCGGATCGGCGACCTGCGCCTGGCGGTCGATATCCTCGACATTTCGCCCGGTGGCGTGAAATTACGCAGCGATGCGCTGGTGCCGGTCGGCCAGGCGGGCAGCGTGCTGTTACCGGAGATAAACGTCGCCGCATTCGGATCGGTATGCTGGACCCGCGACGATCGCTTCGGTTTCCGCTTCTGCACGCCGCTGCCGCTCGCCAGCCTGTCGCGCGTCCTCGGTTGCGGATGAGGGGACGCACCCAAAACCATGAGGGTGCCATCGCCGGTTCTGCATGAAAGGTGGTGCGGCCGAGAAGACTCGAACTTCCACGGGCTTTCGCCCACAACGACCTCAACGTTGCGCGTCTACCAATTCCGCCACGGCCGCACGTGTGAGAACGCCGGGCTGAGCCGGCATCTGGCAGGCGCAGGCCCCTAGCAAAGCGTTTCCCGCTCCGCAACGTCCGTTTTCGCAACGATCGCGCTTTTCGTCGCCACGCCAAACCGGTAGCGCGCCCGTCATGGCCAGCGCGCATCCTCCTCTGACGACGCGCGCCGAAACGCTGCGGCTGCTCGCGCTCGCTTGGCCGGTGATGCTGACCAGCCTCAACTGGACGCTGCTGCAGGTCACCGACGTCATGGTCGTCGGCCTGGTATCCACCGAAGAGGTGGCGGCGCTGGCTGCCAGCCGGGCGCTGGGCTTCGTCGGCATCGTCACCGGCCTTGCGTGGCTGTCGGGCGTGCTGGTCATGGCGGCACGGGCCGACGGGGCGGGCGACCTGCCGCGCACCGGCGGCGTCCTGCGCGAGGGATTGCTGCTGGGGCTGATCCTGGGGCTGGCGATCGGCGGCATATTCCTGGCCTTCGCCGAACCGTTGCTCGCATCGCTCGGCGTCGCCGCCGACCGCGTGGACGAAAGCGCACGCGTCGTGCGCGCCTTTGCCATCGCCTATCCGTTCCAGCTGGTGAACGTCGCGGCTGCCTTTTTCCTGGAAGGGGTCAGCCGGCCGGGCCGGGTGACGGTGGTCAATCTGGCGGTGCTGCCGATCAACGCATTGCTCGCCTGGGCGCTGTCGGCCGGGCATTTCGGCTTGCCGGCCCTGGGCGCGGTGGGGGCGGCGCTGGCGACCAGCATCGCCTCTCTGATCGGCGCGCTGGGCATGGTGTTGAGCGTCGTCACGCTGCCGCAAGCGCGCGAACGCGGCATCCTTCGCCGCGATCGCGCCGCCTGGCTCGCGGTGCCGCGCGGTGCCTGGACCCTTGCGGTGTTCGGCATGGTGCCGGCGGTGGCATCGGGCCTAGAACTCGCGGGCTTTTCGGCACTGATCGCTTTGTCGACGCAGCTCGGCGATGCGGCGGCGCATGGATTCCAGATCGTCTTTTCCGCGCACAACGTCACCTTTGGGGTGGCGCTCGGGCTGGGATCGGCGGCGGGCGTGCGGGCCGGCAATGCGGTGGGCGAGGGACAGCCGGCGGCGGCGGTGCGGCGCACGCTGATCGCCGTGGGGCTGTCGACGGCGGCGCTCGGCATCGGTGCCGGGCTGCTCGCGCTGGGGGCGGCCGATATCGTCGCGCTCTTCCCGGCGACGGCGGAAGTGCACCGGATCGCCGCGTCGATGCTGCCGCGCTGGGCGCCGTTCGTCGTGTTCGACGGAATCCAGGTCGTGCTGGTCTATGCTTTACGCAGCCTGGGCGACCAGGTGGTGGCGGGCGTCAACAGCATCCTCGCCTATTTCGTCGTCACCGGTGGCATCGGCTGGTGGCTGGTCCACGCCGGCATCGGCCCGACCGCGCTCGTCTGGGCATCCGGCGCCGGCATGCTCGCCGCCGCGATCCTGCATGGCGCGCGATTCGCGCAGATCAGTTCGCGTCTTCTCCGGCGAAGCTGAGCTCCAGCCGCTTCGAATTCGACGGCACGTCGAGCTTCGCCGAATTGAAGTCGATCGATCCGCCGGGGTTCAGCGTGCGCTGCTGCGGCGTGATCGTCCAGCTGTAGACGATGCGCCCCTGCGCATCGCGCAGCTCGGCGCGGATATCCGGCACGCGCTGGCGCTCGCCCGACGGATTGGTGACGCGGCCGCTCACCGCGAACAGTTCGGACCCGTTCTCCAGCTCGCGCCGCTCGATCGGATTGTCCTTCAGCCGCAGCGGCGATTCCTCCGCGCCCACCGGCAGGCCGATCTGGGCGAGCAGGCCGGGCGCGCCGAGGAACAGGATCGCACCGACGCCCGCGATCATCAGCAGTCCGGCGACGATCGCGATCACCGTCCAGCGCCGCGACGTATTGCGCCGCGTGCGGAATGGCGGGCGGTGGGCGAAGGCGTCGAACCCGGCCGCAGGCGGTACGATCACCGGTTCGGGCAGGGGCATCGTGCGGGCGGCGGGAATCGCGGCGGGTTCTAGGAACGGCGGCACGCCGCCATCCTCGCCCTCGTCGTCGCCCGCATCGTCGATCGCCTGCGCCGGTTGCAGCGGCAGCGGCGGTTCCGGTTCGGGAACCGGCGGCTCCTGAAACCAGCTATGCCGGCAATTGGCGCAACGGACGGTGCGTCCTTCGGCCCCGATCGCGCTATCGGGCACCAGGTAGCGGGTGCTGCATTCGGGGCATTCGAGGATCATGCGCAACGCTTCACGGACGGGTCACGGAACGATGACCGCAACACGGGCGATTCTAAGCACGTGAGCCGCCATGCTGGCAAGCTTGAAGCCGCGCCCCGCCCATGCGAAGGCTGTCGCGAAGGCTTGGGGCCGGCCCCAGGCTTCCTGATGGAGCGGTCGCGGCCAGGCACATGGCAAATATCGTGCAGTTCGAAAATGTTGGGCTGCGATACGGCACCGGCCAGGAAACCCTGTCGGACATCAGCTTCACGCTGGGCAGCGGCGCCTTTTATTTCCTCACCGGTGCGAGCGGCGCGGGCAAGACCTCGCTGCTGAAGCTGCTGTACCTCGCGCAGCGGCCCAGCCGCGGCATCATCCGGCTGTTCGGCGAGGATGCGGTGACGATGCCGCGCAGCCGGCTACCCGGTTTTCGCCGCCGTATCGGCGTGGTCTTCCAAGACTTCCGGCTGGTGCCGCATCTGTCCGCCTGGGACAATATCGCGCTGCCGCTGCGCGTCGCCGGCATGCCGGAAGAGGATATCGAGCAGCCGGTGCGCGAGATGCTCGCCTGGGTCGGTCTGGGGGAGCGCGCCGCCGCGCGTCCGGCGACGCTGTCGGGCGGAGAGCAGCAGCGTGTCGCCATCGCGCGTGCGGTGATCGGCCGGCCGGAAGTGCTGGTCGCGGACGAACCGACCGGCAACGTCGACCCGGACATGGCCGATCGCCTGATCCATTTGTTCGAATCGCTGAACAAGCTCGGCACGACCGTCGTCGTCGCGACGCACGACCTGCAACTGCTCAGCCGGGTGCAGGGCGCGCAGATGATGCGTCTGGACAAGGGGCGGCTGCACGACCCGACCGGATCGCTGCGCTATCCGCCACCGCCCCGGGGCAGGCATGACGGCAGGCATGACGGTGGGCTCGACCGGCACGGTGGCAGCGTGAGCGGGGCGGACCGGCGCGTCCTCGACGAAGCGGGCGGGCTGCGCGCGATGACCTGGGTCATGGCGATCATGCTGTTCCTGACCATCCTCGCCGCCGCGCTCGGCCTTGGCACGCGCCAGTCCGCCCGGGCGCTGGAACGGCAACTCGCCGGCCGCCTGACCGTGCAGGTCGTGGAGGGCAGCCCGGTCGTGCGCGATGCCCTGGCGGCGCGGACTCTGGCGGTCCTGCGCGCGCTGCCGGACGTCCGGCGTGCGACCGCCGTCGATCGCGCCGAACTGGCCCGCCTGCTCGAACCCTGGCTGGGCAGCGCCGGCGCCGACACCGACCTGCCGGTGCCGGCCATGATCGACGTCGACCTCGCCAGCGGTGCCGATCCCGACCGCATCGTCGCCGCGGTAAGGCGGATCGGCCCGGCCAGCCGGGTCGATCGCCACCAGCGCTGGATGTCCCCGGTCAGCGGCTTTCTGGACACGCTGACCTGGCTGGCCCTCGGCCTCGTCGTGCTGATGCTCACCGCCACCGCCGCGGTCGTGGTGCTCGCCGCGCGCGCCGGGCTGGAAACGCATCGGGCGACGATCGAGGTGATGCATATGCTCGGGTCGACCGACGTACAGGTCGCCCGGCTGTTCCAGCGGCGGATCGCGCTGGATGCGGCGATCGGCGGCGCGGCCGGCAGCGCCGCGGCATTGGCGATGCTGGTGTTCCTGGGGACGCGGCTGGCGGCGCTGGGATCGGAATTGCTCGGCGGCATCACGCTCGGCGCGGGCGACTGGGCGGTGCTGGTGCTGTTGCCGGTCGCCTTCGTCGTCCTGGCGATGGCGGCGGCACGGATGACCATCGTCGGCGCGCTGAGGCAGTCGCTGTGATCGTCCGGCTGATGGGTCTCGTCGCGCTCGCCTGGAGCCTCGGCTTCGCGGTGTTCATGCTGCTGTTGCCCAAGCCGCTGGAGGGGAACACCACCGATGCGATCGTCGTGCCGACCGGCGGGGCGGGGCGCATCGATCGCGGCATCGCGTTGTTGCAAGCGCGGCAGGCGCGGCGGATGCTCGTCACCGGGGTTGCCCCCGGGGTACGGCCGATCGATCTGGCGCGCGAATATCGCACGCCTCCGGCGCTGTTCGCCTGCTGCATCGATCTTGGCGCGGATGCGGTGGACACGCGTTCGAACGGAGAGGAGACCGCCGCCTGGGTGAAGACCCATGGCTACCGGACGGTGCGGCTCGTGACGTCCGACTGGCACGTGCCGCGCGCGCGTATGGAATTGAGCGCTGCGATGGGGCCGGGCGTGCGCGTGCTGGGCGATGGCGTCCCGAGCCAGCCGCGGCTCGGCACCCTCGTCAACGAATATAACAAACTGATCCTGCGGCGCGCGGCGCTGTGGCTGGGAGTAGGCGCTTGAACCGGTTGCGGACCCTCCTGTTCTCCATTCTGTTCTATGGCCTGTCGGTGCCGATCGTGCTGTCCGTGCCGATCTCCGCATTGTTCGGGCGCGCCGCGGTCATCCGCCACGCGCATGTCTGGGCGCTGATGCACCGGCTGCTGTACCGCACCGTCATGGGCATCCGCGTGGTGGTGGAGGGGCAGGTGCCGGCCGGCGCATTGTTCTTCGCCGCCAAGCATCAGGCGATGTTCGAAACGCTGGAACTGCAACTGGTGCTCGGTGGACCGGCGATGGTCATCAAGCGCGAACTCAGCAAGCTCCCGTTCTGGGGCTGGGCGGCGATGCGATATGGCGGCATCGTCGCCGATCGCGAGGCATCGGCCGGCGCGCTGCGATCGATGATGCGCGACGCCAAGGCGCTGAAAGCGGAAGGGCGCTCTATCCTGATCTATCCCGAAGGCACCCGGGTGTCGCCGGGTGAGCGGCCGCCGCTGCAATCGGGTTTCGCCGGCCTGTATCGCGCGCTCGGGCTGCCGGTGGTGCCGATCGCGCTGGATACCGGAATGGTGTGGCCCAAGCGGGGCGCCAAGCGCCCCGGCGTGGTGACGATCCGCCTGGGCGAGGTGATCCCGGCGGGCCTGCCGCGCGCCGAGATCGAAGAGCGCGTGCATGCCGCGATCAACGTGCTGGATCGCTAGCGGGATCGCTCGCGCCAACACGCTCGTAACAGGGGGCCTCGCACGAGGGCCGGGGCGGAGGGGAAGGCCTCGCGCCGCCACGCGCGTCGCCCTCATCCGCCTCGTCGGGCCGTGAGGGCTGGTGCGCGAGACAGGGTGCCAGCGCGTCGACGTGAACCCTAGTGGCTCCGCCCGAAGTCGGCCTTGGCATCGTCCTGCCCCTGTTCGATGATCGAACGACGGATGGCGCGGGTGCGGGTGAACAGATCGAACAACTGGTCGCCGTCGCCCCAGCGGATCGCGCGCTGCAGCATCGTCACATCCTCGGTCAGCCGCTGGAGGATCTCCAGCACCGCCTCGCGATTGTTGAGGAAGACATCGCGCCACATCACCGGGTCGGATGCGGCGATCCGCGTGAAATCCCGAAAGCCGCCCGCAGAAAATTTGATGACCTCGGACTGCGTCACTTCTTCCAGGTCGCTGGCGGTGCCCACGATGGAATAGGCGATGAGGTGCGGCACGTGGCTGGTCACCGCCAGCACCAGGTCGTGGTGCTTCGGGGTCATGATCTCG
Organism: Sphingomonas insulae; assembly: GCF_010450875.1. Classification (NCBI taxonomy): domain Bacteria; kingdom Pseudomonadati; phylum Pseudomonadota; class Alphaproteobacteria; order Sphingomonadales; family Sphingomonadaceae; genus Sphingomonas; species Sphingomonas insulae. The sequence goes on from NZ_CP048422.1 coordinate 685,092, forward strand.
ACCTGCGCGCCGAGCGTTTCCCAAAAGGTGCGCAGGCGCACGACGGGGGCGTCGGGCGTGCCGTCTTCCGGCGTCAGGATGCACCAGCGGCCCCGGAACAGCGTCGCGAAGCCGGCCTCGGGACCGCTATGTTCGGTACCCGCCACGGGATGGCCCGGGACGATCGTCGCGTCCGGCAACACGGCGCGCAACGCGGCGAGCACGCTTTCCTTCGAACCGCCGACGTCGCTGACGATCGCATCGGGCGGCAGATCGTCGACGAATTCGGCGGCCACCGCGCCCATCGCGCCGACGGGGACGCACAGCATCACCAGATCCGCATCGATCACCGCGGCGCCTGCGCTGTCGGCGATATCGTCGGCCAGTGCGATGCGGTCGGCGATCCCGCGCACCTCCGGGTCGGCATCATAGCCCGTGATGCGCACCGTCGGCATCGCCGCCCGCACGCCGCGCGCGACCGACGATCCGATCAGCCCCAGGCCGATGATGGTGACGCGCGCGAACGGCAGCATCAGGCGGCGCGTTCCACCTCGGTCCGCAGCACGGCGACCACGTCGCGCATCTCCGCTTCGGTGCCGATCGTGATGCGCAATCCGTGCGGCAATCCCTGGCCGGGCAGCCAGCGGGTCGCATAGCCTGCCGCCATCAGCGCCTTGTACGCGACCTCGGCGGTCACCGCGCCCTCGAACAGCACCAGCACGAAATTGGCCTTGCTCGGCACCGCGCGCAGGCCGGGCAGGGCATCGACCTGTTCGGCGAACCATCCGCGCCACATGCGATTGTGGCTGCGGCTGTGCGCGACGAAGTCCGCATCGCCCAGCGCCGCGATCGCGGCCGCCTGCGCGCCGACGCTGAACGCGAACGGGGCACGGATGCGGTGCATCGCATTGATGATCTCCGCACTCGCATAGCCCCAGCCGACCCGCTCCGACGCCAGGCCGAAGATCTTGGAAAAGGTGCGCGTCACCAGCACGTTGGGTTGGGTGCGGGCGAGTTCCAGCCCGCCGTCGTCGTCCTCCGGCTCAAGATATTCGGTATAGGCCTGGTCGAGGACCAGCAGCACCGATCGCGGCAGGCCGGCATGCAGCCGCGCGATATCGTCGCGGGCCGAATAGGTGCCGGTCGGATTGTTGGGATTGGCGACGAACACGACCTTGGTCCGCTCTGTCACTGCCGCCAGGATCGCATCGACATCGGTCGCATAGTCGCGGTCGGCGACCACGACCGGCGTCGCGCCGACGCGGCGGGTCGCGATCTCGTACACGGCAAAGCCGTAGCGAACGTGGATGATCTCGTCGCCCGGCCCCGCGAAGGTCCCGGCGGCGAGGTGCAGCACCTCGTCCGATCCGGTGCCGTAGATCAGCCGGTCCGCCTCGACCCCGTAATGTGCCGCCAGCGCGGCACGCAGGTCGACCGCGGCGGCATCCGGGTAGCGTTCCAGCTGCGTCGCCGCGTCGCGATAGGCGGCGCGGGCGGCCTCCGGCGTGCCGAACGGGTTTTCGTTCGACGACAGCTTGGCGACCTTGCGGCCGTCCTCGCTGGTGGCACGGCCGGGAATATAGGGCGCGATGCCGAGGATCCACGGCTTGGGGGCAGGTGCGGTCATGGATGTGGCCTTAGCGGGCGGCGGCTTGCGTTGACAAGCGGAGCGCCCTAGCGAACCGTCCATGTCGGACGATATGCGCTTCGGGCTGTCCCGCCAGGCGACGTTGCCGGGGCCGCTGCGCCTCGATGGCGGCGTGCTGCTGTCGCCGGTCGACATCGCCTACGAAACCTATGGCACGCTGGCGCCCGATGGCGGCAATGCGATCCTGATCTGCCATGCGTTGACCGGCGACCAGCATGTCGCATCGGACCATCCGCGGACCGGCAAACCCGGCTGGTGGACGCGGATGATCGGCCCGGGCAAGCCGATCGACCCTGCGCGCGACTTTATCGTCTGCAGCAACGTGCTGGGCAGCTGCATGGGATCGTCGGGCCCGGCCAGCATCAACCCGGCGACCGGACGGCCGTGGGGCATGGCCTTTCCGGTCATCACCATCCGCGACATGGTGCGGGCGCAGGCGATGCTGCTCGACCACCTCGGCGTGGACCGGCTGAAGGCGGTGGTGGGCGGTTCGATGGGCGGGATGCAGGCGCTCAGTTGGCCCGCGACCTTCCCGGACCGCGTCGGCGCCGTCGTGGTAATCGCCTCCACCGCCCGCCACACCGCGCAGAACATCGCCTTCCACGAGGTCGGGCGACAGGCGATCATGGCCGATCCGACCTGGGCCGGCGGCGATTATTATGGCGGCGAACCGCCGGCGGCGGGCCTCGCCGTCGCGCGCATGGCCGCCCACATCACCTATCTGTCGGAAGCCGGCCTGACCGAGAAGTTCGGCCGGCGCCTGCAGGCGCGCGAGGCGAAGAGCTTCGGCTTCGACGCCGATTTTCAGGTCGAAAGCTATCTGCGCCACCAGGGGTTGAGCTTCGTCGACCGGTTCGATGCCAACAGCTATCTCTACATCACCCGCGCGATGGACTATTTCGACCTTGCCGAGGAACATGGCGGGCTGCTCGCCAATGCCTTTCGCGCCACCCGCGCGCGCTTCTGCCTCGTCAGCTTCGATACCGACTGGCTGTACCCGACGATCGAATCGCGCAGCATCGTTCAGGCGCTCAACGCCGCCGGAGCGCCGGTCAGCTTCGTCGAACTGTCCAGCCCCTATGGCCATGACGCTTTCCTGCTCGATGCGCCGGAGATGAACCGCGTCGTCGACGGGTTCCTGAAGGGGGGACGATGATCGAACTGGACGACGACCGCGCGCGGCTCGACGTCGCGCGGGTGCATGGCTGGCTCGCATCGAGCTACTGGTCGCCGGGTATCGACCGCGCGCTGGTCGAGCGTGCCATCGCCGGCTCGCATTGCCTGGGCGCCTATCGCGACGGCGAACAGGTCGGCTATGCGCGCGCGATCACCGATCACGCGACCTTTGCCTGGATCGCCGACGTCTGGATCGACGTCCCTGCCCGCGGCCAGGGGCTGGGGCGGCGGATGGTCGGCTGGTTCGTCGATCACCCCCGGTTCGCCGGTATCCGCCGTATCGCGCTGGTCACCGCCGATGCGCACGGGGTCTATGCGGCGCTTGGATTTCATCCGCCGCTTCGTCCCGATCGCTACATGGAGCGTCTGTCGGCGGATGCGGCGGCGATGCTGCGGATGGCACCATGAGCCTGCGTCCCGATCTGGCGGTGATCGCCGACCATGTCGCGCCGGGCGCGCGGGTGCTCGACGTCGGCTGTGGCGACGGCGCGCTGATGGCGGCGCTGCGCGACCGTCGCGGCTGCGATGCACGTGGGCTGGAAATCGATGCCGGCAACGTCGCCGCCGCGGTCGGGCGCGGCCTGTCGGTGATCCAGGGCGACGCGGACGTCGATCTCGCCGGCTATCCCGATCGCAGCTTCGACTATGCGATCCTCAGCCAGACGTTGCAGACCGCGCGCGCGCCCGATGTCGTGCTCGACCACCTGCTGCGCATCGGCGCCCGCGCCTTCGTCAGCTTCCCCAACTTCGCCCAATGGCGCATCCGCCTGTCGCTGCTGTGGGGTGGCCGCATGCCGGTGACGCGGCAGCTGCCCGAACAATGGTATGACACGCCGAACATCCACCACGTGACCATCGACGATTTCCGCGCGTTCCTGCATGCGCGTCGCGTCGTGGTCGAGGACGCGTGGTTCCTCTCCGGCGATCGCCAGCGCAGCTCCGCGGCGGCCAACCTGCTGGCCCAGCATGCCGTATTCCTGCTGCGGCGCTGACCGGATAAAATGTCGGAATCGAACATTTATTGGATTGATGGCGGAACCAATAGGCTTAACCTCTGTTTGGCTAAGCCAAGCCTAGGATCACCATGACCAAGACCGCTTTGATCGTCGAGGACGAGATCTTCGTAGCCCTCGACCTGGAGCGTATCCTCGTCGACGCGGGTTATCATGTCGCCGGGATCGCTGCCGATAGTGCCAGCGCGATCGAAGCTGCGCCGGGGTGTGGCTTCGCCTTCGTCGACGTCAACCTCCGCGATGGTCCGACCGGACCGGGCATCGCCGAGCGCATGGCCCGCGATTACGGGATGAAGGTCGTGTTCGTCACCGCCAACCCGTCGCAGATCGATTGCGAGGGCGACTGCGCCATCGGTTACATTCGCAAGCCGTTCAGCGAGGCGGCGATCCTGGCGGCAGCAGCGATGGCCAGCGACGACCATGACGTGGCGCCTGCCAACGACGACGTCGTGATGCTCAGGCCGGCGGCCGGCTGACCATCCTGAGACCCACCGACATCGATGATTGGCGGCCGGCGTCCCGCCGCCAGGCCTTCGCGACACAGGCATACACCGGCAAGATCGACGCAACATGCTGCCGGTACCCACGCCAAACCGTGGAGCAGGATATCGCCGTGTATGTCGCTTGAATCTAGGTCCGGCTGAACGCCGTCAGCGGGACGGACACCGTCATCACCAGGCCCGCCGCCCGCCATTCGCGCGTGACCGTACCGCCCAACTGGCGGACGGCCGATAGTTCGATCAGCTGACTGCCGAACCCCTGTACACCCACCGGTTCGACCACCACCGGACCGCCGCGTTCGCTCCAGCGCATCGTCACCAGGGGGCCATCGCGCGCGATGGCGATGTCCACCGCTCCGTCGTGCGTCGACAGCGCACCATATTTCGTCGCGTTGGTCGCCAGTTCGTGGAACAGCAGCGCCAGCGGAGTCGCCGACCGGTCGTCGATCGCGATCTCGTCGCCGGTGATCGTGATCGGCAGGCGATCGTCGCGGCGATAGGGTTCGAACAATTCGCCGAGCAGGCCGTGCAGACTGTCCTGCTGCGCCGATGGCCGCGATGCCGGACTGTGCGGGCGGACGAAATCGTGCGCGCGGCCCAATGCGGTGATGCGCTGACGCAGGTCGGCGGCGATCGGCGCGAAATCGGGCCGGCTGCGCGCCGCGAACGAAATCAGGCCGGAAATCACCGCAAAGATGTTCTTGATCCGGTGCGACAGCTCCTGGCTGATGACCTCGCGCTCGTGCAGCGCCAGCTTCTGTTCGTGGATATCGGTACAGGTGCCGAACCACCGCGTGATGCGCCCGGTATCGTCGCGGATCGGCAGCGCGCGCCCCAGCACCCAGCGATAGGTGCCGTCAAAATGGCGCAGCCGATATTCGATCTGGTACGGGTTGCCGGTCGTCAGCGAATCGCGCCACACGGCCCAGGCGCGCTCCTGGTCGTCCGGATGGAACACGTCGTTCCATCCCTCGCCATCGGTCGATCCCTGCGGCGTGCCGGTGAATTCGTACCAGCGCGCGTTGTAATAATCGTGATAGCCGTCGGGCAGCGTCGACCACACCATCTGCGGCATCGTATCCGCCAGCGTGCGGAAACGGTCCTCGCTGTCGATCAATCGGCGGCGGGTGTCCCGCTCCGTGGCGCGCCATGCCGCGGCGTCGCGGCTGTCGCGCAGCCGAGCCATCACATTGTCCGCCAGCGTCGACAATCCCTGCATCTGCAGCGGGGTCAGCCCTTCGCGCGGTTTGGTGTCGATCACGCACAGCGATCCCAGCGGGATGCCGTCGTCCGAGATCAGCGGCGCCCCGGCGTAGAAGCGGATGTGGAGGTCGCCGGTCACCAGCGCATTGTCGACGAAGCGCGGATCGCGCGTCGCGTCCGGTACGACCATGATGTGGTCGCCCAGCATCGCGTGCGCGCAGAACGACGTCTCCCGCGACGTCTCGGTGATGTCGAGCCCGCTGCGCGAGATGAAGGTCTGGCGGGTTTCCTCAACCAGGCTGACCAACGCCACGGGCGCCTCGCACAGTGCCGCGGCGAAGTCGGTGATCCGGTTCAGCGCGGCGCTGTTGCGCAGCGATTCGAGGTCATAGGCATCCATCGCCGCCGCGCGGATGGCCTCGTCCACCTGCCACCCGCGCGCGATCGGCGCGGCCGCAGCCGCGGGTGCAGCGCTCTCGCAAACGAGGGCCGGGTCGAGTGACGGGGCCGGCGGCGTGTTCAGAACGGCACGTCGTCGTCGAGATCGTCGGCGAAGCCTCCACCCTGGCCAAAGCCGCCGCCGCCGCCGCCACCGCGATTGCCGCCGCCCGACGGCGCGCCGCCACGATTGCCGCCGCCATAGCCGCCGCCGCCCGACGACGATCCGCCACCGAAATCGTCGCCGCCGGCCCAGTCGTCACCGCCGCCGCCGCTACGGCCGCCAGCGCCACCACCACCGCCCTGCGGACCATCCAGCATCGTCAGGACGCTGTTGAAGCCCTGCAGCACGATCTCGGTCGAATATTTGTCGTTGCCCTGCTGGTCCTGCCATTTGCGGGTCTGCAGCGCGCCCTCGATATACACCTTCGATCCCTTGCGCAGGAACCGTTCGGCGACGTTCGCCAAGCCTTCGTTGAAGATCGCGACCGAATGCCATTCGGTCTTTTCCTTGCGCTCGCCGGACATCTTGTCCTTCCACGATTCGGACGTGGCGATGCGCAAATTGACGACCTTGCCGCCGTTCTGGAACGATCGCGATTCGGGGTCGCGCCCCAGGTTGCCGACGAGAATGACCTTGTTGACGCTGCCCGCCATGAAATGCCCCGAAAAAATTTGAACCTACAGGCCGGCGAACACCGCCAGCCAATAGGTGAGTCCGGCCATGATGTAGGCGGCGGCGAACAAATAGCCAACCATGAACAACGGCCACTTCCACCCGTTCGTCTCGCGACGGGTGACCGCGATCGTCGATATGCACTGCGGTGCGAAGACGAACCACATCAGGAACGCCAGCGCGGTCGGCAGCGTCCAGCGGCCGCGGATCTGGTCGGTGATCCGGTCGGTACCGCTGCCGTCCTTGTCGTCGATCGCATAGACGGTGCCGATCGCCGACACCGCGACCTCGCGCGCCGCCATCGCCGGCAGCAGCGCCAGCGCGATGTCGCGGTTGAAGCCGATCGGCTTGACGACATATTCGATGCCGTGGCCGATGCGCCCGCCGATCGAATAATCGACCGGGCTGATGCCGCTGCCCTCCGGCGGCTTGGGAAAGCTCAGCAGCAGCCACAGCACGACGGTGGTCGCGGCGATGATGGTGCCGGCGCGTTTCAGGAAGATGATCGCGCGCTGCCACAGGCCGATCAGCACGTCGCCGATGCGCGGCACCTGGTATTTCGGCATCTCCATCATGAACCCGGACGAGGCGCCCTTGGTCACCGTCCGCCGCAGCACCAGCGCCGCGACATACGCACCGGCGATGCCGATCACCAGCAGCCCGAACATCACCACGCCCTGCAACCGCACGAACGGCGCCAGCGGCATGTTGGGGATCATCGCGCCGATGATGAGCGTGTAGACCGGCCAGCGCGCGCTGCACGTCATCAGCGGCGCGATCAGGATGGTCGTCAGCCGGTCCTTCTCGTCCTCGATCACCCGCGTCGCCATGATGCCGGGCACCGCGCAGGCGAAGCTGGACAGCAGCGGGATGAAGGCCCGGCCCGACAGTCCGACGGTCGCCATCAGCCGGTCCATCAGGAATGCCGCCCGGACCATGTAGCCCGACGATTCGAGCACCAGGATGAACAGGAACAGGATCAGGATCTGCGGCAGGAACACGATGACCGCACCGACGCCGGCGATCAGCCCGTCGGTCAGCAGCGATCGCGCGAACCCGTCGGGCATCACGCCCTTGATCGCATCCTGCAACCACCCGAAGCCCGCATCGATGGCGTCCGCCGGCACGGTGGCCCAGGTGAACACCGCCTGGAACATCACGAACAGGATCGTCACCAGCAGTACCGGCCCCGCGACGGGATGCAGCGCGACCGAATCGAGCATGTGCGCCCAGCGCCGCCCCGCTGTCTCCGACACGGTCGCCGCGGTCGCGATCTGGCGTGCGCGGCGTTGCAGATGGACGATGTCGTCCTGCGTGCCGGCGCCCACGTCGGGCGTCCGCTTGCCGCCCACCGCCAGTGCGCTGTCGAGCGCGGCGCGCAACGTGTCCAAGCCGCGCTTGCGGACCGCGACCGTCGCGATGACCGGAACGCCCAGTTCGCGCGCCAGCACGTCGGCATCGAGCGTCAAGCCGTCGCGTTCCGCCAGGTCGACCATGTTGAGCGCCACCACCACCGGCAGGCCGAGCGCGATCAGCTGCAACGTGAAGCGCAGGTGATTGTCGAGGTTGGCGGCATCCACCACGACGACCAGCGCGTCGGGCAGCCGTTCCAGGCTGCTCGCGCCGGTGACGACGTCGCGGGTGACCCGCTCGTCGGGGCTGGATGGTTCGAGGCTATAGGCGCCGGGCAGGTCGATCAGTTCGACCGGGCGGCCATCGTCCATCACCAGCCGGCCCGAATGGCGTTCGACGGTGACGCCGGGATAATTGCCGACCTTTTGCCGCGCACCGGTCAGTGCGTTGAACAGCGCGCTCTTGCCGGCATTGGGATTGCCGACGAGCGCGACCAGCGGGGATGCGTGCACGATGTCGGGCGGGTTATTCGGCGGGCAGCGCCGGCGCGACGTGGATCGCACCCGCGACCGCGCGGCGCAACGCGACGGTCATCCGGCCGATCCGGCAGGCGATCGGGCCGCTGCCGAGCGAGGCACGATGCAGCACCTCGACCGGTACGCCCTCGTCGAAACCGAGTTCGCGCAGGCGGCGCGCTTCGGGCTGCGCCAGCCGGGTCCAGTCGATCGCCGCCACGGTGGCAGGCTGGCGGCGGGGCAGCGAAGTGAGGTCGAAGCCGGAGTCGAGGGCAGGAACGATGCTACGCGACATATCCATGATGCGAGTGATTATCATTTACGCCGGGGGGAGTAAAGCGGCGCGCATGCGCTTCATCGCGGAAATGTCAGGATCGGCAACGTTTCATCGCGGTCGCTGCGGCGACCGTCGGAGCGACGGTGCCGCCTATACCACCGGGCCTATACCACCGGGTAGCGCAGCCGCCCGACGAAGCGCGACAGGCTGGGCCGATGTTCGTAGCGTTTCACGAACGCCGCCTTGCTCTTCTCGAACCGCATGATGCCATCGATACGCCGCGCCAGGAATGCGCGCGTGTCGGCATGGCCCTCGGTGTCGTCGTCCAGGAACACCGTCACCGTCGCGCCGTACACGCCAAGCAGGATCGTACGCTTGGTGTAATGATTGTAGTCGGTCGCGGTGTCGCCGGCCATCCGCCACATCAGGTCGACGCTGCGCCAGCCCAGCCGCGCGGCTCGGCCGACGTTCTGCGGCAGCGCCAGGATCGCCAGCGCGCGGCGCAGCGATTCGCGGTTGATTGCCACCGCATCCAGCCGCGCCTCGACCAGCGCCGTGATCCGCGCGCGAACTTTCATCCCGGCTAGCATGGGCGGTGGCAGCGCGTCCGCCATCTGCCGGTCGATCGCGGCGAACCAGGCATCGATCATGTCGACCGCGCCGCCGGGAAAGGCGAGTCGCGCCACGTCGGTATCGATGCCGGCCGCCTCGGCCGCCATGTCGCGCGCGGCATCACCCCAGCCGTCGAACGCCGCATTGTCCGCGATGCCGCGCGCGAGCGCGTCGCGGATCTCGTCGAGTGTCAGGTCCTGCGTCATGCTGCCACCTCCTGCGCCACCGGCCTCGCCGGCGCAACCTCGGCGCGGCGCACCAGCACCAGTGCCACAGCGACCAACGCGACGCCGACCCAATCCGGTCCCTGCAACCGCTCGCCATATTCGATCCAGCCGACCGCGCCGGCGACGATCGGCTGGATCAGCAGCGCGATGCCGACCACCAGCGGCGACAATTGGCCGAGCGCGAAGATCATGCAGCCCTGGCCCAGCACCTGGCTGACCAGCGCCAGCCCGAGCAGCGGCGTCCATTGCTGCGGCACCACCTGTTCGTGCAGCAGCACGGCGAACACCAGCAGCGGCAGCGCGGTGGCGGCGCTCGACAGCGTCAGTGCCGGCAGCGGCCGCATCGTCGCGCGCACCCGCGCCATGACGATAAAATAGACGGTATAGAGGATGCCCGCGACGATGCAGAGCAGGTCGCCCGCCAGGTTGCGCGGATCGACCTGATAGGATCGACCCATCAGCAGCGCCGCGCCGACCGCGGCGAGGGCCAGCGCCAGCCCCTGCGTGCGCGTCGGCCATGCGCGCGCGGCGAGGAAGCCGTAGATCGGATAGATCAGGATGGCGGCGTTGCCGAACAGCGTGGCGTTGGTCATCGTCGTGCGGACGATACCGAGGTGCCAGCTGCCGAGGTCCGCAGCAAAGGCGATGCCGCCCGCCGCCAGCATCAGCCAAAGCGCCACCGGCATGCGCACCGGCCGCGCGCCGCCGGCGAGTGCGAACGCGGCAAGGAACGGGATGGCGAGCGTGATCCGCCAGAACCCCGCCGCGACCGGTCCGACGTCGGCGAGGCGGACGAACCACGGCCCGAACGCCAGCGCGACATTGGCGACGATCAGCGCCGCGAACGCCAGACCTCTGGATGCCGTAGCGTCAACCGTCTGCGTTGCCGCCGGGACAGAATTTCTTTGAGGCCTCGCCTGATGCATGCCGCCCTGTAGCCGCCTATTTCCCGCTCGTCAGGCCACTTACGGAGCAACCATGCCGAGCCTTTTCGATCCCATCCAGCTGGGCGACATTCCCGCCGCCAACCGCATCCTCATGGCCCCGCTGACCCGTGGTCGCGCGACCGACGACCATGTGCCGACCGACATCATGGTCGACTATTACCGCCAGCGCGCCGGTGCCGGCCTGATCATCACCGAAGGCACCGGCATCAGCCGCCAGGGTCTCGGCTGGCCCAACGCGCCCGGCCTGTGGACCGACGCGCAGGTCGAGGCGTGGAAGCCGGTGACCGACGCGGTGCACGCGGCCGGCGGCCGGATCGTCGCGCAGATCTGGCATATGGGCCGGCTTGCCCGTCCCGACGTGATCGGCATGACGCCGCTGTCGTCCTCGGCGACCCGCGCGCCCTATCACAAACCCGAAAATCCGTATGGCGAGGCGCAGGCGGCGACGCTGGACGACATCAAGCGCGCGCAGGACGATTATGCGTCGGCCGCGACCAACGCGATCCGGGCCGGTTTCGACGGCGTGCAGCTGCACGGCGCCAATGGCTATCTGATCGACCAGTTCCTGCGCGACGGCACCAACCTGCGCGACGACGCCTATGGCGGCAGCCCTGAAAACCGCATCCGCTTCATGCAGGAATCGGTGGCGCGGGTGATCGATGCGATCGGCGCGGGCCGCACCGGCATCCGCCTGTCGCCCAATGGCGAGACGCAGGGCGCCGACGACAGCGATCCCGCCAGCGTCTTCGTCCCCGCCGCCGCCGCGCTCGACGCGCTCGGCATCGCTTTCCTCGAACTGCGCGAACAGGCGCCGGACGGCACCTTCGGCAAGACCGACGTGCCCAAGCTGTCGCCCGCGATCCGCAAGGTGTTCAAGGGGCCTCTGATCCTCAATCAGGACTACAGCCTCGAGGGTGCGCAGGCCGATCTCGATTCCGGCGTGGCGGACGGCATCGCCTTTGGCCGCAGGTTCATCGCCAATCCCGACCTCGTCGAACGCCTGCGCACCGGCGCGCCGCTCAACGCGGACGACATGAAGACCTGGTACACCGCAGGGCCCGAGGGCTACACCGACTATCCGGCGCTGGAGACGCAGGCCGCCTGATCGCTGCGCGCTCCCCCCGTCAGCGGGGGAGCGCGCACAATTCCCGATCGACCGACCGGTTCAGGCGCGACGCAGTTCGGGCACCAGTCGCCTGAGGTCGGCGGGCGCCAGCCGGCGGACGTCCAGCGCATCGACGCCGGCGACCAGCACCTCGCCCAGCCGGCGCTCGCCGGTATCGATCAGGATACCCTCCGCCGTCGAGCGCAGCGCCACCCACGCGACCTCGCGCACCGCGATCTGCTTGCCGTCGCGCTTCATCACCGCGACGCGGCCGGCCCGGTCCACCGCCAGCGCGCCGCCGCCATCGGCACCGACGACGGCGCCCTGCGTATCGAAACCCGCCAGCGCCTGTTCGGCCGCCTCGGCCGCCTCCTCGGGACTGGCGATGCGCGCCGTCCGTCGACGCAGCAGCAGCCAGGCGACGATCGCCAGCGCCAGCGCCGTTGCGATCGCCGCGACGATCCCGATGATGATCCCCCGATCGGTCACGTGCGGCTCACCGGCCGCCGGCGAGCGCGTCCAGCGTCGGCCGCATGCCCGACAGGTCGTAGCCGGCGGCGCCGGCCTGTCCGACCAGCAATTCGGGGTTGCGCCCCGCCTTGGCTGCGGCGAGCGCCCACAGGTTGCAGCTGCGCGTGCCGGACCGGCAATAGGCGAGCACCGGGCCGTCGGCCTCGACCAGCGCCTGCGTCATCGCATCGATCTGCGGGTGCGAAAAGCCGGCGTGGGTGATCGGGATCGCGGTATAGGCAAGGCCGGCGGCGGCGGCCGCGGCGCGGATCGTTTCGCCGGCCGGCTGGCCCGCCTCTTCCTCGTCGGGGCGGTTGTTGACGATCGCGACGAACCCCGCCGCCTTGATCGCGGCGATGTCGTCGACCGTGATCTGCGGTGCGACGCTGACGGATTCGTTGATGGTGCGGATGTCGGCCATCCGGTGCCGATACGCGATCAGCCGTGCCGCGTCAGCTGCTTTGGTCGGCTTCGGATCGTTTCGTCGATCTTTTTTCCGGCGATTTTCAGACGGAAGCAGAAAGAAGAATGATTCGCGCCTAGAAGCGGAGGCGCGGAGGTGTTTCGTGCGCGGCAGCACCGTTCTCATTACGAGCCGCTGATGATGAAAGGCCGCCGCGGCCATGAGCGGAACACCTCCGCGTCTCCGCGCCTCCGCGTGAATCCCCTTCTGCCTCTTCGCGGCTTCATGTCTTCACGTGAACCCGATCACGCCGCGGAACGGATCACCGCCAGGAACGCATCGCCATAGGCATCCAGCTTGCGCGCGCCGATCCCCGACAGGTGCATCAGCTCCGCGCGGCTGCCCGGCCGTTGCGCCGCCATCTCGCGCAGCACCGAATCGTGGAAGATGACATAGGGCGGCACCCCCGCCTCCTTCGCCAGATCGCGGCGGCAGGTGCGCAGCGCCTCGAACAGCGAATGGTCCGCCGGGTTGGCGGCGACGCCGGCATCGCGCTTGCGGCTGCGCGTGCGCTTGGGCGGGACGACCAGCGTCACCCGCGCGCCCTCCTTCAGGATCGGCCGCGCGCCCGGCCCGAATTCCAGCCCGCCATGCGCGTTGGTGCGCAACGCGTCGCGCAGCAGCAGCGCGCGTGCGACCGGCTTGATCAACGCCGCCTCCTCACCCTCGACGATGCCCCAGACCGACAGCGCCTCATGCCCGCGATCGACGCTGCGGTCGGTCGATTGGCCCAGCAGGACCTGCTCGACATAGCCGGCGCCGAACAGCTGCCCGGTGCGAAAGACCGCCGACAGGAACTTGCACGCGGTCTGCGTCGCGTCGATCGCATCGGGCGACCCCAGGCAATTGTCGCAATTGCCGCAATCCTCCAGCCGGTCCTCGCCGAAATGCTTCAGCAGGATGCGCCGCCGGCATCCCGCCGTCTCGACCAGCGCACCCAGCGCCGCCAGCCGCGTGCGCTCGCCCTGCTGCCGCTCCGGCTCGACCTCGCCGATCCGCTGGCGGGCGCGGGCGAAATCCTCCGCGCCCCAGAACAGGTGCGCCACCGCCGGATCGCCGTCGCGCCCGGCGCGGCCCGTTTCCTGGTAATAGGCCTCGATCGACTTGGGCAGGCCGGCATGCGCGACGAAGCGCACGTCGGGCTTGTCGATCCCCATCCCGAACGCGACCGTGGCGCAGATCACCATGTCCTCCGACGCGACGAAATCGGCCTGGTTCTTCTGGCGGATGTGCGCGTCGAGCCCGGCGTGATAGGCGCGCGTCGGCCGCCCGGTGCGGCCGAGCGCCTCGGCCAGCTTCTCGGTCGCGGCGCGGGTCTGCGCATAGACGATGCCGGGGCCGGGCGTCGCGGCGATGACGTCGGCGATCTGCTTCGTCGTGTTCGCCTTGGGGCTGATCGCATAGCGGATGTTGGGCCGGTCGAACCCGGACACGATCAGCCCGTCCTGCGGGATGCCCAGCTGTTGCAGGATGTCGCTGCGGGTATGCGCATCGGCGGTGGCGGTCAGCGCCAGCCGCGGCACGTCGGGAAACGCATCCATCAACGGTGCCAGCAACCGGTAGTCGGGGCGGAAGTCATGCCCCCATTCGCTGACGCAATGCGCCTCGTCGATCGCGAACAGGCTGAGCCTCGCCGATCCCAGCAGCTCGCGGAAATGCCCGGTAGAGGCGCGTTCGGGCGCGATATAGAGCAGGTCGAGTTCGCCGGCCCTGAACCGCGCGATCGATTCCGCCCGGTTCTGGTCGGCGCTCGTCAGCGTCGCCGCGCGGATACCCACCGCCTCGGCGGCGCGCAGCTGGTCGTGCATCAGCGCGATCAGCGGGCTGACGACGACGCAGGTTCCCTCCAGCATGACCGAGGGCAGCTGATAGCACAGCGACTTGCCCGCCCCGGTCGGCATCACCCCCAGCGTCCGCTCCCCCGCCAGTACGCGGCTGACCACGTCCTCCTGCACGCCCCGAAAACCCGGGAAACCAAAGACGCGCGACAATGTGGGCAGGGGATCGGGGATCATCACCGCGCCATGTAGGGGGACGGCGGGCCAGCGTCGAGGCGCAGGATTTCTCGACCGTATCGGCCATGATTCACGATTGCGCCACCGAAACGACACGATCGCTCCGCTCTTCTCCCGGTTTCGAAGCAGGGGGATGGCCGTGATACGACGGACGATGACGATGACGATGACGGCGACCGCGGCCCTTCTGCTTGTCGGGGCCGCGCCAGCACCGCAGGAACGCGTCGTCACCGGCGACGGGATCATCGAGGTGCGATTGAACGGCGAACCGATCCGCCTGAGGATCGATCCCGCGGCACCCGGCATGCCCCTGGTATCCGACGCGATCGCCACGCAGCGCGGTTTCCGGATGGGAAGGAAGCTGGGAATCGGCTTCGGCTTCAACGTCGGGCCGACCCTGGTGATGTCGCAGACGCAGGTCGTGCGGATCGCTTACGGCGGCGGCAAGCCGGAAAAGCAGCGGATCGGCTGGACCCAACGTCCGTTCGCGGCGGTCGCCGACGGCTCGATCGGCCCGGGCAGTCTGCCCGAGCCGGTCGTGCGCTTTGCCCTGCGCCCGGCGCAAGCGGGGGAAAGTACCGTCACGATGCGGCTCGAAAAGCTCGGCTTTCCGATGACCTTGTTTGGCGCAGGCTGGGTGGCGGCAATCGGCATCGTCGATGTCGGCGGCGCGCCGATGCGGGTGCGCTTCGACCCGCATCACGCACGGACGCTGGCGACCGCGGGTGCGGCGGTGCGCCTCGCGCAGGCGTATGACGGCATGCTGTCGGGGGAAGGGCGGGCGACCGAGATCTTCTTCGGCGTGGAACGGCCGGTACGCGACCTTGCGCTCAGACGGCCGTTTCGTCTCGGTGCACTGGCGATCGACCGCCTCGGCGCACGCACCGGCGATTTCGGCAGCACCGCCGTGATCCGCGACGGCGACGTTGCCGCACCCGCTACCGACCCGGACGAGATCGTCGTCACCGCGAAGGGCAAGAAGCGGGATATGCGCCGCGACACTATCTCGCTTGGCGCGGACCAGCTACGGCACTGCTCGTCGATCGTGTTCGACCGGAACGCCGGCCTCGTCCACCTCACCTGCGCCGGCTGATTCGGACATCTACTCCGCCGCCAGCGCACCCTCGCTGGCGCCCGCCACGTCGTCCTCGTCGCGCTCCTGTGCCTGGCGCGCCCACATCTCGGCGTACAGGCCGCCCAGCCGCAGCAACTCGCCATGCGTGCCGCGTTCCGCCACCACGCCGCCGTCGAGCACGACGATCTGGTCGGCATGGACCACCGTCGACAGGCGGTGCGCGATGACGATCGTGGTGCGACCCCGCTCGATCGCCTGCAGCGTCGCCAGGATGTCCGCCTCGGTCCGGCTGTCGAGCGCGCTCGTCGCCTCGTCGAGGATCAGGATCGGCGGGTTCTTGAGCAGCGTCCGCGCGATCGCGACGCGCTGCTTTTCGCCGCCCGACAGTTTCAGGCCGCGCTCGCCAACGCGCGCCGCGTAACCGTCGGGCTGGCGTTCGATGAAGCCGGCGATCGCGGCGCCCGCCGCCGCACCCTCGATCTCCGCCTGCGATGCGCCCTCGCGCCCGTAACCGATGTTGTAGCCGATCGTGTCGTTGAACAGCACGGTATCCTGCGGCACGATGCCGATCGCTGCGCGCAGCGACCCCTGCTGCACGTCGCGGATGTCCTGCCCGTCGATCGTGATGCGCCCCTGGTCGACGTCGTAGAAGCGGTACATCAGCCGCGCGAGTGTCGACTTGCCCGCGCCAGAAGGGCCGACCACCGCCACGGTGCTGCCCGCCGGGATATCGAGGTCGAGCCCGTGCAGGATCTCGCGCTCGGGATCGTAGCCGAAGCGCACGCCCTCGAACCGCACATGCCCCCGCGCGATCGCCAGCGGCGCGGCGCCGGGCATGTCGGTCACCTCCGCCGGCGTGTCGATCAGCGCGAACATGCTCGCCATGTCGATCACCCCCTGGCGGATGGTGCGATAGACCATGCCGAGCAGGTCGAGCGGCCGGAACAGCTGCGACAGCAACGTCGAGACGAACACGACGTCGCCCGCCGAAAACCGCCCCTGGCTCCATCCCCACGCGACATAGGCCATGCCGCCGCCCAGCATCAGGTTGGTGATCAGCGCCTGCCCGACGTTGAGCCACGCCAGGCTGTTCTCCGACTTGGTCGCCGCGGCGGCATAGGCGGATATGGCGGCGTCGTAGCGCTTCGCCTCGCGCTCTTCGGCGCCGAAATATTTTACCGTCTCGAAATTCAGCAGCGAATCCACCGCGTGCGCGACCGCGCCGGTGTCGAGGTCGTTCATCCGCGCGCGCAGCGCATTGCGCCAGTCGGTCACCTTCTGCGTGAACAGGATATACACCGCGACCATCGCCACTGTCGCGGCGACCAGCGGCCAGCCGAAGCTGTGCCAGAAGATGCCCAGCACCAGCGTCAGTTCCAGCACCGTCGGCGCGATGTTGAACAGCAGGAAATACAGCATCGTATCGATGCTCTTGGTGCCGCGCTCGACCACCTTGGTCACCGCGCCAGTGCGCCGCTCCAGATGGAAGCGCAGCGACAGCCCGTGCAAATGGCGAAAGACGTTGGCCGCCAGCCGCCGCGTCGCATCCTGCCCGACCCGTTCGAACACCGCGTTGCGCGCATTGTCGAACAGCGTCGTCGAGAATCGCGACGCCGCATAGCCGACGACCAGCAGGATCACGACCGTCGCCAGCCCGCGATCCCCCACCGCCATGCGATCGACGGCATATTTCAGCGTATAAGACGCGCCGAACACCTGGACGAGCTTGCTCATCACGACCAGCGTCATCGCCCCGACGATCCGCGCCTTCAGCCCGGCCTGACCCGCGGGCCACAGATAGGGCAGGAAGCGGCGAAGCGTCGGCAGCAGCGGCTGGTCGGCGCGGGTGTGATTGGTCGGATCGATCGGAGGCATTGCCGCCGTATGTAGGCACGGCCGCACCGGCGCGAAAGCGAGCGGACGGAACATAATGCCACCTCCACGGATTTTACCGGGTGAGAGTGAGGCGAATATGGAACCCCTGTTCTACGTCATGGCGATCATGGGCTGCGCGGATGGCAACGTCCAGTGCACCGAGGCTCGGATCGTCCCGACCCGCTACCAGTCGATGGCACAATGCCGCGCCGCTCTGCCAGACCAGCTCGCGCGCAACACCGACGTACCCTATCCGATGATCGGTGCGGCCTGCCGCACGGCCGGCGCCCAGATCGCAAAGACGGACTCGAAGCTCCGCACCCTCTGACGCCCGCACCGGGGGTCAGGGGCGATGCCATAACCCTCGATCGCGCGGCACGTCCGGCAACGCGGACCGGCCTCGCGCATCGACCCACGCCTTGGCGATGAAGCGCAACTTGTCCGCCTTCGACGTCGTGACCCGCGCGTCCCACGCCCGTTCGCCGCGACCGGCGACCGTCCGCCCGATCGCCCCATAGATCTCCGCCGCGGCCAGCACCGCCCAGGCGGATCGGAACGGCAAGGCCCGCGTGCCGATCCGCGCGCTGGCCTCGAACTGCGCGGCGCGGTCGGTCAGCCGGCGCGACAGGACCGCCAGCTTCGCCCGATCCGCCATCACCGCATCGGGCGCGATCCCCAGTTCCGCGAGCCACGCGGTCGGCAGGTAGCAGCGCCCCGCCGCGGCATCCTCCTCCAGGTCGCGTGCGATGTTCGCCAGCTGGAATGCCAGCCCCAGGTCGCACGCCCGCGTCAGCACCGCATCGTCGTCGGGCGACACACCCATGATCACCGCCATCATGCAGCCGACGACGCCGGCGACATGATAGCAATAGGTGAGCAGGTCGTCCTCGGTCCGCGGCCGCCAGCCTTGCGCGTCCAGCCGGAACCCCTGGATCAGATCGTGGGCATAGCGTGCCGGCAACCGCGTCTCGGCAGCGACGATCCGCAGCGCGTCGAAGGCGGGGATGCCGATCACCGCGCCCGCCAGGGCGGCATCGGTCAGCGTCGCCATCGCCGCGATCCGGGCGGGCGCATCCTCGACCACCGACATGGTATGGCCATGGTCCTGTCCGTCCGCGATATCGTCGCACGCGCGGCACCAGGCATAGAGCAGCCACGCGCGCTCGCGCGTCCGTGCATCGAACAACAGGCTCGCCGCGGCAAAGCTCTTCGATCCGCGCGCGATCGATTCGTGCGCGGTCGCGACGATCGCGTCGCGGCTGGGCAGCGCGCTAGAGGTCAGACGTCTTCATCCGGACGATCGGCTGCGTCGGCACGTGGCGCGCCATCTTGTCCAGCAGGCCATCGAGCGTGTCGTCGACGATCAGCAGGTCGCGATGCTGCGGCCGCAGGAACCCGACCTCCGCCGACTTTTCCCAAAAGGCGATCAGGTGATCGTAATAGCCCGCGACGTTGAGCAGCCCGACCGGATCGGCGTGATAGCCCAGCTGCGCCCAGCTCAGCGCCTCCCACAGCTCGTCCATCGTGCCGGTGCCGCCGGGGATGGTGATGAACCCGTCGGCAAGATCGGTGAAGGCCGCCTTGCGCGCATGCATGCCCTCGACGACGTGCAATTCGCTCAGGCCGCGGTGCGCGACCTCGGCATCGACCAGCGCCTGCGGGATCACGCCGATGACCTCGCCGCCCGCGGCCAGCGCGCTGTCCGCGATCGCACCCATCAGCCCCAGGCGCCCGCCGCCATAGACGACGCCGATGCCGCGTTCGGCCAATGTCCGCCCGATCGCGCGGGCGGATTCGATATAGACGGGGTCGGCGGGCGTGGCGGAGCCGCAATAGATGGCGAGGCGTTTCATGGCGCAGCCGCTACGCCGATGCGGCGATGCGGGCAAGATCGGCGGGCCGTCATCGCCCCCGCATCCGCCAGCGATCGCGCCACATGGCAAGGTCCGCCGCCGACGCATCGGGCCGCACCGCCGCCTTGCCCTGGCGCAGCCGGGCCCGGTCGCGCTCCGGCGGGTCGACGCGCCGCACCCGCACCGCCGCCGTCCCGGCGGCCCGAATGCCCAGCAGGTCGGCCGCCCCGCGCGACAGATCGACGATGCGGCCTCGCGCGAACGGCCCGCGATCGTTGATCCGCACCAGGATCGTCCGCCCGGTCTCCAGCGACGTCACCTCGACATAGCTCGGCAGGGGCAGGGTGGTATGCGCGCCCGCGATCGCCTTCACCCGGAACCTCTCGCCAAGGGCGGTGCGATGGCCGGATTCGGTGCCGTACCAACCGGCCAACCCGACCTCGTCGTAC